>JBEKOI010000072.1:0-14914 GCA_049521915.1 Acidimicrobiales bacterium | reverse complement strand
ATATCACACCCGGGCCGACCTTCCCTTCCACTATGCGTTGGCCGATGAATTCACGCTTTGCGACGGCTACCACTGCTCCATCATGGGCCCCACCCACCCGAATCGTTTGATGGCGATGTCCGGAACCATCGACCCGGATGGCACCCACGGTGGACCGGTACTCATCACCAACCCATCATCGGATGCGCGGTTCAGCGTCAACTGGACGACGGTACCTGAGCTCCTGGAGGATGCCGGGGTTTCGTGGAAGACCTACACACCGCCGGGCCTCGCCTACAGGGTGGACAATCCCTACGTGATGCTCATCTCCGATGCCATCCTTCCCTACTTCTCCCAATACTCCAGCCCGTCCTCTGCTCTCTACCAAAAGGCATTCGTCCCCACGTTCCCCAACGACTTCGTCCACGACGTGCGATCGGGAACATTGCCCAGCGTCTCGTGGATCATTCCGCCCCTCGGGTACGACGAGCATCCGCCCTCTCCTCCGGGCCTCGGAGCCTGGTTCATCGATCAGGTCCTCCAGACGCTGATCTCCCACACCGACACGTGGTCGAAGACGGTGCTGTTCGTCATGTACGACGAGAACGACGGATTCTTCGACCATGTACCTCCGCCGGTGGCACCAGCGGGGACTGCGGGGGAGTACGTCACCGTCGACCCACTACCGGCCACCGCCAACGGGGTTGCCGGGCCCCTTGGGCTCGGGTTCCGTGTACCGATGCTGGTGGTGTCGCCTTTCAGCCGTGGTGGGTATGTTTCGTCTGAGGTCCTCGACCACACCTCGCAGGTACGGTTCTTGGAGGAGCGGTTCGGAATACACGCCTCGAATATCTCTGCCTGGCGTCGGGAGACGGTCGGGAACCTCACTCAGACGCTGCATATGGGGTCGGCCGACGCGGCAGTGCCCGCACTTCCCTCCACATCCCGGGACACGATGAGTGAGGTGATGGAGCTCGGGTGCACGACAGAAGACGTCTACGAAGTCGCCGACGACCAGCCGCCGTATCCACTTCCCGCCGTTCAGGTCATGCCGACCCAGGAGGCCGGGACCGTACAGCGAATCTAGGAGTGAGTGCCGGGTCGACCGAGATGATTGGTGGGCGCCCTTCTTCCCTCCGAGGGGAGGCCTCGCGATTCCTCTTTGCTTGGCTCCGCACAGAGGACCGAGGTCAGGTCAAATGAGAACGGTCAGGAAGCTGCCGACATAGACGATGGTGTAATTCGGTCCGGCGGTGAGCGTGCCCTGATCGATGGCATACACACCAGGCGTGTTACCGGGAGCTCTGGTGAGGGATCCAGTCGTGGTATCGGTGCCGAACAAACCGACTACAACGAAGGTGAGAGCAGGATCCGGGGCGCCAACCAGTTTTACCTCGGGGTTTGCGGTGATGGTGAGGGTGGCGGGCACGACCGTGGTGGTGCCGTCCACGTAGCGGATGGTGTAGTCGGGGTCGACCGCCCCCGAGCACGAGCTGGTGTAGCTGCCGAGCACCGGGGACGAGCTCGTGGTGCCGGACACGCAGGTGGGCAGGGTGGTGAGGTCGGCCGGGGTGTCGCCGTCCACGAAGCCCGAGTAGACCGCGGTGATGGTGGGCACGAGGCCGCCGAAGGTCTGGCTGCCGTCGGAGGCGGTGATGGTGAGGGTGGCGGGGAGGTGGGGAGTGACCAAGGTCGAAAGTGCCGACGCGCCGGTTCCCCTGGCGTTGGTGGCGGTGACCGTGAATCGGTAGGAAGTACCGTTCGTGAGGCCGGTCATCGTGCACGTGGTGATGTGGTTCGTGCACGTCTTGGATCCGGGGATCGACTTCACCGTGTAGCTCCTGATGGCGCTCCCGTTCGTGACTGGAGCGGCCCAGGTAACCGTTGCCTGGGCGTTACCGGCAGTCGCTCCCACGTCCTTGGGGGTCAAAGGGACGCCGGGCTGGACCCTGACATGGGCCGAGGCCAAGCCCAATCCATCCTGGTTATGGGCTCTCACCCCCACGGTGTAGGTGGTGCCGTTCTTCAGTCCATGAATGGTGCAGGCCTTGGCACCAGTCGTCTTGCAGGCCTTCGACCCCGGACTCGATCTGACGACATAGCCGGTGATGGCACTCCCGCCGTCGTTCGCCGGAGCCCTCCACCGCACGATCACCGAACCGTTGCCAGGAGTAGCGACCACCCCTGTCGGCCCCCTGGGCACCGTGTCCGACGCGTAGGCCGATGGCACGAAGACCAGCGTTCCCAGTGCAAGCATGCCCACAGCCGACAGGGCACAGAGCGCCCGCGACCTCAATCCCGCCGTCTGCATCCCCATTCCCCCATTCCCCCATTCCCCCGCATCCCACCGTCTACTACCCCAGTTGAGCTATTCCCTGCTCGAACCCGGCCCAAACATTCGGTGGTGTCACGGAAATTCACGCAATGTCGTTCGGGCAATTACAGCGGCAAAGCCCCTGGGTGACAGGGTGTGGCCCTGAGGGAATCGGTCGGCCCTCATGAGGGGAAGGGCACGGCGGAATCCAGGGTGGTTTCAAACCGGTGGTGGATTTCGTACGTCCGGCCAGGCCGAAGATCTCGCCGAGGAGGCAGACTATTGGCGACGGCCCATTCCGATTCGACACACGGAGCACCTCATGCCACAGAGCGACGACGAGCTGAAGCCGGTGTTCACCGTTGAACGGGGAGGAGACGTCGCCCTCCTCCGGATGGACGCCGGTGAGAACCGGTTCAATCGCACGAGCATTGATGCGTGGCACACCGAGCTCGACGCACTCGAAGCGATCGAGGGTCCATTTGCCCTCGTGACGACGGGCACGGGAAAGTTCTACTCCAACGGGTTGGATCTCGATTGGCTACTCGGGGAAGGGGCGAGCGACAAGTCATTCCTCAACGACGTAGAACGTCTTTTGGTCCGCGTCCTGGACTTTCCGGCCATCACCGTGGCCGCGGTGAACGGCCACGCCTTTGCCGCCGGTGCCATGTTGGCCAGCGCACACGACATCGTCATCATGCGTGAGGACAGGGGATTCTGGTGTCTTCCCGAGGTCGACCTCGGACTCCCGCTGACGGCGACAATGTTCGAGGTGGTCGCCGCCCACCTCCCCGGCGCAGCCCTACGGGATTCCTTGCTGACAGGTCGCCGGTTCCCGGGGCCTGAAGCACTGTCGGCGGGCATCGCCCACGAACTGGCGAGTGAAGCGTCGCTGGTCAGTCGTGCGATGGAACGGGCCCTCGAGCTGGCTCACAAGGATCGGGGGGTGATCCGTGAGCACAAGCGACTGATGCGCCGGGCTGCTCCCTGAAACGCGGACCTGTGGTGGCCGAGATGGTGACCGCGTGAATGGGAGAGATGTGTCGGATGTCCGGCTGCGACAGTCGGACCGGGTCGGCGTCGACAATGGCCGCAGGCTACGGTCGGCAATGTGATCCGATTCGCCGATTGCGAGTTGAACCTGGACCGCATCGTCCTCCGGCGGGCTGGCGAAGAGATCCGGGTCGAACCCCAGGTGTTCGACGTGCTCGCCTACCTCGTCCAACACCGCGGCGCGGTGGTGCGCAAGGAGGAACTGCTCGATGCGGTGTGGGGTGACCGCTTCGTGAGTGAGTCGGCACTGACGACGCGGATCAAGGCGGTCCGCCAAGCCGTCGGTGACGACGGCAGCCGGCAGTTGATCATCCGGACGGTGCACGGCAAGGGGTACGAATTCGTAGCGACCGTGGTGGAGGACGAAGAAGACCGGGCCGATGTCGCACGGTCCCCTGTGGCTACGACGACGTCGATCGGCGCCCGCGTGCAGCCGTTGATCGGCCGGGAGACGTTGCTGGAGCAGCTGGCGGAGATGATCGCCGACTACCGGCTGGTGACGCTCATCGGCCCCGGTGGCGTCGGGAAGACCTCGCTGGCCATGGAGCTGGCCCGCACGGTCAGCGGCCGTTTCGAGGACGGCGTCCACGTCGTGGAGTTCGTCGGAGTCGTCGACGAGGACGCCACGGCCGCAGCGCTTGCCACGGCCATCGACGTCAACCTGCGAAGGTCGAGCTCGATCGACGAAGCGATCATCGATCTGCTGCGCCCCCGGCACAGCCTGTTGGTGCTCGACAATTGCGAACACCTGATCGAGCCCGTGGCCGATCTGGTGGCGCGGATCCTGCGCGAGGCGCCCGCCGTGTCGATCGTCGCCACCAGCCGCGAACCTCTCGCCGTCGCTGGTGAGCGCCTCTGGACCGTGGATCCGCTGCCGACCGGGCCCAAGGACCCTCTCGCATCCGATGTGGTGCTCGGCGAACTGGCCGCGATCCCCGCCGTCGCCCTTTTCGTGGCTCGGGCCAAGGCCGCCGACCCCTCCTTCGTCCTCGACGAGGCTGTTGCGCTGCAGGTCGTCGAGATCTGCCAGCGCCTCGACGGAATCCCGCTGGCCATTGAGCTGGCTGCGGCACGGGCGCGTGCGATCGGGGTTACCGAAGTCGCCCACCGCCTTGACCAGCGTTTTGGGGTACTCAAGGCGATTCGCAGGGGGAGCGATCCTCGCCACCGCACGATGCACGACGCCATCAGCTGGTCGTACGACATGCTCGAACCCGACGAGCGGGCGCTCTTCACCGCGCTGTCGGTGCTGGCCGGATCCTTCGATCTGCGCTCGGCAGAGGCGATGGCGCCCGGGGGCGACACCCTTGACCTGCTGACCCGGCTGACCGAACGCTCCATGCTTGCGGTGCGCCCACAGGCGGGCGGCTCGACCCGCTACGAACTGCTCGAGACGCTCCGGGAATATGGGCGCACTCGCCTGACCGGCGACCGGGCCGCCGAGCTCTTCGCCGCGCACGCGAGGCATTTCGCGGCAGAGGCCGGAGCGGTCGAGGCCGAGCTCTGTGGCCCCGGCGAGGGTGACGCCATCGCTAGAGCGGGATCCTCACTCGCCGACCTGCGAGCCGCACAACGCTTTGCCCTCGAGCTCGGGGACTTCGACGTCAGCTTCGGTCTCATCGGCTCGATCCGCGAGTTCGCCATGCGGGCCATGCGCTACGAAGTCTTCACCTGGGCGGACGCCGCCTGCCACGCGCCAGGCGCGCTCGACCACCCGCTGGCCCCCATGCTGACCGGGATCCGTGCGTATGGCGCCTGGGTCCGCGGCGAGTTCGATCTCGCAATCCGGCTCGCAGGAGAGACCCGTAATCTCGAACAGCGACTCTCGGTGTTTCCCAGCGGTCTCGCCGAGCGAACCTTCGCCAACGTGCTGTACCTCGTGGGCGACTTTACGACGGGCCACGCTGAGGTGATCCGCCAGATCGAGTTGGCGGAGGAGTCCGGGAACCCGTCGCGGCTGGTCCACGCCTGCTACATGGGGGCGGTTGGACACAGCTCGAACGGCGCCTACGACGAGGCCGACGCCCTCATCGGACGGGCCGACGAGGCGGCAAAGCAGACTGCGTCCCCGACGGACCTGGCCTCAGTGGCTGTCGCCCGCGGGTTTGCCAGCAGAACCGAGGACGAAGCCCTGGAGGCATTCACCGCCAGCGGCCGCATCGCCCAGGCCGCCGGCAACCGCTGGATGCACGGGTTCGCCTTCACGGAGGCCAGCGGACTCCTCGTCTCCCGAGGTGAGCTCGAGGCCGGGTGTGCGGGTCTCGCCGACATGGTCGGAGTCTGGGACCGCGCCGGCGACTGGTCGCAGCAGTGGCACACTTTGTCGCGCTGTGCGATCGCCCTGGATCGGATCGGCCAGGCCGAACTCGCCCTCGAGCTGCTCGGTGCCATCGAGACGCATGCCATGCTCGGAGTGGCGCCGATGTCGAGCACTTTGCATGACCTGGCCTTTGCCACCAGGGACCAGCTCGTGGACTCGTTGGGGGCGGAGCGCGCCGGGGAGCTGCTTGCCGCCGGTGCCGTCTGTCCCGTCGAGGACATCGTGCTGCGGACCCGGCGTGCGCTCACCGGGGAGACCTGACCCGGGCCTCAGCGGGGTAGCGGGGTGCGCAGCCGCCCGACGGTCCCCAGGTACTCGACCAGGTGCTGACCGAGTTCGGCCGCATCGAGGCCCAATCCCGCCAGCAGGTTCGAGCGACGCCGCCGAAGGAAGGGGAGGCCCAGCAGGTAGAGGCCGGGCATGCTCCCGACACCGCCGTCATGGTCGACGCGGCCACCACGGCCGTGCGCTCGTGGATCCAACCAGCGGTAGGTGGGGCGGAAGCCCGTGGCCCAGATCACTGTCGTGAAGCCGGCCAGGTCCAGCTCGGTCGGCACCTGGGTGAGGACCGTCGGGCTCGGTTCCACCGCAGGGCCGACGAGATCGGCCATGCCGTGCTCGTCGACCCACTCGTCGATGCGGCGGAGCAGTCTGGCCTGTTTCAGATCGGCATTGGCGACGAGGCTTCCCAGGCCACCCGAACACAACGCTGTCGTGCCCCGGATCGCCATGAGTCGCCCCACGAGCTGGACACCGAGGGCCTGCAGGGAGTGGAGGTCGACCTCCCGCCCGTCATCGCTCCCCACCACCTGTACCGATGCGTGCCGGCGGGCACGCTGGAGGTCGTCGACCTCTTGCCATCCCTCGTCGAGTTGACCGATCCGGTCCAGCCACGCGTAGATGTCGCATCCCCGGTAGGAGCGCGGCAACCGTATGTGCTCGCCGACCGAGATGGCGACGTCACGGCCGGCCCGCCGCAGCTCGTCCGCGATCTGCACCCCGGAGGCTGATGCACCCACCACCAGGACGCGGCCCCGGTCGTCGATCTGGGCCGGTCGTCGGTAGGACAGGGAGGGGAACTGCTGGACTGACGGCGGGAGCTCCGAGGCGACAGCCGGGATGCGGGGCTCGCTCGACCCGCCCGTGGCCGCCACCAGCGCGTCACAGCGCCAGGTCCCCTCCGACGTGCGGACCTCGAAACCGGTGCCGGTATGACAAGCAGCCTCGACCTCGATCCCGGTGCGCAGGGGCGGGTCGAAAGAGGAGCGGTATGCGTCCAATGTCGCCACGGTCTCAGAAGCGGTCATGTACCCGTCAGGGTCGTCGCCTTCGTAGCGTGCGCCGGGCAGCGCCGTCATCCAGTTGGGGGTCAGGAGGCGGAGCGAGTCCCATCGTTCGGTTCTCCAGGCGTGTGCCACCTCCCCCCGTTCGAGCAACACGTGGTCGACGCCGGCCCCGGTGAGGTGATGGCTCATGGCGAGACCACCGGGGCCGGCTCCGACGACGACGACCGACGTATGCATTTCAGGCTCTCCGTCGCCGGTGGCGTGCTTCAGGCCACGGTGACCTGCACGGTGGTCGGGTTGGTGACGATGTCGAAGACGGCGGAGCGCTTCTGGGACTGCGCCACGATGGCCTCGATGTCGGCCGGGCTGGCATCCGCATCGATGTCGAACCGGACGTCGATGCGGTCGAAGCCGTTGCGGACGTCGCCATCGATGCCGAGGATGCCCTGAATGTCCATGCCGCCCTGCACGGTTGCGGTAACCGAGCGCAACTGGATGCCGCGGTTGGTGGCCACCGTGGCCACGCCGGCGGTGAGACAGGAGGCCAGGGCCCCGAGGATGATCTCGGGAGGGGTGGCACCGTTGTCCTCCGACGCAAACACTTCGGGATGGTCCGCCTCGATGGTGTAGGCCTGCCTGTGGGAGTGACGCTCGCCGAGACCGGAGAATTCGGTGATGGTCGAGCGGCTGTGGGTGCCGTTCACCCACTCGCAGCGGGCACCCCACTGGAACTGCGCCGCCTCGGGCGCATCGGTCAGTGCCTGCCGGGCGCCGCGGAGCGCCTCGATGTTCACGCCGTTGTCTACGGTGGGGGCTTCAGTCTGGGTCATGGTGGTTCCTCCCGGTCGGGATGCGGCGGCGGATGTCGCCGCTGACTCCACTCTCGGGCATGGCGACCGGTCAGTCATGAAGACTGAGCGGTCATCCCCTGATGATCGCCTCCAGGAGATCTCCACCGGAAGTTCAAGACCTTTCCGGGCCGATGGCCCACGATGGGTCCATGGCACCCGAGCACAGCGACACGGTGACCGCCACGCCGCCCCACAGGTGGGAGGAGGCGGGGAAGGCGTGGGGGAGCAGGGCCGTCGACTGGTCGTGCCTCTATGAGCACTACTCGCTCGACATGCTCGTCGCGCTGCTCCCCAGGCTCGGGGTCGGCCCGGGGATGTCGGTTCTCGATGTGGCCTGCGGGTCAGGACTCGGCGTCCGCGTCGCAGACGGCATGGGGGCCGACGTCGCCGGCATCGACGCGGCCGCTGAGCTCGTGGCTGTGGCCTGCGACCGCACCCCGACCGCGGACCTTCGGATCGGCTCGATGTTCGAACTGCCCTGGGCCGATGAGCGCTTCGACGCTGTCCTGTCGGTGAACGGCATCTGGGGTGGCTGCGGTGCGGCGCTCGATGAAGTCCATCGGGTGCTGCGCCCCGGCGGGCTGGTTGCCGTCAGTTTCTGGGGGCAGGGACCACCCCTCGACATCCGTGAGGTGTTCAAGGTCTTTGCCTTTCACGCTCCCGAGCAGCACAGGAGCTCGATGAGACGCCTCAACGACATCGCCGCTCCGGGCGTCGCCGAGGAGATGCTGGACAGGAGTGGCTTCTCGGTGCTCGAGCGCGGCGCTCGCGTCTCGACGATGGAGTGGCCGGACGCGGACACTGCCTGGCGGGCCCTGTCGAGCGTGGGCCCCGCGGTCCCCGCACTGTGCTCCAACGATCCGGCGGCCCTGCGCGCCGCCGTGCTGGTGGCCATTGCGCCTCTTCGGGATGAGCGTGGGGTGTACCGCACCCGCAGCGATCACCAGTTTGTGGTGGGAAGGAAGCGGTAAAGCCCACCGCCGCCTTGTACGGAGTACCCGTGTACAAGGCGAACGTGGTTCAGGTTGTCACGGCGACGGTCTCTCAGCGAGGGCAGATGAGCCTTCCGGCTGAACTTCGGCATCGTTGGGGAATCGAAGACGGTGGTGCAGTCGCATTCATCGATCTGGGTGATGCGGCGCTCGTCCTCCCAGGTGGGATGGAGACAGCAATGGCTGAGGTCCGGAGGGTGCTGGCGGCGGGTGCCTACGGGGCGGGTCTCGCCTCGGTCGACGATCCCGACCCTGCCCTCTGAGCCCCTCCTCCTGGATGATCGAGTTCTGGTTGCGCTCCTCATAGGCGAGGAGCTCCCAATCTCCAGACAGGCAGACCGCTTCCAGACGGTCGAGCTTCGCTGAGGTCGAGATCGGATTCACGTGCATAATGCTCTGATGCCGTCCTCTCCCCCGGACCCCGCCCACTCGTTCCGACGGCGATCGAATGGACCTCCGGCCGTGCTCCTGCTCATCGGCGTGGCACTTGTTGTTGCCGCATGTGGCAGTGGTTCGACGCCTTCAGCGAGCAGCGGAAGCCTTCCGTCACTTCCCTTCCTGCATGTCGTGACGCCTGCTGTCGGCGCCGCGGACGCCACCCCGTATCTGGCCGATCCGCATGGCCGGCACGTCCTGCTGCAGGGTGCCGCCGTCGTCGGGATGCAGGATGTCGCCTACCCGGACGCCAATGGCGGCCCGGCGATCTTCCCGGTGAACCCGAGGGCCTACGACGGCAGGTGCCCGGCGGCCTCAGCGCTTATCCCGCAGCCTCCGCTGTGCGAAGTGCAGGAGGATCTGCCGCCTTACGACCAATCCACTTCCCCGGGCCGCGGCAACGACTTCGCTCAGCTCCGGTCGCTCGGCTTCAACGTGATTCGCCTGGTGCTCAACTGGAGCCAGCTCGAGCCCCAGCCTGGTGCCTATAGCGCCATCTATATCCAGCGGGTGGAGCAGGTCGTCGGCTGGGCCCGACAGCAGGGCATCTACGTCATCCTCGACATGCACCAGGACCAGTATTCGCGCTACATCCTCCCGGGCAGGCCATCGACACTGCCGGCCGGTTGCACGTCGTCGGGAGGCAGCGACGGGGCCCCCGCGTGGGCCGTCTTCACCGACGGTAAGCCGGCGTGCGCGCTATACGGCGAGAGTGACCTGAACCCCGCGGAAGGTGCCGCCTTCTACAATTTCTGGCACAACCACACCGTGCCGTCGGCTCAGGGGGCGGCGCCCGGTCCCGGTCTCCAGGACCATTACATCGGGGCACTCGTTGCGCTGGCCAAGGCATTCGAGGACAACTCGACCGTCCTCGGGTACGAGGTGATGAACGAGCCCCAGCCCGGATCGCTCGCCTCTTTACCCGTGGAGAATCTCTACACCGCCACCGCACAGGACCTCTTCCCCTTCTACCAACGGGTCATCGAGGCGCTCACCGGTGTACGCGACGGGCTGCCCACATGTCCGGCCACCGAGCCGACATCGCTCGCCAATGCCTGCGCCTATCCGCAGTTGGCCAGGGTGAACCGACAGCAGATCTTCGTCGAGCCCATGGCCTACCGCAACCTGGTCGACTTCTCCCCGCAGGTCAGCAAGCCGATCACCCACTACCCGAACCTCGTCTGGGCACCGCACATCTACACCCATGCATTCACACTGGACCAGTTCATCGGGTACACGATCGCCGGAAGTCCGTTCCCGCCCAGCTACACCTTCGGTTACCAGACGGCGGAAGCCGAGGCCCAGGCCATGCACGCGGCCGCGTTCACAACCGAGTTCGGCGACTCGTCCAGCACCGACAGCGCCGTGCTGGCCGGCGAGACGGCGGCTCAGGAGGCGACCCTCACCGGCGGCACCGTCTGGGCCTGGAAGGGGCTGTCGTCGACCATGGGCACCTGCTGGTGCGTCCGTTGGCAGCACAGCACCTACCAGACCACCGCCAACGGCCAACCGGGCAAGGGGGATCCGACTGTCCCTCCGTCACCCAAGGACGTCCTGATCCCGTCCCGGGAGCAGTACCTGGCCCGTGTCTGGCCGAGGGCCACGGCCGGGTCACTGCTCGCCTACCTGTACGACCCGATGTCCCGTACCTTCGACATGGTGGCCGCCGGCGGCGGGGTCGTGCACCGCGGAGACCGCCGGGCAGAGACCCTCGTCTACATCCCGGCAACGGTCCACGGCACGGTCACGACCTCGGGCGGGGCCGTGGTGGACACGGTGACGAGCAACCCCGACGGGAGCCGGTCTGCCTATGTCGCGCCCACCGGCAGCTCGCGCTACGAGGTCCGGGTCGGGACGCCCTCTGGCTCGACGGTCGCCGCAGTCAACGCCGCGGCGACGAACCCGCTGCAGCCGATCGGTGAGCCCCAAGCGCGACAGGTGGTCGAGCAGGTCATCGCCCGAGCGGAGCAGTCACCGAACTCGACCATTGCCGGCAACGCCCGGCTCGCCGACGCGCTGGCCGCGTTGCTACTCGGAGCATCGGACCCCTCGGCGGGTTGACCGTCGAGCACCCGGATTCTCACGCTCACGGGTCGGATCGGCGCGCCTCGGCCAAGCGGGCCAGGGCTTCGTGCCGCTCGGCCGCGTGGTCGACCAGGACCTCGGTGGGAACCGAGCCCGATTCAGCACCCCCTGTGGCGACGTGCTCGGGTTCGTACGGGGCACCGACACGGAGATAGCGATTGACGTAGGCCCCCGTCGCGTCGAACCGTTCCTGTTGGCGGGTCGGGTTGAGCACCCGGTAGAACGGGGCGGCGTCGGTTCCCGTGCCGGCCACCCATTGCCAGCCGTGTTGGTTGGAGGCCAGGTCACCGTCGACGAGGTGCCACATGAACCACCGGGCACCGAGCCGCCAGTCGATGTG
The DNA here is from genome assembly GCA_049521915.1 of Acidimicrobiales bacterium. Taxonomy (GTDB): domain Bacteria; phylum Actinomycetota; class Acidimicrobiia; order Acidimicrobiales; family RAAP-2; genus Bog-756. The sequence continues at coordinate 3,259 of JBEKOI010000072.1, read as the reverse complement.
CAGATCCTTCACCAGGAAGCTGGCCGTGACCATGCGCACCCGGTTGTGCATCCAGCCCTCGGCCAGGAGCTGGCGCATACCCGCGTCGACCAGTGGGTAGCCGGTCGTCCCCGTGGCCCAGGCCGCGAACCGCTCCCGTGCCCGCTCATTCGTGTCCCAGCGGAGCCGGGCGCCGAACTCCAGGAGCGGAGCGCGTGCCGAGTCGGGGCGGTGCCACAGCACATCGGCGTAGAACTCACGCCAGGCCAGCTCGGCCCGCATACGCTCGGCCCCTGCCCCGTGGCCGAGGAGCATCAGCACGCTGCGGGGGTGGATGCAGCCGAAGCGCAGGTGGGGCGAGAGACCCGAGGTGCCCGGCACTGCGGGGAGGTCACGGTCACGGTCGTAGTCGGCCAGAGGCCCGGCCACGAAGCGCTCGAGCCGGTCCCACGCCGCCGAGGGCCCGGCGTCGGGGAGCGCCGCCGCGGGACCGAGTGGGAGGCCCTCCCACCAGTCGGGCAGACCGTGGGACCCGGGAGTGGCCGAGCTTGGCTCCAGGGAGAGATCGTACGTGTCGCTCCCGAGGCGTCGATATCGCACGTCAGGAGTGGAGGACGGGTGCGGCCACTCGACCGCCTCCCAGGCCCTCCGGTACGCGGTGAACACCTTGTACGGCGCGCCGGTCCCCGTGCGGACCCGGCCCGGGGCCACCGCGTAGTTGGAGTCGACCGTCATCAGCTGACGCCCGTCGGCCGACAGTGCGAGGGCCACCGCAGCATCACGCGCCGCGCCGTGGGGACCGAAATCGGTCGTGGTGGTCACCACGGCCGCCCCGACCTCGGCGGCCACGGCCGGGACGACGCGGACCGGGTCGCCCCTGCGTACCACCAGGGCGCCCCCGAGTTCGGCATCGAGGGCGGCCAACGCCGCGGCCAGGAAGCGTCGTCGGTTCGGCCCGGCTGGTTCGAGGAGAGCCGGGTCGGCCACGAACAGGGCCACCACGCCGTCGGGCCCGGCCTCAGCCGCGGCCCGCAGAGCGGGCAGGTCATCGAGGCGCAGGTCTCGCCGGAACCAGAGAACGGCGACCGTCATCGTTCAGGCGGCCGGGGTCGATTCGACGGGATTGCCCTCCTGGGTGGTGACGGCCGTTGGGCGCAACGGGCGGGTCCGGTGGCTCCATCGGCTCCATCGGCTCCATCGGCTCCGGCGGGTCCGTCGGCTCCGGCGAACCCGGCTCCGCACCATGACCCGGAACACCACCTGGTGCACGGGCCAGAGGGCCCACCAGTAGACGAGGCCGAGGAGGCCCTTGGGCCGGAAGGCGGAGGCCTGTTCCAGGTATGGCGGTGCATCGGCGATGCGCAGTGCGAGCCAGCCGTCCCCACAGAACCATCCCACCGAGGCCAGCACCAGATGGTCGGGATCAGCCCGCACCACCTGCCACCAGTCGGCCACCGCTCCCGGGATGAGCCGGTCGGGCCGCTGGGTCCGGAGCTTCTCGCCGAACAGCCGGCCGAGGGCCAGGCGCAGCGCCCAGGCCCACGTCACTCCGTACCAGGAGAGGTCTCCACCCACCTGGGCCAGGTCGTCCCGCACCGCCTGGATGCGCCCAGGGTCAAGCGGTGCCGCGCATCGAATGGTGTAGACACCGGTGCCGAGTGACAGCGAGCGGTCGAACAGCCCGGCCGAGACCCGGTCGCCCTCGTCGCTGATGGCCCGGCGGACGGCTTCTCCGACCGGCAGCGGGGTGATGCCGAAGGCGGCCCATGTGCGCGCCGGATCGTGGACGAGCACCTCGTTGACCAGGCTCTCGATGAGGGCGTGGCTGATGCGCCGGTCCACCGGGCTGACCAGGTCGACCCAGCGGGCCGACAGCGAGGGTGTGACGAAGGGCACGGTGAAGATTCGCCGGGGCCGGAGCCCCCTCGCCTCGGCGTAGCTGCGCATCATGGCCCCGTAGTCGGTCACGTCAGGAGTGCCGATCTCGTAGATGCCCGGCGGGGCGACGAGCGAGCCGGCGAGGTAGTCGAGCAGGTCGCTCTCGGCCAGTGGTTGGAGCCGGGTAGTGATCCAGCGCGGGCAGACCATGACCGGCAGGCGCTCGGTGAGCGAGCGCAACATCTCGTACGAGATGCTGCCGGCCCCGAGGATGACTGCGGCGCGCAGCTCCACCACCGGCACACCGGAGGCGGCCAGCACTGCGCCCACCTCCTGGCGGCTGACCAGGTGGGTCGACAGGTCGCCCCGGCCCAGAGCGCCCAGGTAGATGATGCGCCCGACGCCGGCCGACGTGGCCGCCCGGCCGAAGGCCTCTGCCAGCTCGCGGTCGCGGGCTTCGAAGCCGGTGCCACCAGCCATGGCGTGGACGAGGTAGTAGGCGGCGTCGGCACTGGCCAGCGCCTGGGCGGTGCTCTCGGGGTCGGCCACGTCGACGATGACGGGCGAGATCCGCTCACCGGTAGGCAGGGTGTCCGGATGCCGTCCCAGGGCGGACACCTGATGGCCGGCCCCGGCCAGCTGGTCGGCCAGCAGTCGGCCCACGTAGCCGCTAGCGCCGGCGATGGCGATCCGGGACACCGGGGCGGTGGAGCCCCTTCGTCCCGTCCTCCCCGCACCCATGGTCACCGGATCAGTCATGGCCTTGCTCCGGGCCGGGCGTCTCGGTCCCGGTACGTGCCGCACACCAGGCCAGGAGACGTTCCGGATCACCGGGACCGCTGGGGTGGGTGACCGGGAAGCGGTGGTCGGAACGGGGATGCCGGTCGTGGAAGAAGCCCGAGGTGACCGGTTCGATTCCTGCCGCCCGCGCCGCCACTGTGGGGCCGCCGGCGGCCAGCCACACCGCGGTATCGGCCCCCTCGTCGGGGGTGCGCAGCAGCGGGCGCATGAGGGTCCTGAACCTGGGCAGGCCCTCGGCCAGGCCGGGCGTGTCCACCCAGCCCGGGTGCATGGCGTAACTGGCCACCGGCGCCGGAGCGAAGCGGGCGGCCCACGCTTGGGCCAGCACCAGCTGGGCCCGCTTGGCCCTGGCGTAGGCGGCGACGCCGTCATACCCGTCGGGTCCGGCCTCGAGGGCACCGAGGTCGAAGCGTTGTGAGTACATGCCTCCCGAGCTCATGGTGACGATGGTGGCCGGGGCGCCGGAGGCGTCGTCGGTCCCGCAGGCCGAGGAGAACAGAAGGGGGACCAGGGCGGCGGTCAGCAGGTAGGGGCCGAGCACGTGGGTGGCCAGTGTGCGTTCGACCCCGTCGGCGGTGGTCTGGTAGGTGCGGGTGAGTGC
>JBEKOI010000071.1:0-14956 GCA_049521915.1 Acidimicrobiales bacterium | reverse complement strand
TGGGCGGCAGGGCGATGGTGACGGCGCTCCCGGCGGAGGCGTCCAGTTCGCCGGTCGACGAGGTCTCGAACGAGACCGCGTAGGTGGTCAGCCCTCCCGCCGCCGCGGTCGGGGGCGTGATGAATGTTGTCACATTCGAGACCGCCGTTGCCGCGTGGGCGATACCGGGCGTGGCCACCACACCGGCCGTGACTGCAAGGAGGATCGTGGCGGACAGTGTTGCGCGCTTCCACCTCGGCCGGACGCGCGCGCCACCAGAGCGTCGAGAATCTGAATGCCCCACCATCTTCGCCTCCTCAGTCTTTGCTATTCCACGCCTCGCCATGTGCCGCCGGGCTGACTGGACCCGGCAGGGATCTTATCGACAAGCATCCGTGGGTGCGGCAACGGGTGCCGTCCGGAGTGGCTCCTGCCGGGGGGTTTCACGTGGCCCGGAACTTTGTCAGCGTGCCGCTCGCACCGTTGACGACCCACATGTCGCTGCCGTCGAAGACAAGCCCCGTGGGACCGGACAGTCCACTACCTCCTGTACCGATCACCGAGCCGGTGGTGGGATCGATCTGCGAGAGGGTGCTCGACTCCTCGTTGGCAACCCAAACGTCCGTGCCGTCGAAGGCCACCGCGATGGGGCCCGTTCCGACGGTCACCGTCGCCACGACTTTGGCCGTCGAGGCACTGATCTCAGAGACCGTATTGCCCAGGGAGTTCGTGACCCAGAGATCTTCGCCGTCGAAGGCGATCCCCTCGGGGGTGTTGCCGACCGGGACCGGCGAACCGATGGTGGTGGCTGCGATCGGATTGATTTCGGTTACGGAGTTGCTGCCCGCATTGGCAACCCAGAGGTTGGTCCCGTCGAAGGCAAGTGCGGAGGGACCGACCCCGACGGCGACGGTGGCGGTGACGGTGGCGGTCGTCGCATTGACTCGGCTGACGGTGTCACTGTTGCCGTTGGCAACCCATATGTTGGAGCCATCGAACGCCAGTGCGTACGGATCATTGAAGCCTGTGATCGTATGCAGTACGGTGCCGGCCGTGCTTATCTCGCTGACCGAGTTGGAGCCGAAGTCGGCAACCCACAGATTGGTGCCATCGAAGGCGATGGCGATGGGCTCGTCGAGACCGGTCACCGGTGTGCTCACCGCGCCGGTTGCCACCACGATCTTCGACACCGACCCGCTCACGCTGGCGTTGGCCACCCAGATATTGGCTCCGTCAAACGCTGCCTCATAGGACTCCTCTCCGGTGGAGTAGGTCGCACCCCGGGCCGGATCGTCCCACCACTGGAGCAGGGCGAGTTGGGACTTCGACAGCTGCGGTGACCCCGGGCCTTGCGGACCAGTCGCTCCCTGGGCACCGGTCGGACCCGCTGGTCCGGCCGGTCCAGCCGGTCCGGTTCCTCCCGTCGCGCCTTGCACACCGGCCGGGCCCTGGGGACCGGTCGCGCCTGCGGCCCCGGTGGCGCCCGTCGACCCGGCAGGACCCTGCGGACCGGCGGCGCCCGTCGCGCCGGCGGCACCGGCGGGTCCCTGCGAATTCCACGAGATGGTCTTGGAGGGCGACTTGCAGACCGTCGTGGCTGGCTTCTTCGTTCCCACGTGGCTGAGAGTTCCTGCCGACCCCAGACACGCGTAGTAGGTGACCGCGGTGCTGCTGGCCGCTGCATTGACTGCGATGCCACCGACGGCCAATGCCGCCGCTGCCATCACGGCAACCACGGCCATCTTCACTGTCCTCGCGGTCTTCATACTCTTCTCCTTGTCACGGCATCGCCCCCCGGCGCCGTCGGCGGTCGCAGCCCCCAGGGGAGGCATTGAAGGCGGTCGGGGTGCGCCGGGGTGGAGCCGCCCGCCCCCGGAGTCGCCGCCCAATGCCATCCGGATCGGGGGTATTGCTCATCACTAGCTGCAAAGATAAATTCCCAGGCTCAAGCGCCGCTCAAGCCGTACTCAAGCGGTGGCGGACATGGTCAGGGTGTCCAACTACGAGGAGCAGGCGTGGGTGACGACGGGGACAGTCACATGACGTCCATCGGGTCGGTCGAGATCGGGGTCCTCGGCCCGTTCTCGCTCCGGGTGGGTGGGGTCGAGGTCGAGGTGTCGGCCCCGAAGGAACGCGGGGTGATCGGCCTCCTGGCCGGGCGGTCCGGCCGCGTCGTCGGAGTCGGGGAGATCATCGCCGCGCTCTGGGGGGAAGAACCCCCGCGCTCTGCCCGTACCGCCGTGCAGACATACGTGTCCGCCTTGCGGCACCGCCTGCCGGCGGGCTGCATCGAGACCGTCGGGGAGGGCTACCGCCTCAGGGTGGCCGCCGCGAATGTCGATGCACTGAGCTTTGCCGACCTCGTCAGGCAGGCTTCAGATCTCCACGGTCGCGATCCACGGAACATCGCGGAGATACTGGCACGAGCCCTGGATCTGTGGCGGGGACCTCCGCTGGGGGACCTCGCCGACCACCAGTTGGGCCAACGGGAAGCATCCCGGCTGGACGAGATGCGGAGGACGGCGGAAGAGGACCGCTTCGACGCCCGACTTGCCTGTGGGGAACACGAACGACTGGTGTCCGAGCTCATCGCAGCCGTCGATATCGAGCCCTATCGGGAACGCCGGTGGGCCCAGCTGATCCTGGCCCTCTACCGGTCAGGTCGCCAGAGCGAAGCGATCGGCGCCTACCAGCAGGTCCGGAAGCGCTTGTCGGACGATCTCGGGATTGACCCGGGCTCGGCACTGCAGCAACTCGAGGTGGCGGTACTCCAACAGCGCGGCGAGCTCGATTGGTCGGGAGTTGCCGCCCATGAAGTCACACGTCCGGCCGATGGTATCGAGCGCTCTGATGGGCTGCCCTTGCAACCGCGGCTCGCCATTCCTCCCGAGCTCGGCTTCGTCGGACGCTCGGATGAGATCGGCCAGCTCATGGACAGTTACGAAAGAGCTTCGCTCGGTCATGGTCGGCGGGTGGTGGTCATCTCCGGTGAGGCTGGAATCGGCAAGACCACCCTCGCCGGCGAAGCCGCTCGAGCAGTTCACCGTGCCGGCGGTATCGCCATCTACGGCCGATGCGATGAGGACCTCGGACTCCCCTACCAGCCATTCGTCGAAGCGCTGACCCATCTGACCGCCGGTCTGCCCCGGCCGACCTGGGAGCATCATCTTGCTCGACTGAGCCCCCTGCTTCCATCAGTGCCGCAGGGAGCTACAGCTGCGACGACTTCGGTAGAGGCCGAAACGGATCGGTTCTTGATGTTCTCATCCGTCGTCGCCCTGGTCGGTCGGTCACTGCCCCAAACCGTGTTCTTGATCTTGGACGACCTGCACTGGGCGGACCCGGCCGCACTGCTCATGCTCCGCCATCTGGTGGCGGCGACCACTGCGGAACGGCTTGTCATCGTCATGACATACCGGGAGTCGGAACTCTCAGACGATCACCCACTGCTGCACTCGCTGGCCGCCATCGAGAGGGAGGCGAACGTCTCCCGCTTACAACTCGACGGATTGGAGAGGGCGGACATCGTCAGCCTGATGGAGTCGATGGATACCGGGTCCCTGCCAGCCGGAGAGCCCGAGCTCGTCGACTATCTGCATCGGGAAACGAGTGGCAACGCGTTCTTCGTCGTGGAGATGCTTCGTCACCTGTCGTCGGCCCGAGCCAGGGCTCTTGCGGCTGGCGACCCGGTCGATGAGCCGCTCGGCGAATGCGGAGTCCTCCATGAACCCGAGCGCAGTATTCCCGGAAGTGTGCGCGACTCCATCGGGGCGAGGGTCGCCCGTTTCGGGCCAGACGACGCCAACGTCTTGTCGGCGGCATCCGTCATCGGTCGCGAATTCGAATCCGACCTGCTGGCGAGCGTCAGCCAACGAACCCCGGACCAGCTTCTCGACCTGCTGGAGAGGGCTACCACCGCGGCACTGGTGACTGAGGTTGCCGATCGTCCCGGCAGATACGCCTTTCAGCACTCGCTGATACAGCGGGTGCTGTATGACCGCATGAGCTCCGCCCGCCGAGCCCACCTCCATCGCCGAATCGCGGAGGCGCTCGAGTCCTCGGATCCCCCGGGCGTGGAGCAACATGCCGGCGAGCTCGTTCACCACTGGATACGGGCCGGCCAACCCTTCGACGCTGCAAGGATCCTCGACTATGCGCAGGCGGCAGCGGAACAGGCCTCGGCGCTGCTCGCACCTGAGGACGCAGTGCGCTACTACGAGCTCGCCCTCGATTTCTGGGGTCGGCAGAGCGACCCCGATCCCCTGCTCTGGATCGACCTGAATCTGGCCCTCGGTGAGGCCCAGCGGCTGGCCGGCATCCCTGCTTTTCGAGAGACGCTTCTCGGGGCGGCGCACCGTGCGCACGAGGAACGAGCCACTGCCAGGCTGGTCGCGGCGGCACTGGCCAACAACCGAGGCTTCTTCAGCGCCAGCGGCGTCGTCGATGCCGAGAAGATCGAAGTCCTCCGTACCGCGCTGAGTGAACTATCCGATTCGGACAGCACCGCGCGTGCGCTATTGCTGGCGACCCTCTGCAACGAGTTGAGCTTTGGCAGCCCACTCGTGGACCGACAGGAACTGGCCGAGGAGGCCAGCGGCATGGCCAGGCGCATTGGCGACAGCTCGACGCTTCAACAGGTGCTCGTCCTGATCGACATGCCCCGCCAGGTCCCGGCGCTGCTGACAGACAGACTCACCGATGCCAGTGAAGCGCTTATGCTCGCTCGGGCGTCGCGGGATCCAGACCTGCAGTTTTGGGCTGCGGCCCACTGTCGCATGGACGCCATTCAGGCTGGCGACCTGCAGCTGGCGACCTCATGTCTGGAGATCATGCACACACTCGGTGCCGAGTTGCACAGGCCAACGCTGTTGTGGACGACTGCATTCTGCGATGCCGCCGACGCGCTGATAAAGGGTGATCCCTCCGACGCTGAACAGAAGGCGGAGGCAGCGCTCCAGATCGGGGTCGACAGCGGGCAGCCTGATGCGTTCGCGCTCTACGCCGGCCAGCTGTCCTGGGCTCGATTCCAACAGGGGCTGCTCGGAGAGATCGAGACGATGATCGAACAGGTCACCGTCGAGAACCCTGGCATTCCCGCCTTCAGCGGCTTTCTCGCCCTGACCCACCTCGAAGCCGGCCATCCGGATCTGGCCCAGGGCCTCCTCGCCGATGAGACGGCAAAGCGATTCTCTTCGCTGCCCCAGGACTTCATGTGGATGATCGGCATCGCCAACTACGCCCTCGTGGCCATGGAACTCCAGGCCGCAGAGGCGGCGGCTGTGCTTGTCGAGATGTTGCAACCCTATGAAACCCAGATTCCCTATATCGGCGCCAGCGTGACCGATTCCGTGGCCTTCTATCTGGGTGGACTTGCTGCCGTCCTGGGGCGATTCGACGAAGCCGAGGGTTACTTCATGCAGGCATCGGTGACGAATGCCCTCTTCGAGAGGCGATTCTGTGAGGCGCAGACGTGTCTGGCGTGGGGAAGAACGTTGACCAGGAGCGGTGATGGCGCAAATCTCGCACGAGGGATGGCCCTCCTGCAGCAGGCGCGCGATTCCGGCCGGCAGTTTGGCTACGGCGCCATCGAGCGTCGGGCTGCGGCTGAACTGGATCTTCACTTCTGAGAGACCTCGTGACCGTCGACGATGCCGGCCCAATCAACTCACCGGGGACTGCGAGCGACCGAGTAGGCGACCGAGTAAGAAGGGTGCATGAGCACCTATCCAGTCGAACGTCGATCCTTCCGGACACGGGGGTCGTTCGGATCCCTCTTCGCACCCATCCTCATCGCGTTGGCCCTGATATCGGCGGGTTGCTCGACGTCGGGCTCAGCCCCCGCCACAACCGTCATCCACGGGGACACCGTACCCACCGTGGCTCAGCTCGGACCGACGAGCTTCACAGGCCCAGGACCGTTCGCCGCCGGGGTGACCACACTGCCCCTCGAGGCCAACGGGCCGCTCGTCGAGGTCTGGTATCCGGCCACACCGGCTTCCGTGAAAGGTCACACCCAGGCCAGCTACAACGTGGCTTCCTGGTTGCCGCCGGCGCTACGAGCCCTCATCCCGGCCCACTTCGACGGTGCCATCTACAGGACGGACGCGTACCGCGGGGTGCCGGTGGCATCAGGACGGTTCCCGTTGGTCGTGTTCACCCACGGCTATTCCGGGTTCCGGGACCAGTCCACGTTTCTCACCACTCGGCTCGCCTCGTGGGGTTTCGTGGTGGCCGCGGCAGATCTTCCCGACAACGACCTCACCGCGGTACTGAGCGGGAAGACGAGCCAGGGGATCACGACCGACATCGCCGAGCAGCAGCAGGTCATCACCCTCATGGGCGGCAACGCACAAGACGCCGGCATGTTCCACGGCCACATCGACATGAGCCGGGTGGCGGCCATCGGTCACTCGCTCGGCGGAGCCGTCTCCGAAGGCCTGGCTGCGGCCGATCCGCGGGTCACCACGTTCATCGGGATGGCGGGAGCGACGGTCGGCTCCTTCGGACAGACCACGTCCGGACCCACCAGCACGGTTCCCGACAAGCCCGGAATGCTGATGGTGGGCACGGCCGACCAGATTGCCAGTCCGACCGGCATCGCCAAAGCCTTCACCGCAATGAGATCACCCAAGCGCCTCGTGACGCTCCACAACTTCGGGCATCTTGTCTTTGCCGACATCTGCGAGATCGGGGCCGGCAAAGGAGGCCTTCTGGCTATCGCCAGTGAGGTCCACATCACGGTTCCACCCAGTCTGAAGACGCTGGCCAGCGACGGCTGCAATGCTCCGGACACGCCGGTAGCGGAGGGTTGGCCCGTGATCAGACAGTCGGTGACCGCCCAACTCCGTCACGTCTTCGGCTTCGACTCGTCACTCGCCGGGTTGACCGGGCTCAAAGCGGCCTTTCCCGAGACGGTCTCACGGAACGTGTACATCGGAGGATCGACGTCATCGGCGTGAGCCTGGCCGGTCGGAACCGGGCGTCGGCCACCCGCGGTTTCCAGAACGTCATCCCTCTCGTTGATCAGCAAACGAGGGCTCGGGAGGCACGTTTCCGAACCCGAGTCCAGCTCGCACCAGGGGCAGATCGGCCATGGTCTGCACCCCGGGCGGGGCGGCACAGAGTGCCGGAATGGTGTTGATGGCCTGCATGGCCGTGGCCACGCTGGCGGCTCGAACGTGCTCGGCGATGGGTAGAGGCCGTTCATAGGACATCAGGGTCAGCAGATGGGCTTGGATGGAAGGCTCACCCTCCAGCGTCAGCGTCCATCCATCGAGCGGCGTCGGCCAGTGGGCCGGGTACTCTCCCCCCACCGTCCACAGCGTCTCGATTTCGATGAGGGTGACGCCGGCTCGGAGCCCCCTCCAATGCCATCGCTGCCCGGAGACCGTGCCGGCGCCCAACGTGATCCCGAAGATGTCGTGATCCATCTCGGCCGTCACCAGTTCGACCGATGAGGTGATCTCGTCGAGGCCCGCACCCAGAGCCCGACCGACGAGGGCAACCATCTCCTGGAAGATCCCGCTGTTGAACCGCAGGAAATCGCTGGCCGCTTCAGACACCTCCCCTGGTGCCCGGCCAAAGCGCATGTTGTCGAACGTGATGTGGGTCGACTCGTAGAAAGACCAGTCGGCCCGCTCCTGCAGTGTGATCTTCTCGATCGTCCGTGACATTCCGGAGAGGGCGAGGGGCAGCACCCCGCTCAGATTTCCGGGATTGAGACCCGTGCCGTGCACCGACGAGCCGCCGCTCACGCAGGCTGCCTCCAATCGGGCGAGATCGCCGGCAGGAAGTGAACGTGGGTGGAAGAGGAAGGCGGTGGTGACCACGTTGGCCCTACTGGCCAGAATGCGGCAGACCTCGTCGAGCGATGCGATCCGGGGGAAGTAGGCCACGCAGTCGGCGCCGAGGGCCAGGATCTCGTCCACATCCATGGTGGCCGCGACACCGCAGTGCCCTCGACCGGCCAGGACTCCGGCATCTACCCCGACCTTGTCTTCGCTGTAGACCTTGGCCCCAACCAGTTTCATATCGGGCCGGTCCAGAATGGCCCGAATCGCTTCGACGCCCTGGTTGCCGGTCGCCCACTGCACGACCCGGTAGCTCATGCGGACACTCTTGCACTCCCCCATCCACCTGGCGGAACTCGAGCCCTTCCCCCCGTGGCAACGCCTCGAGATCAGCGATCTGGACGGGGCGCAGGGTTCGCCTCGCCGGCCGCGGGGAAGCACGATCCGACCGGGGCGGACCGGCGCGAAGTGGACAGTTCACTCCGCTTCTGGGTACCATAAACGGAGTGAATCCTCCGGTTTCGAGCTCGTCGAGCGGGCGGAGCGCGCCGACCGCCACGGACACCGGCGCCACCGGCTCCGGTCCCGAAGGGACAACCAGGGCCCGCTGGTGGATTCTGGTCGTGATCGCCGGAGCTCAGCTCATGGTGGTGCTCGATTCGACCATCATGATCATCGCCCTGCCGTCGGCCCAGCACGCCCTCGGCTTCTCGAACACCGATCGACAATGGGTCGTGACGGCGTACACGCTGGCCTTCGGCGGCTTCCTCCTCCTCGGAGGCCGGATCAGCGACATGTTCGGCCCGAAACGGACGCTCATAACCGGAGTCGTCGGCTTCGCGCTGGCCTCCGCCATCGGCGGCGCCGCCCAGACAACCCTGATGCTGATCGGTGCCCGGGGGCTGCAGGGCCTGTTCGGCGCCCTGTTGGCACCGTCGGTGCTGTCCATCCTGACATCCACCTTCAGCAACCCACGCGAACGGGGCCGGGCCTTCGGGATCTACGCGACCATCGCCATCGCCGGCTCGGCATTCGGGCTCATCCTCGGGGGCTTCCTGACCGAGTACGTCGATTGGCGCTGGTGCCTCTACGTCAATCTGCCCATCGCCGCACTGGTGGTCGTCGGAGCTCTTGCCATGATCCCGAACCGCCAAGGACAAAGTGGTGTCCGGCTCGACGTGCTCGGTGTCATCCTCGGCTGTGGCGGCCTGGTCGCACTGGTCTACGGGCTGGGCGAGGCCGGCACGAGCGGCTGGGGCGCGACCGACGTGATCGTCGCACTCGTCCTCGCCGGCGTGCTGCTGGCCGCCTTCATACTGTGGCAGAGCAAAGGACCGAATCCGCTCCTCCCGTTGCGCATCCTGCGAAGCCGGAACCGGGCCGGATCCTTCCTGACGATCATGCTGGCTGTCACCGCCATGTTCGGCACCTTCTTGTTCCTCACCTACCTTCTGCAGACGATCGACCACTACTCGCCGCTCAAGACCGGTGTGGCCTTCCTTCCTCTGTTGGTCCTCAACGGGCTGGCGGCGACGCAGCTGGCCAGCCGCTTGATGCCGTACGTGCGGACCCGCCTGCTCGTGGTGCCCGGCCTCCTGCTGTCTGCCGCCGGCTCCGCGCTGTTCACGACCCTGACCCCCGGCGCAAGCTATGTGACGCACGTGCTGCCGAGCGAGCTCCTCCTCGGGCTCGGATTGGGGCTCGCCATCGTGCCCTGCATCAGCACGGCCACCCAGAACGCCGACCCGAAGGACGTCGGCGTCACCTCGGCCATGACCAACACGTCACAGCAGATCGGCGCCTCCATCGGGACCGCCTTGCTCAACACGATCGCGGCTGCCGCCACCGTGACCTATCTGGCTACCCATGCACGGAGTGGGGACGAGCTGGCCAAGGGGACCGTGCACGGGTATGCGATGGCCAGCGCCTGGGCGGCGGGAATCTTCGTGCTGGCCGCACTGATCGCCGGAGTGGTCATCAATGCGCACCCGGGCCAGCCGGCCCCGAATGCACAGGAGGCGGACCCGAAATCCGACCTTCTCCCCTCCGAGATCCACTGAGCGGAGGGCGGCCGGGAGGCCCTGACTAGTCGCCCTGCCCACCATGACACGCCGTCGGGGGCGTGAAAAGGGGTGTCGTGCTCACGGGCTCCGTGGCCGGTGCATGGAGGACGATCCTGGCGTGGCGGGTCCACCTGTCCTCGCACGCCAGGAGCGCCTGCTTCTCCGGATCGTGCCTCGAGTTCTTGTCCCCGCCCATCCACAGGTCGACATGGTTGGTGTTCACGCCTCCGCACGGGTCGCACTGGTCCTCGTGGATGAAGTACTTCTTGAGGAAGGGTACGTAGACGATCTGGCACCAGGGACCGTTGAGGTCGATGGGCTCGGCGAAGGTGACGGGGTTGCGGTAGGTCCCCACTCCACCGGCCGACCGGTGGATGCAGGGGTGGGCAATCTGGGCGCTGGGCGGTGAGTTGTCCACCCAGCCGTAGAAGGTCACCCAGTCGGAGGTCGAACCGGCCTGCGGGGCCGCACGGGGGGTCGCACCAGGCGCGGCGTCGGGCAGGGCGACCGTGAGCGTCATTCCGGCCGCTATGGCCAGAAGCACGACCAACAAGCCGGATCGTGGCCGAATCCTCATGGGACCTTCCTGGACCTCTCGGAGCTTCTAGAGCCGCTGATCAAATCTATCCCGCGGGAGAAATCAGGGCCACTTCGAATGTACCGACTGAAGTACTCTCTGTGAGAGCCGGATCCGAGGGAGAACCGAATGCGTACAGCGTCGACGTCCATCAAGAAAGGAGAGATCACCGATCGAAAGGACTTGACGCGCCATGCAATCGATTCACTTACGGAATTCGGCATGCCCACTTTGTAAGGCATCGTCTAAACCCTGGCCCACGGGTGCCGGCAGGCGGACGTGATGGCCGGCGATGGCGCCGGCCCTCCTGCCGTCACCACGATCTTCCTGCGTTGGACCTTCTGGCGGGCCGTCTTCCATCGGGGCTATGTCCTGACGTCGAGCCTGTATTTCGTGGTGACCGCGCATCTGTCGGCCTCCCAGTTGCTGGTCCTGGCCACGGTCATGTCAGTCGCACTGGCGCTGTCAGACATCCCGCTCGGCGTGTGGTCCGACTCCTTCAGCCGCAAATGGCCCCTGGTCATAGGGCACGCATTCCTGGCCGCCGGCATGATCATCACCGGGCTGGTCACCTCGTATCCGCTCTTGCTGGTGACCCAGGTGCTGTGGGGCCTCGGGTGGGCGTTCTCGACCGGTGCCGACGTGGCTTGGATAACCGATGAACTCGACCATCCCGGACTGATGGCCCGGGTTCTGACGGCACGGGCCCGCTGGGACCTCATCGGCGGTTCCGTGGGCATGGTCGCCTTCGGCCTGCTGGCCTCGGCTTTCGGGCTCGGGACGGCCATCGTCGTCAGCGGCGCCGCCATGGCCGCCGTCGGGCTCTCGGTGGCAGTCAGGTTCGTCGAAGACAACTTCACTGCCGTGACGGCCGGGAGATGGAAGAGCTCGGTCTCGATCTTCAAACAGGGACTCAGCCTGTCTCGGCGGGACCGCGACATCTTGTTGGTCCTGACCGCCACCGTCATCCTCAATGCCGCGGCCATGATCTCGTGGGTCTTCCCGAGGCAGCTCGTGAACGAAGGGTTCCCGGACAATCCGGTGCTCTGGTACACGGCCCTCGGCGTGCTCTCGTCCCTTGTCGGCGTGCTGGCCCTGCACTTCGTCGGAGCCCGCGTCGACGGTGTGGGTGTGGCGCGACGGACATACGCACTGTCCTGCTTCTTGGGACTGCTCGGTCTCATCATCCTGGCCACTGCGCCAACCGCCATCATCGGGAGTGCCGGCATCCTGTTGGTGACCGGTATCTCGTTCAACGTCACGAGATCGATCAGCACAATCTGGGTGAACCGCCGTACACCCGGCGAGATCCGAGCCACGATGCACTCATTCCTCTCTCAGGCCGAGTCGGTGGGGGAGATTGCCGGTGGCGTCGCCCTCGCGGGTCTGGCCAGACTCGCTGGGACCGTCGCAACCATCGTGGCCGCCGGAGCCCTCATCGCTCTCACCGGTGTGATTGTGGCGAGATCACACGCCGATCGTCCCGGGCTCCCGCCATCGATCGGATGACTCAGGCCACCACGTCGAGCAGCCCCAGGTAGAACGAGATTCCACCGCTCGTCCCGGAATCCGCTCATGGGGTGGACAATTCGGCCCGATGGTTCCCTCATGGACATCTCGGGGAACACGGTGAGGCGCTGGCTGCGGGAACTGGGCCCGTTCGGAGCCGAAACCTGCCGGTTCGCCCGGAAGCTGGGGAACAGGTCACCGTCGTCAGAGCGCCTTTTCGTGCTCGGCACCCCGGATTTCGAACCCTGGCACTTCGTGGCGCACCTCGGGGAGCAGGCCACCAGATACGGCCGGACAGACCTGGTGCCGACGCTCATGCGCTGGCAGGTTCCGGCCAATGCACCCGCTCATCTCTCCGTGGGCGTGAACAACGTCACGCAGGCTTCCCGGCGTGACACCTTCCTGGTCATCACTCCCGGTGGAGAAGTTCCGGAACTGCTCGAACGGGTGGCCGATGCCAAACGGGTCGGTTCCCGCATCATGAGCATGCACCGCGACCAGACCGACCTGGCCGACCTGTCCCATGAAGCGCTCTCGGTAGACCCTTCGAGAGACGGACGGGCCTTCGAGATCACCCAACACGTCGTCACGGACGCTGCTCCGGAGGAGGCCGGCATCGGGCGGTCCAGGCGGATCCGACTCATCCGGCATCCCTGAACGGGCTGGACCACGGGCTCCGCGGCGAAGGGCGGCACTAGGGCGGCACTGCGGCTGAATAGCACTGCGGCTGAATAGCACTGCGGCTGAATAGCACTGCGGCTGAATAGCACTGCGGCTGAATAGAGCTCCTGCAGGTTGAGCATCTGCAGGTCGGAGCCCATTCAAGCTGCCGGTGGATCCTACCGATGAACATATGTGGGTACTGAGCCTCCCGCGGGTGCACAAGGAGAGTCTCGGGCGGATCGGGAGAACAGCTGGGGGGCGCGTCGCGGGCTCTCGATCCTGGTCAGCGTTTCGGCATTCCTGTTGCCGGTGCTGGTTGCCGTCGCCGCTGCAGCGCTGTTCGTGCACCTGGTTTCGAAGCCACGCTCCGGCCCCGAGCTCTGGCTCTGGTGGGCGCTGGCCATCGTCTCCCCCTGGGTCGTCTACGTCGTTGCCGATCGGGTGGCCCGCCGGGTGCTGCCCCTTGCCGCCCTGCTCAAGATGACGTTGGTGTTCCCCGACCGCGCCCCGAGCCGACTGGCCGTCGCCCGACGAGCCGGAAGTACTCGAGGCCTGGCGCGTCAGCTCGAACAGTCGCAGGAGGTCGACACACAGGACGATCTGTCCCTGGCCGCCGAGCGCATCCTGGCCCTGGCCGCTTCGCTCAGCAAGCACGACCGCATGACACGCGGGCACTCCGAGCGGGTCCGGGCGCTTACCGACCTCATCGCCGAACAGCTCAAACTCCCTCCCGCCGACCGGGACCGACTTCGATGGGCCTCGCTCCTGCACGACATCGGCAAGCTCAGTGTTCCGGCGTCGGTGCTGAACAAGCCGGGCAAACCCGACCAGGACGAGTGGCAGATCCTCCTCAGTCACCCGATCGAGGGGAAGCGGCTGGTGGCGCCTTTGGCCGACTGGCTCGGGCATTGGGCTGCGAGTGTCCCCGAGCATCACGAACGGTACGACGGCAGCGGCTACCCACTGGGTCTGGCCGGCGAACAGATTTCGATCGGCGGACGCATCGTGGCCGTCGCTGACACCTATGACGCGATGACCTCGACCCGCTCCTATTCAAGGGCAGCCACCCCGGCCATGGCCCGCCAGGAACTGACTGCCTGCGCCGGGACCCAGTTCGATCCGGTGGTCGTCCGTGCCTTCCTCGAGGCATCGGTCGGGCGCCTCCGTGTGGTCGGGGGCCCGCTGGCCTGGCTCGGCGAGCTCTTCACGCTCAACAGCCTTCCTCAACTGGGACAGATCGCCGGTACGGCCGGAAGTGCGATCACCGGGTTTGCGGCAGTGGTCGGGGTGGGCCTGGCGTTGGTGGTCGGGGCTCATCATCCCCCCGTGCACAAAGTGGCGACCGGAATCACACCGGCCCTGTCAGCACGTCCCCAATCGCCGGCCACGCGAACAAACCCACCGGCACTGTCGGCGGACCGCCCGGTCGTCGTGCCGAACAGGAGCGAGGCCACGAATCCGCCGCCCACTCTCTCAGGAGATCCCCCGGTCGGCGGGAACCCCGCCGATCCACCCCCGGCCGCCGTTTCCGTCCCGCCGCCGCCGACCGGTTCTGACCCGCCCGTCACGAACCCGGTCACCCCTCTCACCGTACCCGGCGCGCCGTCGGGCGTTTCGGCCACCGCCGGGAATGCGGATGCCGTCGTCACCTGGACGGCCCCCGCCTCCGACGGGGGATCGCCGGTGACCGGCTACACGGTGGTGGCCGGCGACTCGACCACGTCGGCCAACGGCGGCGAGGCCTGCAGCTGGACCACGGGGCCGCTCACCTGCACGGTCACCGGTCTGACCAACGGTGACACCTACTCCTTCACCGTCTGGGCCACCAACAGTGTCGGGGTCGGTCCCAGCTCGCCCGCCTCCAATCCGGTCACCCCACTCACCGTCCCCTGGGCACCTTCAGGCGTGTCGGCCACAGCCGGGGATGTCAGCGCCATGGTCACCTGGACGGCTCCCGCCTCGGATGGTGGGTCACCGGTGACCGGCTACCGGATCACCACCTACGCCGGCCAGGTGGCCGAGGCCGTGAGCACCGTGGGCAACGTGACAAGCGAACTGGTCAGCGGCCTGACCAACGGTGACACCTACTCCTTCACCGTTACCGCCAGCAACGTGGTCGGGCTCGGAGCCACCACGGACTTCTCCAACACCGTGACCCCGGCAACCGTGCCCGGGGCGCCTCTGAGCGTGACGGCCACCGCAGGCGACGCCGATGCCACTGTCACCTGGACGGCTCCGGTCTCGGACGGGGGGTCACCGGTGACCGGCTACCGGATCACCACCTACACCGGCCTGGTGGCCCAGGCCGTGACCACGGTGGGCAACGTGACCACCGACGTGGTCAGCGGCCTGACCAACGGAGATACCTACTCCTT
>JBEKOI010000070.1:0-14982 GCA_049521915.1 Acidimicrobiales bacterium | reverse complement strand
CGGCGTCGATCTGGACCTCTTCCGCACCGCGGCGCCGCGGCCCGCCGATCTCCCGCCGTCACCGGTGGCTCTCTACGTCGGGACGCTGCACACCTGGCGCGTCGACATCCCGCTCGTGATCGAACTGGCCGAGACGCGTCCCGACCTCCAGGTCGTCCTGGTCGGACCGAACAGTTTGCCGAAGGACGTGAGCGCCCGGCTGGAGGGCATTGCCGGCATCCACGTGCTCGGGCCGCGTCCCTACGACCGGATTCCGGCCTACCTGCAGCACGCCGACGTGGTCATCATCCCGCACCTCGTCAATCCGTTCACCGAGAGCCTCGATCCGATCAAGGCCTACGAGTGCCTGGCGGCCGGCCGGCCCACCGTGGCCACGCCCGTCGCCGGCTTCCGTGAGCTCGGGCCTCCGATCGTCGTGGCCGACAGGAGCCGGTTCGTCGAGGCCACCTCGGCCGCGCTGGCCACGGCGAGCCCGCCGGGGACCCCTGGAATCTCCGCGAGCGCAACCATCCCGACATGGCACGACCGGGCTGAGGCGATGGCCACGGTGATGGACAGGGTGCGCCAGGAGGGCCGGGACCGATGATGCCCGCTCCCCCGTGGTCCTCCGGACCTCCCGATCCGGCCGGCCCGATCCACCCCGCCGGGGCGAGGGTACAGCTCTCGCGGGTCCCGACGCCCTATCCTCGCCTGGAGGACCACCGGCTCCCGAAAG
Source organism: Acidimicrobiales bacterium (assembly GCA_049521915.1). Taxonomy (GTDB): domain Bacteria; phylum Actinomycetota; class Acidimicrobiia; order Acidimicrobiales; family RAAP-2; genus Bog-756. Next base: position 14,267 of record JBEKOI010000070.1, on the reverse strand, counting down.
CGAGAGACCACTGACTTTTTCCGAATTCCTCTCGACGCTCTGGCGAAAGCGGCTGATCATCGTGGTCAGCGTCGTCGTCGCCGTGGCTGCCGCGTTCGCCTACTCGAAGCTGCACACCCCGACGTACCAGTCGACGGCCCTGATCCAGATCAACTCCACCACGAGCGCGACCGGCCAGTCGTCGACGCCGGTGACGCTGCCCGACCCGGTGCAGGCCCTGAGCAGCACCGCGGTGGAGCTGCAGGCGGCCAAGATTCTCGACGACCCCGATGTCAGCGCCGTGGCTTCGGACGTCACGGGGACGGTGGACCCCACCACCGGCGCCCTCAGCATCACCGCGTCGGGTTCCACCCCCAAGAGGGCACAGGCGGTGGCCAGGGCCTATTCACAGGCCTACGTCAACGAGACCCAGACGATCGTGGACAACCAGAGCGCCAAGATCTCGACGGTCCTCGCCGGATTGGACGCCAAGCTGGCCGGCCTCGAGACGCAGGCGCCGAGCGGGGTCACCAGTGCCCAGATCAGCGCCCTGGAACAGACGGTCAGCGCCCTGCAGACGGAGCAGGAGAACATCACCCTGGGCGAGCCGTATGCGTCCATCCAGGTCGCCGCCGGGTACCCGACCTCCCCGGCCGGGTTGAGCAAGGCCAAGCTGGGCGCCATCGGATTGCTGGCCGGCCTCCTCGTCGGCTGCGGGATCGCCCTGGCCCGGGACCAGTTCGACACCCGCCTCCGGACCACCCCGGACATCGCCTCGGTCACGGAGGCGCCCATCCTGGCCGAGCTCCCCGAGGACAACGAGGTGCGCTCGGGCAAGGTGGCCATCGCCATGCTGCAGGCGCCCCAGTCCCTGATGGCCGAATCGGTCCGCGAGCTGCGGACCAGTCTGCGAGTCATCCTCGACGACACGCCCTTCCCCGTTCTGATCGTGACCAGCCCGGAGCCGGGTGACGGCAAGACGTTCGTCACCGCCAATCTGGCCGCCGCCTGGGCCATGAGCGGGAGCAAGGTGATCGTGGTCTCGGCCGACTTCCGGCGGCCGAGGCTGGAGGAGATCTTCGGGCTGGAGGTCGCCGGCCAACCCGGTTTCTCCAACCTCATCCGGGCCAACTGGAAGAACTCCGACCCCGCCCTGGTCCCCGGCGGGCTCCGGGCCGAAGCCGCGGCTCCGACACCACCGGGTGACCGCCGGTTCCCCGGCGTCGAACGGCCGGCACCCCCACGGTCCAGGCGCGAGTTCTCCCCGGTCTCCGAGCAGCCTTCGATATCGTCGTTGCTGGTGGAGAGTGGCATCTGGGGCCTCCAGATCCTCCCGGCTGGCACCCAGCTCGAGAATCCCAGCGAGTTGTTCGGGAGCCCGGGGATGCAACCCGCCCTCGACCAGATCCAGCTGCTGGCCGACGTCGTCCTGTTGGACACCCCGCCGGTTCTGGCCGTGCCGGACACCGCCATCCTCGGCAGCATGGCCCGGGGGGCGGTCATCGTGGCCTCGGAGGGCCGCACCGACCGCAGCGACCTCGAGCGGACGGTGCGGCGCCTCGAGAACACCCACTGCCGGGTGCTGGGCATAGCCATCAACCGGGTCAAGCGGGCCTCGACCGACTCGTACCAGTCATACGCCTACAAGCAATGACCCGTCCCGAGCCGGCCCGGGCCAACCGGTCGGTCACCGAGACGCCGGTCGGCCGGACCTGCGTGCATCCCGATCGACGGGCGCGCTGATGGCGGGTGGCCTCGACGTGGTGGTGGTTGCGTTCGGGGCACCCCAGCTGCTCGACGACTGCCTGACCCGGATGGAGGACCGGCTCCCGGTCCTCGTCGTGGACAACTCGTCCGACCCGTCGGTCCGGGCGGTGGCCGAGGCCCACGGTGCCACCTACATCGATCCGGGACGCAACCTCGGGTTCGCCGCCGGCGTGAACCTCGGCCTCGCGCACGGCCGGCGCCGCGAGGATCCGGCTGCCGGCGACGTGCTGCTGTTGAATCCCGATGCATCGATCACGCCCGACGGCATCTCGCGTCTCCACGACCACCTCCACACCCACCCCGGCATGGCCTGCGTGGCCCCGGCCCAGGTCGACCCGGCGACGGGTGAGGCGGCTTGGGTCGGGTGGCCGTTCCCCACGCCGGCCCGGGCCTGGCTGGAGGCGCTGGGGTTGGGGCGCCTGGGTAGGCGCACCGACTTCCTGATCGGTTCGGTCCTATTGATTCGAGGCGCGGCGCTGGGCGATGTCGGACCCTTCGACGAGCGCTTCTTCCTCTATGCCGAAGAGACCGACTGGCAACGGCGGGCCGCCGAGCTCGGATGGAGTGTGGGGCTGTGCGCCGATGCGGTGGCCACCCACGTCGGGGCGGGAACCGGCGGGGAGCAGTCGGCGCGAGACATCCACTTCCACGCATCGAACGAGCGGTACGTGCGGAAGCACCACGGTCGGATCGGCTGGCTCGTCTTCCGCTCGGGGGTCATGACAGGGGCGCTGGTGCGGGCCCTCGTCCTCCCCGGCGATCGGGGCCGCCTGGCGGCCACGAGATTCCGGCTCTACCTGACCGGACCGTCGCGAGCGGAGGCGGCGCTGGTCACGGTGCCGGCGCGGTGAGCCCGACCGGGGCGTGAGGGCCAGGGCGTCAGGAGAACAGGTGCGTCAGGAGAACAGGATGCCCTCCACCCGGCGCATGACGTGGTCGCGGCGATAGGGCGCGACCGACGATGCGGCCTCGTTGCCCCAGGCCTCCAGATCCGCGCTCCCGGCCGTGGCCAGCAGCCCGGCCAGCTCCTCGGCGTCGTAGGGGTCCTCGAGGATCAGTCCGGTCCGACCGGGGCGGACCGCCACCGATGCGCCGGCCAGGCGGCTCGTGATCACCGGCACCCCGCTGGCCAGGGCTTCCACGATCACCAGCCCGAACGGCTCGTACTGCGTGGGCAGCACCATGAGGTCGGCGGCGGCCAGGGGCCAACCGACGTCACGGGTGGGCCCGTGGTAATGGACCCGTTGGTCGAGACCGAGACGGCGGATGGTCGCCCGGTACGGACCGAGCCCGGCCTTGCCCACCACGTGCAGGGTCATCCGCGGGTCGCCGTTGAGGGCCATGGCCTCGAGGGTCTGGCCCAATCCCTTGCGGTGGAGCTCGTTGGCGATGAACATCAGGGCCAGGTCGTGGTCCGCGATCCCGAGGTCGCGGCGCGCCTCGGTGCGGTCCCTCATCCGCCGCTCCGCATTGAACCGCTCGGGGTCGAACGGATTGGGGACCACGGTGGCCAGGGCGGGATCGACCTGGTAGAGGCGGGCCAGGTCGTCGACCTCACGGTTCGACGTGCACAGAATGTGTCGAGGGTGCCCCTGGCGGAAGTACTGCGACTCCATGGCCAGCAGCACACGATGGCGGGGCATGGCCAGACGGACCCGGGCCGGAAGCCGGACCCTGCCCATCTGGATGGTCCGGGCCGCCTCCAGCCAGGCCCGGTGCACGCTCGGCACCCACAGGACGTCTCCGGCGGGGACCACGGACCCCATGGTCACGGTGAGCTGCGGGCGGAGCGAAGCCAGCACGGCCCCGGTGCGGGACCGCCGCATCCACATTCCGGCGGGCCCGGGGTCCGGTCGGCCTTCGACCGGCACCATGCGGACTCCGCCGGGCAGGCCCTCGGGGGCGCTCGTGCCCACGAAGACGGTGTCGTGGCGCGGACCCAGATAGTCGAGGAGGTCCCAGCAGACGCGCTCGATCCCCCCGCTCCGGTGGACCTGCGGGAACACGACGGCAACCTCGGGGCCGTTCACGGGGACGGTCGCACGACGGACACCAGCCCACCTGTGGTCGTCGTCGTTCGCCGGTGCGTAGGAGGCGCGACCACTCAGGCATGATAGGAGAGGCACCCGGGATCCAGTGGCATGGGCACACCCGTCCCGTGATCCCTGCCTCTGGCGCATCCCAGAGCCTCGGCGGGCCCGGCCACGGGTCCTTGCCGGTCGACGAGAGGAACCCGATGGAAGTCGAGAGCAACGGGAACCGACAGCCCGATCCCGAGCCGGGCCCGGGTCCCCGCACCGCGCCGACCGAACTCTTGTCGGTGGTCCAGGTCGTGCGCAGCGATGCATTCGCGGGAGTGGAGCGGTACATGTGCCAGGTGGCCAACGGGCTCGCCGCCCGAGGGCACCATCTGACCGTCATCGGCGGCGACCCCTCCCGGATGCGTTCGGAGCTGAGCGATCAGATCGAACAGCGGGAGGCCACCACCGTCCTCCAAGCCGCCCGCGCCCTGGCCACCCAGCGCCATGCCGACGTGGTCCACGTGCACATGACGGCCGCGGAGGGAGCTGCGTGGTTGGCGCGGCCCTTGCAGCGCGCACCGATCGTGGCCACGCGTCACTTTCCCGGGGAGCGGGGCCGCGGCATGGTGGCACGGTCACTGGCCCACCTCGCGGCCCGGCCCATCGCCCGCGACATCGCCATCAGCCGGTTCGTGGCCGACGGCGTCAGCGGGCCGACGGTGCTCCTCCCCAATGCGGTGCCCGACCAGGCCCAGGCCGGCCTGGAGCTGCCGACGGTCCTGATGCTGCAGCGGCTGACCGAGGAGAAGAGTCCCGAGCTCGGCATCAGGATCTGGGCCGACAGCGGGCTCGGTGCTGCCGGGTGGCGCCTCGTCGTCGCCGGCACGGGTGACCGGCAACCGGCCATGAGGGAGCTGACCGACGCGCTCGGGCTGGCCGACAGCATCGAGTTCGTGGGTCAGAGATCCGATACCGACCGGCTCCTCAGCCAGTCGTCGGTCGTCCTGGCCACGGCCCCCGAGGAGCCTTTCGGGCTCTCGGTGGTCGAGGCGATGGCCCACGGCGTTCCCGTCGTGGCCGCCGAGGGGGGCGGTCACGTGGAGACGATGGGTGGGGACGGCATGCTGTTCCCGCCCGGCGACGCCGGCGCCGCCTCGCGTGCGCTCGTCCGGCTCGCTGCTGACCGGGACCTACGACGCCAGGTGGGTGAGCGTCTCCGTGATCGTCAGCGGCGGATGTTCTCGCTCCAGCAGCATCTCGATGGCCTCGAGCGCGTCTACGGCGAGGTCATCGCCGAGCGCGGTCGGCGCTGAGCGGGGACCCCGTCAGGTTCCGGTCGACGGCTCGGACCGGCCCGACGTGACGGCACGGTAGAGCACCATCTGTTCGTCGGCGATGCTCTTCCACGAGTAGCGCGCCACCTCTTCCATCCCCGACTGGCGCAGCCGGGCCCACAGGCCCGGCTCGTCGAGGAACCGACGCAACGCGGCGTGGAGGGCGACAGGGTCGTTGGGCGGCACCAGCAGACCGGACGCACCGACCACATCGGGAAGGGCGCCGCTGGCGCTGGCCACCACGGGCACGCCCGAGGCCTGGGCCTCGACCACGACCCGACCGAACTGCTCGATCCAGCTGGCCAGTGGAACCGAAGGCACGGCCACCACGTCGACCTGCGGATAGACCTCGGGTATCCGTTCCTCGTCGACGTGGCCGTGGAACCTGACCCGATCCCCTATGCCGAGCGCATCGGCCATGGCCGCCAACCGCTCGGATTCCGGTCCGGCGCCGAAGATCTCGGCGCGGAACCGGTCATCGAGCGCCACCGCGCCGAGGAGGACATCGACACCCTTGTGGCGAATGAGACGGCCGACGAATCCGATGGACAGGGATGTGGTCGGAGGCTCACGATCCGGAGCCCGGAAGCGCTCGACGTCCACTCCGAGGGGCAGGAGCGCCCACTCGCCCGCGAGTCCTTTCCGTCTGAGGATCCGCCCGGCCTCGGTGTTGCAGGAATAGGCCCCGGCCGCTCGGCGCAGGGCGGCGCGTTCCAACCAACGGAAGGGGGGAGGGTACCGCTTCTCGATGTTCTGGGCCGAGGAGAAGATGAAGGGTACGCCTGGGGCACGCAACCAGCGCAGGAACAGGACCTCGGCCAGCGCCAACCCGAACGGCTCCTCGTGCACATCGATCAGGTCCCAGTGACCGGAGCCGAGCAGCCGCCACAACGGTCGGGGGTCGTAGAGGAAGAGATTCGGATGCCGGCCCACCGTCCGCACCGGTTCGACGAAGAGATCCCCGTCACGGGAGAACTCCACCATCGAACCGCCCTCTTCCCACCGTGCCGCGGCCACCAGGGTCAGATCGGCACCTCGGCGTCGAAGCTGGCGTTCGCGTTCCCGCCAGGCGGTGACCACGCCGCTCTTCGACACCCGGAGCACCCGGAGCCCCCCGGCCCCGCCACCCTGATCAGCGGTGCGCACGCGTCTGGAGGACCGACTCACCGGTGGGATCGTAGTGCGAAGCCTCCGGCGTCCCGGCGTCCTTCCACCCCGTGGCTCTTGCGCCATCGTCGGCCCATCGTCGGCCCATCGTCGGCCCATCGTCGGCCCATCGTCGGCCCATCGTCGGCCCATCGTCGGCCCATCGTCGGCCCATCGTCGGAATTGTCGTGCCCCGGGCCGCCTTTCCCTAAAGAAATCCGTCCCCGGGTCGATGGGGAATTGTGATGAGGGCATCGGATCGCCGGCCCGTGCCACCCCATCGGAGAGGGACCGGCCGGGCCCTGGTCGGGGTCATCGTCCTCGTGGCCGTCCTCGGGGGATCGCTGGGCGCAGCCCACGCCGGGTCCCCCACGCCCCAGATCAGCGGCAGCGTCGCCGGCCCCGACGCCGCCGACATCAGTCCCATCTGCGACGCACCCGAGCCGACGGGGGTCCTGGGTCCCTCATCGAGCGTTCCCTCCGATCCGACCAGCACGCTGGTGAGCCCACCGGGAGGGGTGGTCAACTTCACAGCGACGTCGACCGACCTGTACGTGGACACCGGAAGCCAGCTGGTCACCTACACGCTGTCCGGCAGCCAGGTCCGCTCGTTCAACCTGCCGGCGGTCATCGTCGACCGGCAGGGGAACGAGGTCTCCCAGCCCGTCATCGACCCGTCGGGGGACATCTACCTGGCCAGCTACTACGACCAGATCCTGGACAAGTTCTCGCCCACCGGCCAGCTCCTGTGGTCCGTCGACCCCGGAAACGGAAACCCGACCGGGATCTTCTCCGTCGGCGTGGGCCCGAACTTCGAGCTCGCCGTCAGCGTCGTGCAGGACACCTCGGGCAGTGACCTGATCGATCTCTCGACGGGGGCGGTGAGCGGATCCTTCCCGCTCTTCGACGACTTCGACGACGTGACCCAGGAGTCGGACGGCAACCTGCTCGTCTCGGGCAACGGGTACGTCGAAACACTCGATCCCACCGGCAACGTGCTGTCCTCCTTCGGGTCGAGCCGGGTCGAGGGAGCCGGGGTCCACACCGGTTCGGGGGCGCAGTTCTACTACCCGGCCCAGGCCGCCGAGGGACCGGACGGGACCATCTACACAGCCGACCCGCTCAACACCATCGAGGCCACCAGCTCGCAGGGCTACCTCGAGGGCAGTACCACGCTCAGCCCGGGCGACAGCACCAGCTACACCCTGGCCATGGGTGGCCACAACTTCTATCTGGTCGGCTCGACCTTCTTCTACCAGGGTGGTCCGCCCTTCAACAGCGGCGCCGACAACATCTCCAAGGTCTCCCTGGCCACCCTCACCGCCTACCTCGACGCCGCCCACGTACCGACCGACACCCTCGGGTGGGGAGCCGGCCTGTCGTCGTCGGCCGCGGCCAACTATTTCGGTCCGGGGACCACACCCGACGTGTACGCCTCCTTCGATCCGTGGTGGCTTGCGGACGCCTCCCACCTGCAGCTGTCCTACTCCGTGGAGAACACCGCCTCGCTGGAGGCCGAGACCGTGCCTGCGCCCACCACCGTCCCCCTCCCCACCTCCGCCGGCGGCCTGGCCGACATACCGCTCGCCGTTCCGGTCGCCTATCGCCAGCCCGGGCCCTACCTGGTGCAGGCGTCCCTCTTCGACACCAGCACCTCGCCCTCCAAGCTTCTCGGGACCACCTGTCTCCCCTACACCGTCGGGGCCACCGGGGACCAGCTCGACCTGGGCGGCCTGCCGAGCGGTATCGGCGCCGGTGGCCCGGACGATACGCGGGGCGTGGCCCTCAACGCCCAACTCGGGCTCGACGGCTATCGGGGGACCACCATCAACTGGAGCACCTTCCTCCCCCACTGCTCACCCTCGGACCCGACCGCGGCGACGTGCGGCCCGTCGGCCATGACGTTCGCCGATGCCACCACCGACGCCTTCAAGGCCGCCTACCTGGCCCAGCTGGACCACGTGGCCTATTGGCTCCAGGCCAGTGGCGGCTCGGGCGGGTCCGTCCCCACGGCGCTGGTCGACGACGGGTGGTGGAAGGCCGACGTCACCGCTCTGGTCAGGTACTACTCCAGCGTGCCGGCCGGGTGCGGCCAGTGCGCCCCGGTGACCAGGTGGGAACCGTGGAACGAGCCCAACAACACCGGATGGAGCACCGGCGGCCAGTACGTCACCCAGGTACTCGAGCCTTTCTACGAGGCGGTCAAGTCGGTCTTGCCCGGCTCAGCCTCGACGGTCATCGGCGGATCGTCACTCAACGTGTCGATCGGTTGGTGGCAGCAGCTGATCGCGGCCGGAGGTCTCGACTATCTCGACGTGGCATCGATCCACCCCTACACGGGCAACAACGACTCGTTCGAGGAGGACGGGATCCCCGCCCAGGTCCAGCAGCTCCAGGGCATGCTCGGAAGCAAGCCCCTGTGGTTCACCGAGGTCGGGTGGTGGAGCAACGGCGATTACAACTATCTGAACCAGGCCAACGCGGTGGCCCGGGCGATGATCTGGCAGAAGGTGCTCGGTATCCCGGTGTGGAACTACTTCTTCGACGAGGGGAACTGGGGCAACGACGGGGTCTCGTTCTCGCTGATCCAGGCGTCCGACACCGACGACTACGTGAAGCCTGCGGCGCTGGCCACCATGGCCACCTCCTCCGAGATCGCCGACCGCCCCTACCTCTCGATGCCGGCAACCGGCATACCCCAGACCTACGAGGCGTCCTTCGGCGCCGCCTCCGGCGGTCACGACAAGGTCGGCGCTGTGTGGTCCGACGGACTGGACACCACCGGCTCGGTCACCGTGACCGCCCCGGGGGGTGGCTCGGTTCCGGTGACGGTGACCTCTGAGTACGGCAACGTCACCAGCGTGACGGTGACGTCGGGCACCACTTACAGCCTGCCCATCTCCGACCAGGTCACCTACATCACCTACCCGGTGGGCGACACCCTCACGGTCGGCCCCACCGAGGGATACGGCGCCAACCTGGCGCTCCTGTCGGCGGGAGCCACGGCCACCGCCACCTCCGGCAACGCCTCGGCGGCCATCGACGGACTCCCGGTCGGCTACGACCAGGGCTGGAGTTCGGGCGACGGGGATTCCACGCCGAGCCTGACCGTCACGCTGGCCGGGAGGCCCACCATCAACCGCATCGTGGTCGATACCCAGTCGATCGGGAGCACGGCCACCGGTGTCCGCAAGTACACGCTGGCCGTCGACGAGCCGTCGGGCGGCTGGACCACCGTGGCCACTGTGGTCGGCCAGTACCGGAACCACGAGGAGCAGTTGGCCTTCGCCCCGGTGACCGCCACCGCGGTCAGGATCACCGTGTCCGAGGTGGACTTCGGCGGCGAGTACGGCGGAGGCATCCCGCCCTGGTGGTCGCCCACCCTGGTCGGCCCGGCCTTCGTCCACGCCCTCCAGGTCTACGCGGGAACCGGCCCACCCGGCACCATCGACGGCTCGGGCCTGGGCCCGCTGACGTCCGGCGGAACGGCACCGCCACCGCCTCCTCCGCCTCCGCCTCCACCGCCCACGACCACCACAACGACGACCGATCCGCCGCGGAAGACCCCGCCGCCGAAGACCACTCCGCCGACCACGCACTGGGGCGACGGCGGCGGCGCGCCGCGGACCCTCCCGACGGATGGGGGCTACTGGCTGACCACCAGCACCGGGGGTATCTACGCCTTCGGAAGCGTCTCGTTCTACGGGTCAGCGGACGTGGCCCCGCTCGACGCGCCCATCGTGGGCATGGAAGCCACCCCGGGCGGCTCCGGGTACCGCATGGTCTCCAGTGACGGCGGGGTCTTCACCTACGGGAACGCCGGCTTCTACGGATCGACCGGCGGGCTCACCCTCAACCGTCCCGTCGTCGGCATGGCCTCGACCCCGGACGGGAACGGGTACTGGCTGGTGGCCTCGGACGGGGGCATCTTCGCCTTCGGGGACGCCGGCTTCTACGGATCGACGGGCGGGCTCGATCTCACTGCACCCACCGTGGCCATCTCGTGAAGCGAACGCCGGAGGATCACTGACCCTGCCCGATCACTGACCCTGCCCGATCACCAACCCTCCCCGATCACCAGGAGATGGTGGTGGGCGCCGTGTCATCGAAGGTCCGGCCGTTGGCGGTCCACTGCTCGGCAGGGATCCGCGCCGAAGGCACCACGGTCATCGAGCCGTGGTGGCCCGGCATCCGGAAGCTGACCACCACTGTCGTGTTGGCTCCTTCGGGAATGGCCAGCGGGGCGGCCACGTCCCAGACGGGTCCATCCGGTCCATCGACCTCCACTGCTCCGGCTCCGGTCATCGAGATATGCCTGGCCGCCGCGGGCAGGTTGACCGCCATCAGCCCGAAGTACCCGCCGTACTCCACCGGAACCCCGGGAAAGGGCCCGGCGATGAACTGCGACTGGCCCGGTGGCGTCGTGTTGCTCACGCGGGTGGTCATCGTGACGGTCGTATTCGGACCCGTGGGTGCGGTGGTCACCGCCACCTGCATCGGCACGTACTGGTCGAGCTTGTTCCCTCCCCGGTTGATGAGCGACACGTCGACGGAGCGGGCGGTGAGCGTACCGCTCACCCCGCTGATCAACCATGCCGCCTGGTCGACGGGATTGCTCGACCACATCATCAGGTTGCGCCCGGACACCGCGCTGGACACGGCCTGGCCGAGGGTGCGCAGGTTGGTGGACTGGCCCTCCAACTGGTGGAGGACGACCTTGGTCAACGCACCCAGGGCATCCAGGCGCTGTGCGCTGCCCGAGTCGGTCAGACCGACGTACTGGTCGTGCAGGAGGTACTGCTCGACGTTGTCGGGGCCGATTGTCTGACCGCCGACGACGACGGGGCCGGTGGCCTCCAATAGCTGCTTGACCCCCGCGACATCCATGGCCATGACCCCGTTCACCGGCTGACCGGTCAATGCGGTCCACATCTTGGCGGCCAGCGGTGCAGTCACGTCGAATCGGGGTGTCAGTCCCAGGTTGCGGAAGTCGAGGCCCGGTTGGAGCCATCCCCAATTGCTCTCGAAGTCACCGGTGGGGTTCACCGCTCCGGCGGGCAGCGTGTGGTCGCCCGACGGCTCGAACGCCTGCAGATTCACCGAGCCGTCGGAGGTGTTGGCCACGCCGACGTCGAGGAAGGCACCGGAACCGGATCGCATCTCCGCGTTGTTCGCCGCCAGCACCAGGTAGGTCTCGGGACCCTGCAGGATGCCGGCCACCGCGGCCGACACGGCGGCCGCCTTGGCCAACCGGACCCGGGCATCGTAGAGCTGGTTCACGAACTGGTTGTGTTTCGAGGCCAGCGATGAGAACAGGGCCTGCGAAGGACCGGTGTTGATAGCGGACAGCTGACGCTCGGCGGACAGCGACAGTGCCCCGAGCCGGCGCAGGGAGGTCACCCGCTCAGGGCCGGCGCTGTGGGGTTGATTGAGCAGGTCGTGCACCTGGGAGATGAACGAAGATCCCACTTGGCAGACGGTGTCCGCGGCCGAGCTCAGGTCCCGCACCGCGCTGTACTGCCGACCGATCACCGGCACCACCGTGATCGGGGCGAAGAGGGGAGACGACAGGTCCGACTGCGCGCTGGCGAACTCGGCATGGGCCTGATCCAAGAGCCTCGTCGATTGCGCCGAGGTCAGTTCCCCGGGAGAGAGATCGGCCTTCACCTGTTCGAGGGCCGCCAGTCCACGCTTGTCGTGATGGTACGCAGACAGTGTCTTCAGGCCGACGATGACGCCCCAGACCACCACGACCACGATGACGGCCAGTGCGATCAGCCACCTGCGCCGCCGTCGACCCCGACTATCGCTCACGGCGACCACTCGATTTCTCAGGCACCGGTGATCAAGTCACGAGGCTGGCGACGCTCAACGGCACGGCGGGCAACGGTCACCGATGGTACCGGAGTTGTGGGTCGGACCTCGGTCATGGGCCGGCATGGCCCTGGAAACGCGAGCGCTACCGCTAACATCCCCTCGTGTCATTCACGACCATCCGGATGGCAGTGGGGCGGGTGGTTCTGGTTGCCGGAGTCTTGATCCTGTTGTTCATCCCCTACCTCCTCTGGGGAACCGGATTGATGACCGCTCGCAGCCAGGCCCAGCTCCGCGCCGAGTTCATCAGAGCCGAGCGGCGCGCCCAGGCGTTGTCCTCGACCCCTCGATCCAACTCGACGCCGGTCGCCCAGCCGGCACCCCCCATCGCCTTCCCCGGCATCGGGAGCCCCGTGGGCACGATCACCATTCCGAAGATCGACCTCTCGATGGTGGTGGTGGAGGGAACCGGGGACGCGCAGCTCCAGACCGGCCCGGGCCACTATCCGACAACACCCCTGCCCGGCGAGGACGGCAACGCCGCCATTGCCGGTCACCGCACCACGTACCTCCACCCCTTCTACAACCTCAACGAACTGGTCCCGGGTGACCCGATCACAATCGTGACGCTGCAGGGCATCTTCCTCTTCCACGTGACCGGAAGCCAAGCTGTCTCTCCCACCGATGTGTCCGTGGTCGCCCCCACCCGGGGTCCGACGTTGACGTTGACCACCTGCAATCCGCGTTACAGCGCCAGTCAGCGGCTGGTGGTGCATGCCAGGTTGGTGGCGAGCATCCTGAACCACCCCAAGCGCACGACGACCGCGGCCTCGACCGTCCCTGCCGCTCCCGTGCGCAATGCCTCCGCGACGCCGGCACACGACTGGACCGCAGCCGTCCTCTGGGCTATCGCCGTCGCCGCCCTCACCATCCTGGTGTGGGTCTGGGAAAGGCGTCTGCACCGGCTTCGACGCGTCCTCGTGGTCGTCGGCGGACTGATCGCCTGGCTGGTGGTGGTCTTCTGCTTCTTCGAAGTCCTGGCCCCGCTGCTGCCGGCGAGCTATTGAACCCTGCGGCGCCCTCGTCGCCGCAGTCGTTCCCGACCGCGTGATCCGAGGATCAGGCGGGAAGCGGACGGCGGCGGCGCCGCATCAGGAGGCTACCGGCCAGCACCGCACCCACTCCGACCACGGCCATGCCTTCGACATCGGCACCCGTGAAGGGAAGACTGGTGGTCGGCGCAGTCGCCGGGGGCGTCACGCCCGAAGCCGGCGAGCCGGTGAACGGCAGCTGCTGATTCGTCGCTGCCGGGGTTCCGGGGTGACCGGGTGGCACCACCGTTTTCGAGCAGCTGACGCCGGTCGTGGAACCACAACTCGGTGTAGCCGCGCCCGCAGCTGACGGGATGGCGATCATCGACGCCACCGCCAAACCCGAGCCGATCAACAAACGTCTTGCCCACATATTGGTTGCCCTTCTTCCCGTAGGGGGTATCGGCCCCTGCGTGCCCCTCGCAGACCACGTTAACCGTTGTTGACGGCTGGCTGCTGGATCCATCTTGCCGTGTCGATGTCGCACTTGGCAATGAATGGCGGCACGTTCCTGACCAGGTATTACGTAGGGAAGTCGGTCGACCACACACAGTAGCAATGGCGCCCACTCCGGGCCGCTTGTCGGTCTTTGCCGCCTCAGGCCGGAACCAGCTGTCCGAACGTGCTGCACAGTCCGAACGCCTCGATGATCACGAACGCGGCCACGATGACCAGCACCACCGGGAGCCGCCAGCTCCTGCCCCCCCGGACCATCGGGGACGGCATGTACCACGGTGGCAGGAGGCCGGGGGCTTCGTCGAGGTACACGCTGAGCGGCACGGCGTCCTCGGCCAGGGGGGCGTCGGGGTCGGCGGCCAGCGCCAGCTCGGTGAGCTCGGCCTCGGTGATACCGGACCAATCGGCCTCTAGCGATCCACCCTGGTCGTCCATGGTCTGCTCCCTGTGCGGCCCACGCGCCCTCGTGCGGCGTCGCCTCCTCCAGACTACTGCCGGGGGGTCGGAAGACGGAGCGGTCCATCCGGGTGCCCGAGGAGGCGGTTGGTCCCGGCTGGCTATTCCTGCCCTGACCAGGTAGTTCTTCTCCGGGTCGGTTCCGGTGGGACCGGTTGGCGCCGCCCGGTCCCGGAGCCGGCCCCGGCCCCCTTCTCTCTGTC
>JBEKOI010000069.1:0-14983 GCA_049521915.1 Acidimicrobiales bacterium | reverse complement strand
ATAACCACACACAATCTACCAACACAACCCACATAACAACAAATACCCAATCGGGGACACCGACGCCATGGCAGCTGCGGTCGACGAGCAGACGGCGGCCGTGCTCCTCGAGCCGATCCAGGGCGAAGGCGGGATCGTGATGCCGCCGCCGGGCTACCTGGCTGCGGTGCGCGCCATCTGCGACAGGGCCGGGGCCCTTCTGATCCTCGACGAGATCCAGACCGGCCTGGGCCGGACCGGGCGCTGGTGGGCCGGTGAGCATTTCGACGTGGTCCCCGACATCATGACCATCGCCAAGTCCCTGGGCGGATCGCTCGTGCCCATCTCGGCCACCGTGTTCACCGAGGAGGTCCGGGAGTTCATGATCCCCAACCCCTTCATCCACCTGTCCACATTCGGGGGCTCGGACGTCGCCTGTGTGGTGGCCCTGGAGGTGATCGCCGTCATCGAGGAGACCAACCTGGTGGCCCACGCCGCCGCCATGGGGGAGCGGCTCTTCACCGGACTCGACTCGATCGCAGAGGCCCATCCCGAGGTGATCTCCGAGGTGCGGGGCATCGGCCTCATGGCCGGTGTCGAGTACGTCGAGGACTCCATGGGGCCGCGCATGTCCTACCACCTGGCCAGCCACGGCGTCCTTGCCGTCTACAGCGGCAACCAGCCCGCGGTCATGCGTCTCATGCCCTCGCTGGTGGTGGAGGAGGCAGAAGTGGACTTCCTCCTCGAGGCGCTCGACGCTGCCATCGCCGATCTCGAGTCGGGGGCGGGGCCCGAGGAGACCGCACCGAAGCGGCCACGCCGCCGGCCGGCACGGCCGGCCGCGACTGCGAGCTGAGGAGGGCCATGGCGAACTGGGACGAACTTGCGGAGGCGCTCGCCGACTACACGGTCAGCTGCAACGAGAACGCTCGCCTGCGCAAGATGCAGCGCGACTGGTCGCGGATCCTGCACTTCATCTGCTCGGACACCGGCATCACCTTCTCGATGGAGGTGGACCACGGCGAGATCCTGTCCACCCCCGAGGGCCACGTGGGCACGCCGGACATCGTGGTCACGACCGAGTCGGAGACGTTCTGCGACATGTTCTGGGGTGACCTCAACCCGGTGCAGAAGTACCTGCGGGGGGAGATCAAGGTAAAAGGTTCCCAGGAGGACGTCATGCGCCTGGACGCCATCAGCTACGTGATCTGGCCCGACTCCTGATGCCCGACTCCTGATGCCCGACTCCTGATGCCCGACTCCTGATGCCCGACTCCTGATGCCCGGCGCCGAACCGGCGCAACCGGTTGCCCAGGCCCTGCGTCGCTCGGTCGGGACGGCGACGGCCACCGCCACCTCGGCCGGCCTCGCCTTCGCCGCCATCGACTACCTGGGCGTCGTGTCGGTGCTCGCCTATGCCCCCGGGGCCACCGCGGCCGTGGCCATCCTCGTCGGCGGTCTCATCGTCCTGCTGGTATCGGGGATCTTCTCCGAGCTGAACGGGCTGTTTCCGACGGCGGCAGGGATCCGGCTCTACCTCGGCCGGGCCGTGGGCCTGCGCACCTCGCTGTCGGTCACCTTCACCTACATGGTCACGGTAGTGCTGGTCATCGCGGCCGATGCCTTCCTGATCGGGGCCGCTATCCGCCACGTGCTCCACGAACCCGCGGTGCTGGCCTACGTGTGGATTGCCGTCCTGCTCGGCGTGGCTCTCGCCGCCAACCTCCTTGGCGTGCGCCTGGCCGGCTGGGTGCAGACCGTCGTGACCTACACCGTGCTCACTGGCACCGTGGTGCTGTCAGTGATCGCCCTAATCCACGTTGGAAGCACCTTCCACCACCCGCTGAACCTCTTCGGCCACGGCAGCTTCTCGGGCGTCCAGGCCATCGCCTTCGCCCTCTTTCTCTACGCCGCCTTCGAGTGGGTGACAACCACCGCCGAGGAGGCGAGGGGGCCCCGGGTCATCACTCGGGCCCTGTTCATCGCCCCGGTGCTGATCTGGATCACCTCCACCCTGTTCGCCCTGGCCCTGGCCCACCTCGTGCCCTACTCCAGCCTCCACGGCAGCGCCTACCCCCAGCTGCTCCTCGGGCAGGCCGCCCTCGGGACGGTGGGGGAAGTCTGGATGCTCGGACTGACCGTGCTCACCGCCCTGAACACCTTCAACGGGGGATTCCTGGTCGCATCGCGCTTCATCTACGCGGCCGCCCGGGAGGGCAACCTCCCGCGCCAGTTCGCCTGGCTCAACCTGCAGGCCGTCCCGTGGCTGGCCGTGACCACGCTGGCCGTGGTCGCTGCCGTCGTCGCCGCCGTGGTCTTCGCCACCGGCCAGTGGCTTTTGCTAGTGGCCGTCGGTGCCGCCCTCGAGTCGGGCATCTACGCCATCGCCGCTCTGTGCCTCGTCGTCCTGCGGCGGCGCGAGACACGCGAGCGCCCATTCACGCTCATCGCCGGAAAGCCGCTGGCGGTGTTCGGCGTCGTGCTCTTCACCATCTTGTTCCTCGCCACCGGGTTCTCCGACCCGAAGAACGCCCGGCACTTCTCGGTCGCCCCGATCGCTGTGATCGCCATGCTGGCCGGGCTCTCCACCGGCTACGTTCTGATCTTCGTGCCCAAGCTTCGGGCGGCGGCCGCAGCTCGGCAGGCGACCGCCCGTCCCCGTCGCCGACCGCCTCGACCCGACGGCGGGTCGGTCGCCCCCACGCCGGCCACCCCGACCGCTGCTCCCGATATCACGGAAGATCCCGCCGGACAGGCCGCGCCAGCGGAGGCAGCGGTCCCCCCGATTCCGGGCGAACCCTGAGATCCCACCGGCCTTAGGTCAGGGACCGCCCCGAGCACCGCCGATTCCTCAGGCGCTATGTAGCCCTCCGTGCCACACTGGGAACGGCGGCCGACGGGCCGCCGGGGGAGGGAACTGTCATGGGGAATGTCCGCTACGGCGCACGGTCGGTGGAGGCGCAGTCCAACCGCGAGGTCGTGGCGACCAGCAGCCCGATCTGGTCCACGGCGGTGACCGCCGTGTTCCGCACGGACCCGGACGCCATCGCTGCCGTCCTGCCACGGCCGCTCGAGTCCGCCGCCCCGACGGCCCGGCTCCGCGTCGCCGTGGTCGACATGGGGACCGGCCTACCGACCTTCGGCGCCGGCTGGTTCGGCGTCCGGGCCCGGCACGGCGACGTCGAGGGCGAGTACGCCCTGTTCATGCCAATGAGCACCGAGCAGGCCACCACCGGTGGGCGCGAGACGTTCGGTGAGCCGAAAAAGATCGCCCAACTGCACCTCGACCTCGACGGCGACTCGCTCGCCGCCGGCGTGTCCCGGATGGGGTCAAAGGTGGCGGAGGTGTCGGGCACGCTCGGTCCCGAGCGCCCCGGCTACGAGATCGACAAGCTCGACTTCTACTTCAAGCTGCTCCCCGACCCATCGGGCGCCGAGCTCGACTCGGACCCGGCCCTTGTCTACTGCCGGCGCCACGAGATGGCCCGGGTGGTCCGGCCGATCACCGGCGAGTGCAAGCTCCTCGAGGCGCCGCTCGACCCGATCGCCGACTTCCCGGTCGAGGAGGTCCTCTCCTTCGAGTACGCCGAGATTGCGTCGTCGCAGGCCGGCGAGATCGTGGAGTTCGTGCCGGCCGAGTGGCTGACCCCGTTCGTGCACCAGCGCTACGACGACCTGAGCGTACTGGGGGCCAACCGGTGAGCGAGGCCCCGACCCACGACGTCCCCACCTCGGCGAGCGACCGCTACATCGTCGTCTCGGCCGACGGGCATGCCGGCCTGGCCTGCGAGGACTACCGCCCCTACCTTGACAGCAAGTACTTCCCGGCCTTCGAGGAGTACCTGGCCGAACGGGCCGCCCACCGCGAGCAGTCGCTGGCCTTCAACTACGACTACATCATGGGTTGGGAGACCGACAACGAAGAGGGCCTGAAGGGCGCCTACGACCCGTCGGTCCGGGACAAGGAGCTCGACTCGGATGGGGTGGCCGCCGACGTGCTTTTCGCCGACGCCGACGCCGTCACCGGTCAGGCCTCGCCGCCGTTCGGCGCGGGCCTGTTCGCCGGGGCCATCGCCGACCCCGAGCTGGCCTTCGCCGGGGCGCACGCCCACAACCGGTTCCTGGCCGAGATGTGCTCGCACTCGCCGCACCGCCGGGGGGGATCGCCCTGGTACCCATCACCCACGACATCGACCGGGCCGTCGACGAGATCCAGTGGGTGGCCTCGCAGCCGGGAATCCGGGGCATCATGATCCCGACCATGTGGCGCAACCGCCTCCCCTACAACGACGCCGCCTACGACCCGGTGTGGGCGGTCTGCGCCGAGGCCGGCCTCCCCGTCCACACCCACTCGGGCGAGGCCCCGATGGAGGAGTACGGCGACAATACCGGCGTCTACCTGGCCGAGGTGGTTTGGTGGACGGCCAGGCCGGCGTGGCACCTGCTCTTCGGCGGCGCCTTCGAGCGCTTTCCCGGCCTCAAGTTCGTGGTGACCGAGGCCGCCGCCTACTGGGCCCCGGACCTGATGTGGAAGTGGGACCAGTACATGGGGGGCGGCCACACCACCAAGAAGCTGGCCGCCATGCTCAAGGGGAAGATCTCCAAGCTGCCGTCCGACTACTTCGGCACCAACATCTTCATCGGCGCTTCCACCATGTCGAAGGAGGAGATCCGCCGCCGCTACGTCATCGGCACGGACGTGGTGATGTGGGGCACCGACTACCCCCATCCCGAGGGCACCTGGCCTCACACTGCGGCCAAGCTGCGGGCCGATTTCGCCGAGGTCCCGGTCGACGACACCGCCGAGCTGCTCGGCCTCACCGCGGCACGGGTCTACGGGTTCGACCTGGACGAGCTTCGTCCGATCGCCGCCCGAATCGGCCCGACCCCCGAGTCCCTGGGCCAGGACCATACGCTGCGCAGCGACCCGGCCGAGCGGGCCTCGGCCCGCTGGTGGAAGAGGGAGTACGGGGTACACCCTCCCGGCTGACCACCCTGCGTCGGCACCGTCCAGACGCCCGAGCATGCGGGCCGCGCCGTCGGCATGGAGGCGGTGCAGCTGCGAGACCTCAGGCAGCATGCATCGGCCATCATGGACAGGGCGGAGACGGGCGGTGCGGTCGGCGTGGCCACACCGGGGGCCTGGCCGGGAGCGGCTACCAGCTGCGCAGGACCTGGCGGCGGTCGAAGGCGTTGCAGGTCGAGTTGGTCGGGTAGTCCTCAACCTCGAGCGGGGTGGCCACCTCGGCCACGGTCGGCCCGATCCGGTCGCCGACCGGGCCCAGGGTCTCGAGGTCGAAGCCGTAGACCGTGGCCACCGTGTCCTCCACCATGAGCTTCGTCTCGGCCGGGTCGACCCGGCCGAAGGCGGCCCGCAGTGCCAGGGTGCTGAGCGGGTACGACCCCTCGGTGTGGGGGTAGTCGGACCCCCACATGATCCGGTCGACACCCACCTCGTGGCGCACGGCCGCCTCGGTGGCCCGAAGGAAGCTCGCTCCCACCCAGACGTTCCGGGCGAAGTACTCGGACGGGGTCATCGACATACCCTGGGCCGCCACCCCGAAGTAGGCGGCCTCGGCCGCCCCGCCCAGGGTCATCCGGCCGTAGAACCAGTCGAGGGTCTCGAGCCCGCGGGGCAGCCAGGCCAGCCCCTGCTCGGTCAGCACCACCTTGAGCACCGGGTGGCGCTCGAACACCCCGCCGAAGATCAGGTGCCACATCGACCGGTGGGAGAACCACGGCAGCTCGACCAGCATCATGGCCCGGGCCACCTCGGAGTCGCCGTAGTCGGGCAGCCCGCCGCCGCCGTGGATGTTGACCGGCACACCGAGCTCCTCGCACAGGTCCCACAGCGGCTCCCACGCCGGCTCCCACAGGCCGGGCAGGTCGTGCCCGGGCGGCAGGCTGGGCAGCAGGATCCCACCGAAGGGGTCGAAGGTGGCGGCCGCCCACCGCACCTCGGCCAGGGCGTCATCGATGTCGTTGGCGAAGATCTGGGCAACGCCGGCCCGGCGGCCCGGCGCAAGCGCGCAGAAGTCGGCCAGCCAGCGGTTGTGGGCCTGGACCCCGGCCCACCGGCGCTCGTAGTCGGCCGCAGTCGGGGGGAGCGCCAGCAGGCTCCCCTCCTCGAAGAACGGGGGCACGGTGTTCGGGAACAGCACCTCGGCGGCAATCCCGTCGGCGTCGTTCTCAGCCAGGCGCCTGTCGGAGTCCCAGCTGCGGTAGGCGGTCGCCGCCTGCAGGTCGGCGTACGGGTTGACGTAGGCGGCGGCCCACGCGTCGAACTCGTCGTGCCACCGATTCGCCAGGTAGGGCCGGTAGTCGAGGATGTCGCCGCCGGCGTGGGCGTCGGCGCTGATGACCGTGTAGCGGCTGTCCGGTGTGAGCTCGATGGTCATGGGGTCCCCCTGGAGGTGGTCGGTGTTCCTGGGCTGGCGTCAGACCAGTCCGTCGAGGGCGGAGGGCGGCAGCGCGCCCTGCGCGATGGCGTCGGCCCGGGCGTGCAGCAGGGCCCCGGCACGGTCGAGGTCGTGCATGATCACGAACTTCCCGTCCCTCACACCCTGGACGGCGAAGCGGCCGAGTTCGTCGAGGTCGACGGTGTCGGTCGGGCGACCGGCGGCGGCGAGCGCCGCCTTGAACTCGGCGAACGTCGTACCCGGGGCGGGCGGGCGCGGGCGCACCCGGGCCAGCCCGGCCGGCCGGTTCCGCTGCGCCTCCCAGAGCCCGGTCTCGAGCAGGCCGCCCGACGGGTAGAAGACGGCGGCCGACAGATTGGTGCCCTGGGCGGCGAACTGGTGGGCCAGGGCCTCGGTCAGGCAGCTGATCGCCGCCTTGGACGACGCGTAGACCGAGGCGTAGGGCACGGGGGCGATCCCGCCGTCACCCGACGACGTCGTGACGACCACGCCCTCCTCGCCCGAGGCGATCATCCGAGGCACGAAAGCCAGCACCCCGTTTGCGGTCCCGAACACGTTGACCCCGAAGCACCACCGCCAGTCATTGGGCTCCTGCTCCCACGGGTTCCCGCCGCCGCCCGAGGTCACACCGGCGTTGTTCCACAGCACGTGGCACACCCCGAACTCGTCGAAGACCGTGTCCGCCAGGCGCTCCACCGAGGTGGGGTCGGACACGTCGGTCACAATCCCGGTCACGTCGCCCCGGCCGTCCAACTCGGCGACCGTGACCTCGAGCACCGGAGCCTCGATGTCGGCGATCACCACGCGACAGCCCTCGTCGAGCAGCGCGCCGACGATTCCGCGCCCGATCCCGGCCGCGCCGCCGGTCACCACCGCCACCTTGCCGGATAGGTCGTCCATGTCATCCCCCCGGAGACTCGCCGGGGGGACTCCCCGGACTGCCCGCTCATGGTGACACGAATTCTGAGTGGCCATAGTCGGTGCTGAGGCTGACCCCTAACTCGCACCTTGTGGGAGCCAAGATGTCATCCGGATCTGTTGATCATGACGTGGGTGATAGAAATGTGAACCGGGCTGCAAGAACAGAACTTTCACGGGATTGGCACCTTCACACTTTGCTCTCGACGATCTCACCCAGAATTGAACCTGTAGGTGCCGAAAGTTCATCCAGGTGGCCTGATCAGGGATTCCGGGGCTCGATCCCGCAACTTCTCTTGGGTCAACGTCAGGTGGAGCGAGATCAGGGGTCAGGTCAGGTAGCCGAGCACCAGCGCCCGGTCCGCGCGGGCACGGGTCGGGCCACAGCGCGGCTTCTTAATACCGGCTCATGGCATCAGATTGCAGTGGAGGTGTTGGCCGCCTCGATCAGATCTGAGGCCGCATCTGCACTGAGCGGCCGACCCAGGAGAAAGCCCTGGCCGAACAAGCAGCCCATCTCCGCCAGTGCCTCGAGTTGGTACTCGTCTTCAATTCCCTCGGCGACGACTTGAAGGTTCAGCGTGTGCGCCATGTCGATGATCGATGTGAGTAGGGCCGCGCCCTCAGGTCCCTCACGATTGAGTGGGCAGATGAAGGCTCGATCGATCTTCAGGACGTCAACGGGGAACTGTTGAAGGTGGCTCAGCGAGGAATAGCCTGTTCCGAAGTCATCGACTGCAACCCTCAAACCGAGTTCTTGCAGCTCGGAGAGGGTCGACACGGCTTGCTCCGGATTCTCCATCAACACGCCCTCAGTGACCTCCAGAACCAGCTGCTTGAAATTGATGCCGCTGAGACCGACCGCGGAGCGAACATCATTCGTGAAGTCGGGCACGACCAGCTGGCGCCTGGAGAGATTGACCGACATGCCGATGGACATCCTGCTTGCTTGCGACCATGCCGCCAGTTGCTCGCAGGCCTCGATGAGCACCCACCGACCAAGGGGAACGATGAATCCCGTCTCCTCTGCAATCGGAATGAAATCGAGTGGAGCGACCAATCCGATCGTCGGGTGTCTCCACCGCACCAGGGCCTCGAAGCCAAGCAACCGTCGATGCCGGGTGAGCGAATAGATCGGCTGGTACTCGAGGAAGTACTCCGACCGCTCCAAGGATCCACGGAATCCGCTGGTCAAAGCCAACCGATCGGTCAGGCGGGTACGCATAGACGGCTGGAATATCTCCACACGGTTCCTGCCGTTCGATTTGGCTTCGTACATTGCCGCGTCTGCCTCACTTATCAGGTGATCGACCGGTGTGGTCGCGTCAGCAAAAGAGACCCCCATGCTCATCGACAGCCCGGCAAGATGTCCCTCGCTGAGCTCCGACTTTCGGTCAAGGGCAGTCACGATTCGATCGGCGATGTCCCGGACGGTTGCTGGGGAATCCGCATCTGCGATGAGTACTCCGAACTCATCACCGCCGAGTCGAGCGACGGTGTCGCCGGGGCGAACGATGGATTCGATCATCGCTCCAACCGTGATGAGCACTTCGTCGCCGAAATGGTGGCCCAGCGTATCGTTGATCGCCTTGAATCCGTCGAGATCACAGAAGCACAAGGCAACCGACCCTCCCGTCCGGGACATCCCTGCCAATACGTGCTCGATCCTGTCGTAGAGGAGTGCCCGGTTGGCCAGTCCGGTGAGCTCGTCATGGAACGCCAGGTAGCGCAGGTGGCTCTCGGTCTCGTTCATCACCAGCGCCTGGCGGCTGATCCGATCGATGAGCCAGTGCATCCGGAAACAGATGACAGCGAAAACGCCCGCACAGAGAATCGCCATTACGAGAATGCTCGCCGATAGACCGAGTAAAGCGGTAATGATGAGAATGGCGGGTGGGATGAATCCAGCGAACATGACAATCGGAAGTCGTTGACGATTGGTCAGATCGCGACCGAGATCGGCTCCGTTCGCCTTCTGAATGGGCGTCCAGCCTTGGCTGATCGACGGATGAAGCGCTGCCGCAGCGATGAGCACGTATTCGGTGAGGAAGAGCGCGTCGCATGCGTTACCAGTCTGGTAGCTGTTGTGGAGCACCAGCAGGTCGTAGATGAAGTCGCCAACGAACATGACGATCATGGCGACAGCCAACAACCCGTGAAACGGACGTTGTGAACCCCCGAAGACCAGCGCGCGGAACAGAATGAAAACCAAGGCGATATCCATCATCGGATAGGCCAAATTGACCAGCATCCCGAACGAGCCGAGCGACGAGTCGTGGACATAGGAACTCATCAGGAAATGCCACGAGATCGCCAATGCTCCCAGTGAGACCACTACCGCATCGGCATTGTCCTCACGTCGGATCGACCGATTCGGATTCCGTGTGAGTCTCAGAACACCGGCGAGGAGAAAGGGATAGCCGGCCAGATAGAGCGCATCAGCGAACGAGGGGAAGGGAACGTTGGCATGGAGGATCACGTTGTAGTACGACCACGTGTCATCTCCGAGGGTGAAGCAGGCTCCCGCCGCAGCGAGCAGAAACCAGCCGAGTCGGTCACTTGGACGGTGCAGGCGGATGCCGATCAGGATGCACACCACCGACGCAGACCCGAGGACCGCGTAGGCGATGTCTTGGCTCTTGGAGCCGGGCAGCACAAAGTAGAGGCCGATTGATACCAATCCACCCACCAGGACCGACTTCCATGCCGTTTGTCTGACGTGCACCGCACCACCTAAGTCGCTCCCATTCCTTATCGGCGCAAAGCGAGGGTCGGTTGAGGCTCTTGCGCCGGTAGCTTGGCGTTTCCGTCCGATTTGCAGAAGTCCTCGTCAAGGTGCCCGAACGCATTTTCGGTACCCACATGACTTCAAGGAGAAGTGCCAGCCCACGGCCACAATTGGGATGTCGGTGCGCTCTAGCTGTTGCGCAGGTGGAGGGTCGGGCAGGGGCCGGCAGTCCTGGCTGGAATTCGCAGTACGGACGCCAGCGGGAGCTCGCGTGTGTGTACCGTCTCAGCATGGCCTCTACCGGCGATCCTCCCGCGGCAGTACTTCTTGATGCCGGCGGCGTATTCGTCCTCCCCGACCCCGACCGGATTCTTGCCGCCTTCGCCAGGGCAGAGTGCACCGTCGGACGGGAGGTATTGGCTGACGCGCACTACCGGGCCGCAGTCCGGTTCGGCGCCCATGTCGACGTCGAAGCGGATTGGTCAGAGGCGTGGCTCGACTACCTTCAGACCTACGTCGCCGAGTGCGGTGTGCCAACGGACTGGCGCGAAGAAGCACATTTTCATATCGACAGTGAGTTCGCCGATGCAGCCCTGTGGGTCGAGCCCGTGCCGACAAGTCGAAAAGGCCTGCAGGCTCTCGCCGACACAGGGGTCCGACTCGGTATCGTTTCGAATGCCGATGGTTTGATGGCCCAGCGCCTCGCACAACTCGAACTGTGTCAGGTGGGTCCTGGGGTCGGCGTGGAAGTTGAGTGTGTCGTCGACTCCGGCAACGTCGGCGTCATGAAGCCCAACCCCAGAATCTTCGAAGCCGCCGTCGATCTCCTGGGACTCGACGTCGAGCAAGTCTGGTACGTGGGCGACATGCCCGCAATAGACGTCGTCGGCGCTCGAAGGGCCGGGATCCGACCGTTCCTCATGGACCCACTCGGTCTACATCTCGGTGCCGACTACGAGCGAGTCCCTTCCCTGACCGCACTAGCGGACCTGATCACGTCCTCTTTACCTCGCCAACCACCTACATGACGAACGGTCAAGAGTTCTCACTTGCCTCGGCCCAGCTGGCCGCGGACGAGGGCAGACTGGGTGACTGGGTGGTCGACTTCCTCGCGAGTCCAGGTAGCGACAATGCACCGCTCGCTGCTGCCCTTGCCTTCAGCGGGACGACTTTCTTCGGACCAGTTCGATTCAAGCTCGACCAGCTCACTCCTATGGCGGGCCCAGACGAGCACCAAGTGGTCGTCCCTGTGGCAGAGGAGGATTGGGAATCAGACGTCGAAGCCATGGAGCACAGTTTCGAGGAGGGGTGGCACCCTCCGCCGCTTCTTATCTCCCACCGTGACGGCAAGTACTACCTGGAAGACGGGAACCATCGCTACGAGACGCTCCGCCGCAGTGGCGCCACCTTCGCCTGGACAATCCTCCTCTTCTCCGGCGAGGCCGAGCGAGACAGGTTCGTTGCTCGGCACGCGGGATTCGGTGGTGCGACCGGCCCCGACGAGGCCACGCCATGACTTCGAATGGGCACACCTGGACCCCGTGGGGCCGAGGATCCCCACTGCCGGGTCACGCCACGATTCGCTATTCGATCGTTCCTTCTCCGAGCGCCATGCGAATCAGGCGCCTCAGCTACGGAGGCTGAGACACAACCCCGACTATGGCAACTGAACTCGGCGTCCGTGGCCAGGCATTCAGCTTGCCAAAGGCCGTGGAGAGCGGTCTTTGACTTCGACATCAATCTCGTATCCCAGCAAGTGGAGCAGAGAGAAGAGCTGACGGAGGGACTTGGCATAGTTGGTCGGATCGAGAAGTCGATAAAGCTGCGCAGGCGATGTTCCTAACCTTCGTGAGATCTCTCGAGCTGAGAGCTCTGAAGCATCAAACCTCTCTCGGGCAGCCTGAGTGAGTCGGTACATGGTCAGCTCTGCCAAGTACGACGGATCTTCGTTGTATTCAAGAACACTGTCGATGTGGACGCTTCCCTCTTTGCCAGATCGAAGCTTGTACGTGAAGCCCTCTCGAGCGAGTTCCGGGTCGACGAAAACCTCAACGAGTCGATCACTGGCTGATGGGGTTGGATTCACTGTTGAATAAGGAAGGACTAGATCCCGATCGCGCAGGTGCACCTCAAAGAGGTGCCGGCGATTGTTGCCGGTGACATTGACGATTTTCATAGTTCTCCCTCTTCCACTAGTTCCTTCAGAATGCGTCGAAGACGAGCGCTCGCTTTTCCACGCATCGGCTGCCCATGCTCGAGATCCCACTTCACAATCAACTTGCCATCTCGGTAGACGTGTACGTGTCTAGGGCTGTGGTCACCAATCCATCTGACAAGTATGAACCCGCCACGGTGTATCTTTCCCACGACAGTAACGTTACCACAGGTGGTAACGTTACTGTCGTACGTCTTTGGTGGCCAGTCGGGCACTGCGGTTGCCCCGACGGCGCGTCGTGTCTGGGCGCATAGGCAGTGTGCCCGCTATCAGCCTATGAAGCTGAGGCCACAGCGGATCTATTTGAGGATCGGTGTTTCGGGGGCGAGGTAACCGGTCAAGGTGGCGTATCTTCGAACCAGTGGACGAGCAGCTCGCCGGCTCGCCGCAATTCTGCACTTGTGGGTGAGCGGGCCCCAGCCACGCCCGAACGAGCAATCGCTGCGGCACTTCGGTCGGATTGGTCCACAAAGGAACCTGCTACCGATGCCGCACACCAACTACCGAGGTCGTGTGGTGCCGTGTGCAGCGAGACCGCGATGGCTCGCGTCAGTTCTGGATTCGAAATGAGACGGAAGATATCAAACAGGTCACCGCCGGCCTTGTAGGACCGGTCTCCCTTCCTCCGAGGGGAAGATTGGAGCTTCATAGCGACAAGGGCCGCGGCGCTAGCAAACCGACAGTCGACGGTCGCCGACAGCTCGAGATCGTCAGCCCTGAGGATTCGATTCTCGGCCGAATCAAGTGCCCATCTGTGGGAGAGAACGAACGCCCGGTCGAGTTCGTCGTCCGGAAGTTCCGCTCCGTGCAGCTCGGCAGCCGGAACATCACCTACTGCAATACAGTCAACCTTTGTACCCTCGACTGCACCTTCGATCCCAGTGACGATCTCGACACGGGTGGGGTCATCACCGTGCTGGGTGGCAACGGTGTCGAGGTCGTCTGTTACCCGGTGTGCGCCCTGAAGTCGGACCATTACGGCGAGTCCTCCGATAACTGCGAATTCGGTAGTAGGGACTTGTTGCACCAGCGTTTGCAGTGCCCGAACGAGACGGAGAACCACAGGGTTGGCAGAGATATGCAGCTCACCAGACACGTCTACGGCCTTCCGGCGTCCAACTTTCGAGTATCTCCCGGCCCCGGGCTTTATCCCGAGCCAGGTCCAGAGCCACGACGATTGGACTGGCAACGGGAAATCCACCCCGAAATGCCATTGGCGCCTGGGACAGGACATAGATGGAGGGGCAGACTGCGATCTCCGCCGCCGTCCAGCCGCCCGATGCTCCATAGGCAGCCGCGATGGCCGCGATGTCGGTGTCGTCGGCGACATAGAGCTGCGGCCAGTTGGTTCCTACGGCGATCGGCGCCCCCAGGGCGAGCGCCCCTGCCGTGCCTGAAAGGCGGTATCGGTCGGCCGGTTCTGGCTTCGGCTCCGCTGCAAGCGGAATCCAGCGCGGCCTCCATCTGTCGGCGACGTCCCAAAACATCTCGGGAACCATTGGACGATTGCCACTCTCCACTAGACCCTCCCGCCGGAGGGCCGCAAGAATCTCTGAGACCCTGCTGGGCGAGCGGCCGATCTTCCGCGCCAATTCGTTGACTCCCACCGGGACGTCC
Source organism: Acidimicrobiales bacterium (assembly GCA_049521915.1). Taxonomy (GTDB): domain Bacteria; phylum Actinomycetota; class Acidimicrobiia; order Acidimicrobiales; family RAAP-2; genus Bog-756. The sequence goes on along the minus strand of JBEKOI010000069.1, from coordinate 1,107 downwards.
GGTGACTCGAGTAGGGCAAGACAGACGTCGAAGCCGGTTCCGCTCAGTATGTCGACGACTCGCGGTGATACTGGCGCAGTGCTTGGAATGTCCGCATTTACGTAGTTGCCGGGCACCCGCATCCAAAAGTGCCCTCTGCGATCAAGCCAGGCGATGCCGGCATCTGTCAACTGCCGCCTCGCATCCGCCGAGATGCGATCAGCCACTACCACGACCCGAGAGATATCGGAGCGTCCATGCTTCTGGGCCAAGAACGTTGCATCGCTCTGTCGGACGACGCTCATCTCCCTGACCTCTAGTTCAGCAGGACCGACACGAAGGACACCGTCCCCTGATCGTTCAAATTCGACGCCGGCAGCTGCGAGGGCATTCTCGAGTTCGGACGTATTCGTTATTCGTGGATCCACGAGTACAGAATAACGCATGTCGCGTCGATACTCGGGATCTAGGCGGAGACCCAGCCGGTGGTGCCACCAACGATGCCCCTCAGCTGCTCAGGCTGAGAACAGCGACCGACCCAGAGCGATTGCAGTTGTCTGAAGAGTCGTTCACGGGCCATACGGGCTGAATCTCCGCATGAAAGGCTGCAGGTCCGATGGCTTCGGCTCGGCGACCTCCCCCGGTGCGAGCGGGCGGTTCAATGGGTTCGAGCAATATGGACGACATTCTTGGCATCCACAGCGTCGGATGAGAGGGCGCCGCTTCATCCCGACAGCTTCGTTCAGCCATGGGCACGAACTTCGCTCCGTCCATGCAAGGTGTCGATGTAACAGAGCCGTCGCGTTCAACGCAACAGTGCCCGGGGCGCTCAGGCCTGGCTGTGCTCGGCCAGCCAGCCCTTGTAGAAGGCGAACTGCCCGTCGAGAGTCTGCTGCACTTCACCCGTGCCGGCCCATTCTGCGATCCTGCCTCCGACAAGGGGGACCTTGACGTTGACGTCGATGTCGATCTCGTGCATGCACTTCTTCTCAGCGGGGGCGAGGCGCATCGTCCCCGAGATATGGATGGGCGCACCCTTGACCTCCACATCGAACGTGCCGTTCCATGCGCCCTTGGCACCCTTCCGCCACTCGTCGGTCTGGACCATCGTGTTGGTCGGCTTGAGCA
>JBEKOI010000068.1:0-15221 GCA_049521915.1 Acidimicrobiales bacterium | reverse complement strand
GATGTCCACGTCGGCCAGCTCCTTGAACTGGTGGTACATGGACGGCAGGCGGCGACGGATGTCCTCGGGCGTGCGCCGGGTGGCGATGTCGAGGAACACCCCGCCGTGCGGGCTGCCGCGGCCGGCCTTGACCTCGGAGTTGATCGAGCGGGCGACCTCGTCGCGGGGCAGCAGCTCCGGTGGCCGGCGGCCGGCGGTGTGGTCGTCGTACCACTTGTCGGCCTCGTCCTCGGAGTCGGCCGTCTCGGCTGCGAACATGGGCGGGATGTAGTCGAACATGAACCGCCTGCCGTCCGAATTGCGCAGCACGCCTCCGTCGCCGCGGACCCCTTCGGTCACCAGGATGCCGCGGACCGACAGGGGCCACACCATTCCCGTCGGGTGGAACTGCACGGACTCCATGTCGATGAGATCGGCGCCGGCCCACAGCGACATGGCGTGACCGTCCCCGGTCGACTCCCACGAGTTGGAGGTGACCAGCCAGCTCTTTCCCACACCGCCCGTGGCCATCACCACGGCCTTGGCCGTGAAGACCACGAATTCCCCGGAGGGGCGCCAGTACCCGACGAGCCCGGAGACGGCCCCGTCGGCATCATGCAGGAGCCGGAGCACCTTGACCTCCATGAAGACCTCGATGCCGTCGGCCACCGCCTTCTGCTGGAGGGTGCGGATGAGCTCGAGGCCGGTCCGGTCACCGATGTGGGCCAGGCGGGCGAAGCGGTGCCCGCCGAAGTCGCGTTGGAGGATCAGACCGTCCTTGGTGCGGTCGAACAGGGCGCCCCAGTCCTCGAGCTCGCGCACCCGGTCGGGAGCCTCCTGGGCGTGAAGCTGGGCCATGCGCCAGTTGTTGAGCATCTTGCCGCCGCGCATGGTGTCGCGGAAATGGACCTTCCAGTTGTCCTCGTCGTAGACGTTTCCGAGCGCGGCGGCCACGCCGCCCTCGGCCATCACCGTGTGGGCCTTCCCCAGCAACGACTTGCACACCAGTGCCGTGCGCAGCCCCTTGGACTTCGCCTCGATGGCGGCCCGCAGCCCGGCGCCGCCGGCGCCGACGATGATGACGTCGAAATCGTGTGTCTCGTAGTCAGCCATTGGTCCCGGTACCCCTCAGAAGTGGAAGCCGTAGTCGTGGATGGTGCCGCTCGCCACCAGCCGGACATAGAAGTCGGTGAAGGCCACGAAGACCAGGCTCATCCACGCGAAGACCATGTGCCGGGCGTTGAGTGGGGTCAGGGTCTTCCAGATGCGGTGGCGGATCGGGGAGGTCGAGAACTGCTTGACCCCGCCTCCGCAGAGATGGCGGCACGCGTGGCAGCTGAGCGAATAGAGCCACAGGAGGGTTGCGTTGATCAGGAGCACCGCGGTGCCCACGCTGAACCCGATGCCGTTGCCGGGTTGGCGGAAGGCGACGATCGCATCGATGGTCAGGATCACGTTGAACACGAGACCGAAGTAGAAGAAGTAGCGGTGGATGTTCTGCAGCAGCAGGGGGAACCGCGTCTCGCCGGTGTAGGAGCCGTGGCCGTCGGACACCGCACAGGCCGGCGGGGCCAACCAGAACGACCGGTAGTAGGCCTTCCGGTAGTAGTAACAGGTGAGGCGGAAGCCGAGGGGGAAGATCAGGATGAGGAGGGCGGGTGAGATCTCCCACCAGGTGATCACCGTGCCCGGATGGCTGCCGGGCACACAACTCTCGGTCAGGCACGGGGAGTAGAAGGGCGAGATCAGGTCGCGGTGCAGCGTGGCCCCGGCGTAGTAGTCCTTGTTCACGAACGCCGCCCAGCTGGCATAGCCGACGAACGCGGTGAGCACCGTCACCGTCACGACCGGCTGGATCCACCACGTGTCCCGGCGGAGGGTCGGGACCGCCGGGCCGCCTCGAGCTCCTCCCAGGACGACCGGGGTCACGGCCGGGGCTGCTGTGGCGTCCTCCAACGTGGTCAAGTGTTCTCTCCCTGATCTGGCCATTTCCGGCCGCAGTGCGCGCGGGTGCAGTGACCCTGGACGCTGACGGACCCTCATCTTTCCACCCCGGCGGCATCCTTGCGAAACATCGGCCCCCAGCGGTCGGCCCGCCGGCCCGACGGCATCCGACCCGGCGGCCGCCTGCCGCTCAGGGCAGCCCCGACCACCCCGCACCCGGGCGGCACCCCCACGACGCACCACGGCCTGATCGTGCCGCGTAGGCTCGGTCCATGAGCACGCCGGAACCTTCTGATCACACGGACGCCAGCCCACCCACCCTGGACTTCTCGGTGAGGTCGACCCCTCCTCCCGACATCACCACCCTGGGCCGGCTCCGGGACTCGGGCTGGAAGTCCATCCCGGTGGCCGAGGAGATCAGGCGCAACGCCTCGAGACGCATCGCTGACGGCGAGGCCCTGGTCACCGGGGTTCTCGGCTTCGAGAACAGCGTGCTACCCCAGCTCGAGAACGCCGTCCTGGCCGGGCACGACGTCATCCTCCTCGGTGAGCGGGGCCAGGCCAAGACGCGGATCATCCGGTCGTTGGTCGGGCTCCTCGACGAGTGGCTGCCCATCGTGGCCCACTCGGAGATCAACGACGACCCCTACCACCCCGTCTCCCGTTTCGCCAAGGACCTCCTGGCCGAGGCGGGCGACGACCTGCCCGTGGCCTGGGTGCACCGGAGCGACCGCTACGGCGAGAAGCTGGCCACCCCGGACACCTCCATCGCCGACCTCATCGGCGAGGTCGATCCCATCCGTGTGGCCGAAGGCCGCTACCTGTCCGACGAGCTGACCATCCACTACGGCCTCGTGCCCCGGCTCAATCGGGGCATCTTCGCCGTCAACGAGCTCCCGGACCTGGCCGAGCGCATCCAGGTCGGGCTGCTCAACGTGCTCGAGGAGCGGGACGTGCAGATCCGTGGACACCGGGTCCGACTTCCGCTCGACATCATGCTCGTGGCCACGGCCAATCCCGAGGACTACACCAACCGTGGCCGGATCATCACCCCCCTGAAGGACCGCTTCGGGGCCCAGATCCGCACCCACTACCCTCCCGACGCCGCCACCGAGTTGCGCATCGCCGAGGCCGAGGCCGATCTTCCCGGTCGGACCGGTTCCGCCGGGATGTCCGGCGCCGAGTCCGGTGTGAACGTCGAAGTGCCCGATTTCATGGCCGAGGTCGTGGCCGAGCTGAGCCAGCTGGCCCGTGAGAGCCCCCACCTCAACCAGCGTTCCGGGGTGTCGGTGCGGCTCACCATCGCCAACTACGAGACGCTGGTGGCCAACGCCACCCGTCGGGCCCTGCGCAACGGGGAGACCGAGGCCGTGCCCCGGGTTTCCGATCTCCAGGCCCTGGTCTCGTCGACCCAGGGCAAGGTCGAGATCGAATCCCTCGAGGAGGGACGCGAACAGGTCCTCCTCGGCCAGCTGGTCTCGGCTGCGGTGCTGCTCGTCTACCGGCGCAGGGTGGTCTTGGCCGATCCCCAGAGTGTGGTCGGGGCGTTCACCACCGAAACCGTCGTCCATGCCGGAGACGACCTGCCGGCCTCCGCCTATGCGGCCACGCTGGCCCAGATGCCGGCGCTGTCGGCCCCGGTGCTGGGGTTGACCGGCGGATCGGAAGACCCCGGGGTCGTGGCCAGCGCGGTGGAATTCCTGCTGGAAGGGCTGCACCTGACCAAACGGCTCAACAAGGAGGCGGCTGGAGCACGGGCGACGTATCGGGGCCGGGGATGACCTGGCGCTTCGACTACCGGCGCTGGGACGGGACCCAGGACGCCCTCGTCGACGATACCGACTCGGTGCTGTCGCAATTGACCGACGACCTGCTGGCCAACGGCGACCTCCACGAGGCATTGCAACGCATGCTCAACCGCGGCTGGAGGACCCCGGACGGGGAACAGGTCCAGGGGTTGCGCGACCTGCTCGACCAGCTGCGCCTCGAACGGGAGGAGCAACTCGACCGCGGCGACCTCGGTGGCGCGTACCGCGAGATCGCCGAGGAGCTCCAGCAGGTCCTGTCCGAGGAGCGCATCGGCATCGAACAGCTCGAGTCCGATGCGCGCCAGTCCGGTGACGAGCGCCGTCGGGAGGTCACCGACGAGGTGGCGGCAGAGCGGCGGATGCAGCTCGATCTGCTCCCGGGTGATCTGGCCGGCATGGTGCGCGGTCTGCAGAACTACGAGTTCGTCTCCTCCGAGGCACGTCAGCACTTCGAGGAACTGGTCGAGCGGCTGCGCGAGGAGGTCGCCCGGACCTACTTCGATCAGATGTCGGAGGCCCTCTCCAATCCCGATCCCGGACAGCTGGCCCACATGCGCGAGGCCTTCGATGCCCTCAACCGGATGATCGAGCAGCGGGAGGCGGGCGAGGAGATCGATCCTTCGTTCGAGTCGTTCATGGAGCAGTTCGGGGATCTGTTCCCGGGCGACCCGGCCGACCTCGACGAGCTCTTGGCCCAGCTGGCCGCCCGCATGGCCGCGGCCCAGGCCATGTGGAACTCGATGTCCCCCGAGCAGCGCTCGCAGCTCCAGGGTCTGGCCGAGTCGCTGCTCGAGGACCTCGACCTCCGCTGGCAGGTGGATCGGCTGGCCGGCAATCTGCAGCGGGCCTTCCCCGGGGCCGGTTGGGACCAGCGCTTCCGATTCAGCGGTGACGAGCCCATGGGTATGGGGGAGGGGACCGACGCCGCCGGGCGCCTGCGGGACCTGGACGAGCTCGAGAGCTACCTCCGGTCGGCCACCTCGCCGGCGTCCCTCAGCGAGGTCGATCTGGACAAGGTGAGGCAGCACCTCGGCGAGGACGCGGCCCGATCCCTCGACCGTCTTTCCAAGCTGGCCAAGCAGCTGGCCGATGCCGGGCTCATCGATCAGCGCGAGGGCCGCTTCGAGCTGACCCCCAAGGGCATCCGCCGGATCGGCCAACAGGCCCTGTCGGACCTGTTCGACCAGCTGAACAAGGATCGGGTGGGCAACCACCGCACCACCTACACGGGGACGGGTCACGACCGCGAGGAGACCACCAAGCCCTACGAGTTCGGGGATCCGTTCAACCTGGACCTGTCCCGTACCGTGCACAACGCGGTCCGCAGGGCCGGCAGCGGTGTCCCGGTTCGGCTGTCTCCCAACGACTTCGAAGTCATCGAGACCGAATCGCTGACCCGCTCGGCCACGGTGCTGCTCCTCGACCTCTCCCTGTCGATGCCGATGCGCGACAACTTCGTCCCGGCGAAGAAGATGGCCATGGCCCTGCACACCCTGATCTCGACCCGGTTCCCGCGGGACTACCTGGGGCTGGTCGGGTTCTCAGAAGTGGCCCGGGTCATCGAGCCCGAGGACCTACCCACGGTCAGCTGGGACTACGTGTACGGGACGAACCTGCAGCACGGGCTCATCCTGGCCCGCAAGATGCTGGCTCATCAACAGGGGACCAAGCAGATCATCCTGGTGACCGACGGGGAGCCGACGGCCCACGTGATCCCCTACGAGGGCGGGGTCGGGTACGACGTGTACTTCAACTACCCGCCCGTCCCGGAAACCCTGGAGGTGACCCTGGCCGAGGTGATGCGCTGCACCCGGGCGGGGATCACCATCAACACCTTCCTGCTCGATCCCGACCGGGGCCTGCAGGGCTTCATCGAGCAGTTGGCCCGGATCAACCGCGGCCGCACCTTCGCCACCTCGCCCGACGAGCTCGGCGACTATGTGCTCGTCGACTTCCTGGCCCACAAGACGGCCCTTCGGACCCGAGGCCGGCGAGCGGGCTGAGCTGATCGCCGGTCTCCGTCGCCGCGTGGGCGGTGGGGGCCGGGCGGGCACGATTCCGGCCCCCACGGGGGCCGCCCATGGGGGCGTGTTCCTACGGCCGCGGGGGCCGCCCGGAGCTTGCGATCCTGTTCACAAGGAGCTTTTTCTTGCGTTTCCCTCTCCGATAGTGAATGATGACATATCTGTAGTTACATCCGTGCTATGCGGTTTCGCCTGAAACCGTGTGGATGACTGGGAGGGAGGCCTGTCAATGGACATGGTGTCATTGATGTACGGGCCCCAGGAGCGCAGTTGGCAGACCAGGGCCAACTGTATGGGAGTGGACCCCGATCTTTTCTTCCCCGAGCGAGGGGCATCGACCCGCGAGGCCAAGGAAGTGTGCCGGGGGTGCGTCGTTCGCGAAGATTGCTTGGAGTACGCCCTGGCCAACGGGGAGAAGTTCGGGATCTGGGGAGGACTGTCCGAGCGTGAGCGCCGGCGGCTGCGCCGTCAACGGGCCATGCAGCGTCGGGCCGTCGGGAGTGCTTCCTAAGTCGACGCCCGGCCTCCGGCCCGTCGCCGTCTACCGTCCCGCTTCGATCAGGCCCTCGATGGTCCGGTCCTCGTCCAGGTCGAGTTCCGGCCACCGGTGGCGCGGCACCTGTTCGAGGGTGCCGGCCGGCACCAGCCCGACGAGTTCGGCCCTGAGCACCGAGCAGCCCGCCGACTCGGCCCCGGCCACCACCGCGTCGTAGACGCCGGCCACGGAGACGGAACCCGGATCGATCAGGTTGAAACTGACCTGGGCGCCTTCCCCGACGGGCAGGCCCAGGCTGCGCACGCTCGGGCCCCGCAGCTCGGCAGCCAGCGAGCGGGCCACCGACAGGGCATGGGCCCGTCCGGCGTCGGTGCCGGCGTCGCCGTTGCCGGCGATCCACACGTTGTAGGCGACGAGCACGGGCCGGGCCCCGACCGCGGTGCTCCCCGCGGTCGGATGGGGCGTCGACGGCCCGGCATCCGGCTCGAGCGACGTGAATGCACGGCGGCGGACATCGGGGAGCGACCGCTCCGGTCCGTAGAGGAAGCAGGGGAGTTCCAACTCGGCCCCGGCCCAGGCGGCGAAGCGGTTCCTCGCTTCGAGCACGTCGGACCGGAGGCGATCGGTCGCCGGGCGAACCCCGGACCGCTTCACCGGGAAGGGGCTCGGCAGCGGGACGAACGGCACGACATCGGCCGCGCCCAACCGGGGATGGGCGCCGGTATGGGAGCGGATATCGATGCGGGCCACCGCCGAGCTGACGACGCGTCGAGCCGCTTCTTCGACCCTCTCGAGGGTGCCGCCCAGGGTCAGTACGGAGCGGTGGTGCTCGGGGTCGGAGTGGACATCGAGTACGGCGGCACCACCCGCATCCCGCACTGCCCCGATCGTTGCCCGGTCACGCCCCTCACTGATGTTGACGACGCACTCGGCCAGTGATGCGAGCCCGCCCACGTCCGCCGCTTCAGGCCACGGTTCAGACGGAGACGGCGTGTCCGACCCGACGGCGTCGGAGCAACCGCCGGCGTTCACGTTCGGACTTGCCACCCCACACGCCGTGGTCCACCCGCTCGTCGAGGGCGTACTGGAGGCACGCCTCGGCCACCGGGCATTCGGCGCAGATGCGTTGCGCCGCCTGCACGCCGACGCCGTCGCTGGGAAAGAAAATGGCGGGAGAGAGATCCCTGCATTTTCCCTCGCTCATCCACTCCGTATCCATGGTCCCTCCATCGGACTCGAGGAGGCTGCGGTGGGTCTCGAAGCGGTGTGTCGAGCCCTGGTGCCGTCGCCCTCCGTTACGCAACTAGTGTCGCATTTCACGCTGGTCAGTAGTGCGAAATGAGCCGGTATTGATGGAATCCTCACAATTTTCTTATGAGGCACCAGGGCCTTCTTATGAAAGTCCGAACCGCGGAGGATCCGGCCGGCCTCCCACCGACGGACCCGACCGGCCACCGCCCCCCCGCAGCGTGCCCTCGATCCTGCCCGAGGGGGATGATCTCGCTCCTGCCCCACCGGCGGATCCCCCGCCGGCATCCCCTCCGGCGCCAGGAGGCCCGCCCGTGGCATCCCCCCCGGTGGCCCCGCCCTATCCCGGCACCGCCCCGTACCCGCCGCCTCCCCCCACGGGCTATCTGGTTTACCCCGGCCCTCCCGCCTACCCCGGCCCTCCGGTCTACCCCGGCCCTCCGGTCTACCCCGGCGCTCCCGCCGGCGGATATCTCTCTCCCTACCCGGGCCCGCCTCCGCCTGCGCTGGTGCGGCACACCCTGCACCGGCGCACGTGGGCGTGGGTGGTCATCGTCACCGCCATCGTGGCCGCGCTGTTCGGGGGACTGGTCGGAGCCATCGTCGGAGCCAACACCCAACAGACCATCGTCCAGAAGTACTTCCCCAACAAGAGCGTGTTGGTCCGACCGCAGGACGTCCAAGAGGTGCTGGCCAAGGTGGAGCCGGCTGTCGTCTCCATCGACAGCCAGTCCGGGGCAGGCGGGGCATCCGTCGGGGGTGACTTCGCCGAGTCCGCGGGGAGCGGCATGATCCTGACCCCCGGAGGGGAGGTCCTGACCAACGACCACGTCATCGTGGGGTCCGACTCGTTGACGGTGACGCTGTTCGGACAGACCACCGCGTTGCCGGCGCATGTGCTCGGAACCGATCCGGGTGACGACCTGGCCCTGATCCAGATCGACCACGCCGCCAACCTCCCCACCGTCACCTTCGCCGACTCGTCGCAGGCCCGTGTGGGTGACGCGGTGCTGGCCATCGGCAACGCACTGGCCCTGGCCGGTGGACCGTCGGTGACCGAGGGGATCGTCTCGGCGGAGAACCGGTCCCTGACGGCAGAGAACGATGACGGACAGACCGAGAACCTGGCCGGGCTCATCCAGACCGATGCCGCCATCAACCCCGGCAACTCGGGCGGGCCACTGGTCGACTCGGACGGAGGGGTGATCGGCATGAACACCGCGGTGGCCTCGGACACCAGCGGCAACGCGCCGACCCAGAACATCGGATTCGCCATCACCGTGGACTCGGTCAAGCCGTTGCTGGCCAAGTTGCGAACCGGCGGCACCGGCGGGGCGGGGTCGCCCGTCCCCGAGCTGAACCCGGCGGCCAACTCGGCCTACATCGGGGTGACCGTCGGGCCGGTGACCCCGGCCCTCCGGCAGACGGACCACCTGACCCCGTCCTCGGGCGCGCTGGTCATCTCGGTCGAGCCACGCAGTCCGGCTCAGAAGGCGGCCCTCCACGTCGACGACGTGATCGTGTCGTTCAACCGCACCACCATCCAAAGCCCCGACGATCTCACCTCGGCCATCCATCCCCTGGTCCCCGGTGACCACGTCACCATCGGCGTGTACCGAGGCAGCAGGCTCATGGACGTGGACGTGACGCTCGGAGCCCGCCCGCTCGCCGGGTAGGATGCCGGTGCCGCCACCTCAGGAGGAACCACTGCCATGACCCCGGTCACCGACGATCAGATCCTGCCGGAGGACGGCGGGGAGCCACTGCCTCCGGTCGGTCACGTCCGGGTTGTGTACCTCGGGCCGGTCGCCCCTCACTGGGAAGTTCGCTCCGACTACGGAGACCCGGTCCTGATCGAGGAGTTCCGGCGCCGCACGATGGCGCGGCTCGTTCTCCTCCCGCCGCACGATCCGCAGTACCGCCGCAACCGCGAGCGCGTGATCCGCGATGCCGAACGAGAGAACATCCTTCTCGAGTGGGATCTGGGCCTACCCGAAGAAGAGGTGCCCGTCGAAGAAGCGCTCGAGGGCGAGACGCCTCCGGTCGTCGAGGCCTGAACCTACCGCCACCCCCTCGGGCGAGGGATCGGCGAAGCTGATCAGTCCTGCGGGTCGTCGAGCTCGGGCAGGTTGATCCGCTCGAGCCAGAGCCCGGGGGCGTCCACTTCCGAAGGTGTGGGCAGGTTGCGGGCCGAGGACCAAAGCTTGGCCAATCCGTCCTCACCGGCCCGCTCCACGACACCGCTGATGAACGACCGCCCCCGGTCGACCTGTGTCTGATCCAGGTCGAGTCCGAACAGAGCCCCCGCCGCTTCCTCCCCTTTGCCCCGTTCGGTCCGGCGCCGGTACCAGGCTTCGGTCAATTGGGTGTGCGAACCGACCAACTTCTGTCCCACCAGGTCCGCGATGTGGTCGGCATACCCGTCGATGACCACCGCCAGCCCGGTGAGCTGATCGGACGAACGGCGGGTTTCGGGGGTCAAGAGACCACCGAGGAGAGCTTCGGGGTCGTCGAACATCCCCTGCAACGACTCGAGGTCCATGCCGCCGGGGCCGTCGACACCCCCGGGCGCACCGAGCTCCCCGAGGCGTCCGGCCAGATCCTGCTGGGCCGAGGCGGAGGACTCGGCCAGGGTCAGGAGCAATTCCTCCATCCGGCCTCTGATGGCCGGGCGGGTCAGCACCGAATTTGAGGCCAGCTCGCGGGCACACACCCAGAGCAGCGCCTCCTCCTCGGGAAGGCTCCAGTCTTCGGCGAACGAAGCGATGTTGGACGTGACCAGGAGAAGCTCATCCGACGGCGCCCATGGAACGGCCAACGGGTACTGCCCCAGGGCCCGATGGGACAGATGACCCACCACCGATCCCACCTGCAGGCCGAAGAACATCGGTCCGATGGCGGTGGCCCACTGCCCGAGCAGGTTGCCGATCCCACCCAGCCCTTCGTCGCCGTCGAAGAGATCGGGCGGCGGCACCTGCTCCGGGTCCGTGGCCGGGGGCACCGGGCCGGAGGCGGGTGTCATCAAGCTCAGTATCGGCCGCCACGAGTCGAGCACTCGCACCGTCCAGTCGCCCCGGCCCACCGGAACGCAGGTCAGTCGCCGTCCGTCGGGGGACACGGGCATGCCGGTGGCCTCGATGACGTTCAACTCCGCCACCCGCGAGAGCTGCTCGAGGCGAATTCGTTGCACAGGCTCCACGTTCGGCTCGGCTTCCCCTCCGGTGGCCACGTTGACGGCGAAGGACCGAGTCATCTCCCACTGGTTCGGCGCATTCGTGCCGAGCATGTTCATCAGGTCGCCGAGCAGTGACTGGAACGGGTTCCCCGAGTCCCCTGTGTCAGGCGGTGCCATGCCCACATGCTACGGCGAGGAGCCATCCTCCGGTGCATCGCCGTCCTGGCCGGCCATCACGACCGAGACTTCGGCAGTGGTCCCACCGCGCTCGAACGTCACCGCCAGATCGGTCCCCGGAGGGTCGGGATACAGGCGGGATCGCAGCTCCGCCGCGGACTGGACCGGGTACCCGTCGATGGCGGTGATGACGTCTCCGGGTTCCAATCCCGCCATCGAGGCCGGGCTGTCGACCTCGACGGAGTCCACACGGGCACCGTCACTCGTCGATGCCGATGCCACCATGGTGCGGTCGGCTGTCGTCGCGGTTGCCCCCGCGTCGCTGGCCTGGATGCCCACCCAACCGTGCTCCACCGTGCCCGATTCGACGAGTTGGAGCGCCACCCCGAGCACGAGCTCGGACGGAAGGAAGACGGCCATGGCCGAATTCCCCTTCCCCTCGGTCAGTTCGAGCATGCCGATCACGTGGCCGTCTGCGGCGACCAGGGGACACCCGAGGTCGTCGCGGACAAGCGGTGCCCGGACCATGGTGGCCGAGAAGGAGGTGGTCTCCGTACCCGTGCCCGACGCCTGTCCAGTCGAGACGACGGTGCCGGCATAGACGAGGGACGAGGGGGTGGAGCGGGCCTTCGAACGGGGCTCGAGGGTGGCGGCAACGGCGACCGCCCCCACCGGGAGATCGTCGTCGTCGAAGGTCGCGGCTGGAAGATCGTCATCGATCCGGAGCACTGCCAGACCGGATGTCGGGTCGGTCCCGACCAATGCCGCCTGCTCCCGGGTGCCGTCCGGCTCGATGGCGGTAATCGATCTCGCCCCGGTCAGCCCCTGTGAAGGTGTCACGATGATCCCGCCGGACTCGGCGACGAGACCGGTCGTGGACGAGACGCGGCCCCCCCGGTGGATACGCAGGACAACCGTCGACGGGCGGACCGAGGCCACCATGGCCTCGAGGGTGGCATGCCCGGCCGTCTGGCCCAACCCCGGATCGGTGGTCGGCGTCCCCACGAGATAGACGGTCCGGCTCTTCGGGGACTGGTCGGCGCCGGTGGCCGCCATGACCAGGCCCGCCGTCACCAACGCCACGACGACACAGGCTGTGGCCCCGCCGAACACCCAGGGTGCTGTGCTGCGGCCCTGGCCGGCGGGCTGGGACGCGGTGGGAACGGGGCCCGCCCGGGCCGGATCCCGGCCTGCTTCCGATGGATGGCGCCACAGCCGGTCATCGGGATGGATCCATCCGCGCAGGCTCTCGCCGTCGGATTCGTCCCACCGGCCGTCTTCGGGGTCGCGACCCGATCCGCCCTGGTCGTCTTCGTCCACGGACCCGAGGTTACCGATGACGGCGCCGTCAGGGGCGTCGCCTCGCCATCCTCTCCGCCTCAGCGGGCCCAGGCCGGGGCCGTCAATCACGCCGGCGTGCATGGTGGCCCTACGATGACAGCGTGGCTCGAGACCTGGCTATCGATCTCGGGACGGCCAACACCCTCGTGTATGCCAAGGGCAAGGGCATCGTGTTGAACCAGCCGACGGTGATCGCCCTCAATACCCGGACCCACGAGGTCCTCGCCGTGGGGAACGAGGCGTGGAAGATGATCGGGCGGACCCCCGGCTACATCGTGGCCGTCCGACCCTTGCGCGAGGGAGCCATCACCGATTTCGAGATCACCGAACGGATGATCCGGCTGCTCCTCCGGCGCGCCGGGGTCACCAAGCTGAATCGGCCCCGGGTGCTCATCTGCGTGCCGTCGGCCATCACCTCCGTCGAGCGCCGGGCGGTGAAGGAGGCGGCGCGCCGAGCCGGCGCGTCCGCGGCCCATCTCATCGAGCAGCCCATGGCCGCGGCGATCGGGGCCGGGCTGGACATCCACGAGCCGGTGGGCAACATGGTGGTGGACGTCGGAGGTGGCACGACAGAGACCGCGGTGATCTCACTCGGCGGGGTCGTCGCCTCCCAGGCCATTCGCTGCGGCGGCTTCGACATGGATGCCGCCATCCAGCACTACGTCCGCCACGAGCACGGCGTGGCCATCGGCGAACGTACCGGCGAGGAGCTCAAACTGGCCATCGGGTCGGCCCTGCCCTACGCCGACGAGGTCAAGGCCGAGGTGCGGGGTCGTGAGATCAGGACCGGTCTGCCGAAGACCGTGGTCCTCTCCCCGGAGGAGGTGCGCTACGCCCTCCACGATCAGGTCGAGCTGATCGTCGACACCGTGGTCGGGTGCCTGGCCGAATCGCCTCCCGAGCTGGCGCAGGACATCATCTACGAGGGGATTCATCTGGTCGGTGGGGGAGCGATGCTCCGGGGTCTGGCCAATCGCCTCGCCGATGAGACCGAGGTGCCGGTCCATCTGGTGGCCACGCCACTCGAGTGCGTGGTGCTGGGTGCCGGGATCTGCCTCGATTCGTTCGACAGCCTCCGCCCCATCTTCGCTGCCGCCGAGACCTGACGGCGCCGGTCACTCCACGGCCAGGAGGTCCTCGGCCACCTGACGGACCTGCCAGTCACGATCCTCGAGGCACCGTCGGAGCGCGGGCTCGACGGCGGGATCGTCGAAGGCGGCCAGCGCCACGGCGGCGCGCCGGCGGACGGCCGGCTTGTCCTCGAGGGCGGCCAGGACGGCGGGCAGCCCTACGGGGTCGCCGATGGCTCCGAGCGCGGCGACCGCGGCTTCGCGGCACAGCGGGTCGGAGTGGCCCGCCCTGACCGAGGCCAACTCGACCAGGGCGGGCACGGCCGACAGGTCCTGCCGCTCGCCCAGCACCCAGGCGGCCATCTCCACCACCGACCAATCGTCGTCGCCCAACGCGCTCGAGATGTCGACGGCAGGGAAGTCCGCGGCCAGCTCGCAGCCGCGTCGCCGCACGAGGGGAGATGGGTCGGTCACCGCCGACCGGAGGTCCGACTCGGTCAGCACCCCGAGTCGATCGAGGGCGCCGAGAGCCGTCGATCGAACCGCGGCGTCATCATTGCCCAGGGCGAGACGCGCCGCGGGTTCGTCCCCGACATGACCGGCCAGGGCCGCGGCCCGCCGACGCTCGGTGACGTCAGGTCGGAGAAGTTCCGTGGCAGTCTTCTGGTCGGGATCGTGGGCTCGGCCGGGCGCCGACGGATCCGGAGACGGAGGGGTGACCACAACACCACTATGACCGGGGACGATGAACAAGTGGGAGCAGCGGTGGCCGGTTCGCGTGCCGGAGACGGACGAGGCCCGGACGGGCCCCCCGCGCCCGATGTCCCGTCGCCACCGGCCGGGCCCCTGCCGATGGCCAAACGGTGGGAAGAGGACGGGGCTCGGAGTGCGGACACCCGCCGGCGCCGGCGGTGGCCCTGGGTCATCTTCATCGTGGTCGTGCTGGCCGTAGCCGTGGCCTCCCGCGTCGACCTCAACTACTACGCCATCCAACCGGGGACGGCCCAGTCCGTCCAGCAGTTCATCACCGTACCGGCGGACAAGGGTCATCCGGTCACCCACCCGGTGCTGCTCACCGACGTCGAGGAAGGGAGGGTCACCGCGCTGTCCTACCTCTTCTACAGGCTGCAGAGCGACACGGCCCTGTATCCATTGGATGACGTCACCGGCGGCACCTCCCCGTCCGAACTCGGAGCCCAGGGGGCGCTCGAGATGTCACAGGCCGAGGCGGACGCCAAGACGGCTGCACTGCGACACCTCGGGTACACGGTCACGGCCACCCCGTCCGGAGCCGTCATCTCCGGTACCTATCCGGGCACGCCCGCCTACGCGGTGCTCAATGTGGGTGACGTCATCACCGCCGTCGACGGGGTGGCTACTCCCGACGCCGACGATCTGACCGCCGCGCTGTCCCACTACCACTCCGGCCAGACGGTGACCCTCACCGTGAGGAGGGGCGGCACGGCCCGTCCGGCTCCCGTGGCCGTCACCCTCAAGCGGACCCTCGTCGACCTGGGCGGCGGCCAGATGCATCCCCTGGACCTCGGCATCGACACCGAGGACCAGGTCGACTTCACCTACCCGTTCCCGGTGTCCATCAACGTGACCAACATCGGTGGCCCGTCGGCCGGGCTGGCCATGACCCTCGGCGTGATCGATGCCCTGGACAAGGGGTCCCTCACCGGTGGTCGCACCGTGGCCGCCACCGGCACCATCGACAGCCAGGGGAACGTGGGCGACGTCGGGGGCGTCCCCCAGAAGACGGTGGCCGTCGAGAACGCCGGCGCTTCGATCTTCTTCGTACCCGTCCTGGAGTACAAGGCCGCCTTGAGCAAGGACCGGCCGGGGCTCAAGATCTACCGCGTCTCCACCCTCGACCAGGTCCTGGCCATCCTGGCCGCCCACGGCGGTTCGGTGCCGAAGACGCCGGCAGCCCCCTCCGGAGCCACGGGATGACCG
>JBEKOI010000067.1:0-15286 GCA_049521915.1 Acidimicrobiales bacterium | reverse complement strand
ATCGACCTCCTCCTTGAGGAAGCGCTGGTCCTTCTGCAGTTCGTTGAGGGCATTGGTGGCCTCTTCCACCTGGCGCTCGAGGTCGGGAATGAGCCCGTAGGTGATCTCCGAGGACTGGGCCAGATTGCCGTCCCGGGCCAGGCGCTCGGCCTCGCCCCGCTGCTGCTCGAGCTCGCCCTTGAGGGTCTGGATGGTGTTGATGGCCTCTTTCTCCGACTGCCAGTGGGCGGTCATGGCCACCGACTCCTCCTGGAGGTTGGCCATCTCCTCGTCCAGCCGCGCCAGCCGCTCGGCCGAGGCGCTGTCGGTCTCCTTGGCCAGCGCCATCCGCTCGATCTCCAGCTGCCGCAGCCGCCGGCTGACCACATCGAGCTCGGTGGGCATCGAGTCGATCTCGATGCGGAGCCGGCTGGCCGCCTCGTCCATGAGATCGATGGCCTTGTCGGGCAGGAACCGGCCCGTCACATACCGGTCCGAGAGCACGGCCGACGCCACCAGCGCCGCGTCCTGGATCCGCACCCCGTGGTGGACCTCGTACCGCTCCTTCAGGCCCCGCAGGATGGCGATGGTGTCCTCCACCGACGGGGGCGGCACGAAGACCTGCTGGAACCGGCGCTCCAATGCCGCGTCCTTCTCGATGTACTTGCGATACTCGTCGAGCGTGGTGGCACCGATCATCCGCAGCTCGCCGCGGGCCAGCATCGGCTTGATCATGTTGCCCGCGTCCATGGCCCCTTCGCCGCCGCCGCCGGCACCGACGATGGTGTGGAGCTCGTCGATGAAGGTGATGACCTCGCCCTCGGCGTCGGTGATCTCCTTCAGCACCGCCTTGAGGCGCTCTTCGAACTCACCGCGGTACTTGGCCCCCGCCACCATCGAACTCAGGTCGAGTGCGATGACCCGCTTCCCCTTCAGTCCCTCGGGCACATCGCCCTCGACGATCCGCTGGGCCAGCCCCTCCACGATGGCCGTCTTGCCCACTCCCGGCTCACCGATGAGGACCGGGTTGTTCTTCGTCCGGCGGGACAGGACCTGGATGACCCGCCGGACCTCCTCGTCGCGTCCGATGACCGGGTCGATCTTCCCCTGACGGGCCAGCGCGGTGAGGTCGCGGCCGTAGCGCTCGAGGGCCTGGAAGGTCTCCTCCGGATTCTGCGAGGTGACCCGATGGCTGCCGCGGACGTCACGGAGCGCGCCGAGCAACTGGTCGCGGTCCACTCCCACCCGGTCAGCCATGGCCAGCAACAGGTGTTCGACCGACAGGTACTCGTCGCCCATGTCGGACCGCTGGCTGTCCGCCGCGGTGAGCACGTCGCGAAGGGCGCGGTTGATGCCGGGCTCCTCCCCGCCCACAGCCTGGGGCAACCGGGCCAGCTCCCCGTTGATCCGGTCGCGCACCACCGACGGCTCCACGCCCACCCGGGTCAGGACGGGAGCGGCGATTCCATCCGCCTGGTCGAGGATGGCCGCGAGCACGTGGTCGGGCGTGACCTCGGGGTTGTGGGCGCTGCGGGCGCGGTCGACGGCGGAGGCCAACGCTTCCTGGGTCTTGAGGGTCCAGCGGTCTGGGTTGATGGTCATCGGCTTCCTCCTGGCCCTCGTAGGTTGCGGTGTGCCGAACGCGCCGGCACGGGCATCTGGGACAGCGGGACCAGCTCTCGCCGGTACTTGCGGTGGGTCACGGCGACCGCCTCACGAGCTTCGGCCCGGGTGGTAATCAGCTCCTGGCGGAGCCGGGCCACTTCGGTCTCGAGCTCCATCACCCGGCGAACCCCCTCCAGGTTGAGTCCCGCGTTGGTAAGGCTCTGGATGTGCCGGAGCCTCTCGAGGTCCTGGTCGCTGAAGCGCCTGCTCCCGCCCTCGGTGCGGCTCGGGTCGAGCAGACCCTTGCGCTCGTAGAGCCGGAGGGTCTGGGGATGCACCCCGGTCAGCTCGGCGGCCACCGAGATCACATACACGGCCCGTGATCGGGGATCGTCACTCATGTCACACTCCCAGTACGTCGCGCGCCGGCGGGTCGACCACCTCGGCGAGGGCCTCGACGGCGGCGCGCTGGTCATCTGTCAATTTGTCGGGCACCGCCACTTCGACGGTGACGAGGAGGTCACCCGTGACACTCTTCCTTCCGGCCGGGACGCCGCGGCCCTTGACCCGGAAGGTACGGCCCGAGGGGGTGCCCGGGGCCACCCGCAGGGTGACCGGATCGGTGAGGGTGGGGACGGTGAGGGTCGTGCCCAGCGTCGCCTCGGGATAGGAGATGGGCACGGTGAGGGTGAGATTGCGGCCGCGACGCCCGAACACGCCGTGCCTGTCCACCCGGACCACCACGTAGAGGTCGCCACTCGGCGCGTTGCCCCGACCGGCCGCCCCCTTTCCCTTCACCCGGATCCGCTGGCCGTCCTCGACGCCGGCGGGGATGCGCACCTTGACGGTGCGGTTGCGGTGCTCGACACCGGTGCCCGAACAGGTCGGGCACGGCGTGGTCACCACGGTCCCCCGGCCGCCGCACTGGGGGCAGATCTGGCTCAGGGAGAAGAGGCCCTGATCGTCCTGGAGGGTTCCCGACCCGCCGCACCGCGGGCAGGTCACCGGTTGGGTCCCGGGGGCGGCCCCGCTGCCCCCGCAGGTATGGCAGCGGACGTCGGAGGTGAGATTGACCGACGTGGTCGCCCCGTTCACCGCATCCTCGAACGAGAGGTGCAGCTCGGTCTCCAGATCGGCACCCCGTTGCGGCCCGGTGGTCCCACCACCCCGCCGGCCGCGGCCGAACAGACCGCCGAACAGGTCGCCGAGGTCGCCCATGTCCTCGACCCGGTAGGTGCCGCCGCCCCCGGCCCCGCCGAAGCCGCCGGGGAATCCCCCACCGAAGCCGCCGGCCGCAGGCCCCATGGCCCGCACCTCGTCGTACTCCTTACGCCGATCGGCGTCACCGAGCACGTCGTAGGCCGCGCTGATCTCCTTGAACGTCTCCTCCTGGCCCGGGTTGGTGTCCGGATGGTGCTTCTTGGCCAGCTTCCTATAGGCGCTGGTGATCTCCTTGGCCGTGGCCGTCGAGGAGACTCCCAGGGTCTTGTAGTAGTCCTTTTCGAACCATTCGCGTTGTGGCGCCACGTGGCCTTACCCGGTCCCTCTCAGCCCTTCACCATCACCATGGCGGGACGCACCACTGCGCCGCGCCAGCGGTACCCGGGTCGCATGACCTCGGCCACCACCGGCTCGCCCCGTGCCGGGACGGCCGCGGTCTGATCAGGCCCGGCCGATCCGGCCGCACCATCCTCGCCCGCTTCGGGCGCGACCTGGCCCACCGCCTCGTGGGCAGTGGGGTCGAACTCCTCACCCAGCGGGTCGATGCGCTCGAGACCCTCTTTGGCCAGCACGTCCCGCAATTGGCCGGACGCGGCCACCAGGGCGCGCCCGTCGGCGGACTCGGCGTTGCCGATATGTGACGTGGCCAGGTCCAGCGTGTCGAGGACCGGGAGCAATTTGTCCACCAGGGACAGCGCAGCACGAGCGACCTGATCGCCCTGCTGCTTGGCCACCCGCTTCTTGTAGTTCTCGAACTCGGCCTGCAGGCGACGCAGCGAGTCGAGGTACTCGTCCCGCTGGGCCAGCGCGTCTTTCACATCGGCGAACTCGGGGGAGGCACCGCTGATGATCTCGGTCGTGTCGTCGTCCAGCTCGTCCCCGATGACGTCCGCGTCCACCACATCGGTATCGGCGAGCCCCCTGTCATCGAGATCAGCGCCACGGTCGAACCGGGAGCCGGAGATCTCTTCGACCTCCGGCTCCTGTTTCCCCGCGTCCCGATCTGACCCATAGATGTCGGTCATCGACGATCAGCTCTTGTCGTCGACGATCTCGGCATCCACGACCTCGTCGTCAGAGGAGTCGTCGGCCGGCACCTGGCCGCCCGGTGCGGCGGCATCCGCCTTCGATGCCTCCTCGTAGAGGCGCTGGCTGAACGACTGGCTGGCCGAGAGAAGCGTCTCCGTCGAGGACTTGATGGCCTCGACGTCCGAGCCGGCCAGGGCCTCCTTGAGGGAGCCCAGTGCCACCTCGACCTTCTCCTTCTCGTCGCCCTGGAACTTCTCGCCCTGGTCCTTCAGGAGCTTCTCCGTCTGGTACACGAGGGTGTCGGCATTGTTGCGCACCTCGGCCTCCTCCTTGCGGCGGCGGTCATCCTCGGCGTGGGCCTCGGCGTCCTTGACCATGCGCTCGATGTCGTCCTTGGCCAGCGAGGACTGGCCGGTGATGGTCATCGACTGCTCCTTGCCGGTGGCCCTGTCCTTGGCCGACACGTGGACGATGCCGTTGGCGTCGATATCGAAGGTGACCTCGATCTGGGGCACGCCGCGGGGGGCGGGAGGCAGGTCCACCAGTTGGAACTTGCCCAGCGTCTTGTTGTACATGGCCATCTCGCGCTCACCCTGGAGCACGTGGACCTCGACCGAGGGCTGGTTGTCGTCGGCCGTGGTGAACACCTCGCTGCGCTTGGTCGGGATGGTGGTGTTCCGCTCGATGAGACGGTGCATCACGCTGCCCTTGGTCTCGATGCCCAGCGAGAGCGGGGTGACATCGAGGAGGAGGACGTCTTTGACCTCACCCTTCAGGACACCGGCCTGCACGGCCGCGCCGATGGCCACCACTTCGTCGGGGTTGACGCCCTTGTGGGCCTCCTTGCCCGTCATCTGCTGGACCAGCTCCTGAACCGCTGGGATCCGGGTCGAACCTCCGACCAGCACGACATGATCGATGTCACCCTTGGAAAGGCCCGAGTCGGCGATGGCCTGGTCGAACGGCCCCTTGCACGCCTCGACCAGATCGGCCGTCAGCTCGTTGAACGTGGCCCGGCTCAGCTTCACGTCGAGGTGCTTGGGGCCCTCGGACGTGGCCGTGATGAAGGGCAGGTTGATCTGGGTCTCCTGCAACGAGGACAGCTCGATCTTCGCCTTCTCAGCGGCTTCCTGCAGGCGCTGGGTGGCCATCTTGTCGGTGGAGAGATCGACGCCCTCGGTGTCCTTGAACGTCTTGACCAACCAGTCGATGATGCGCTGGTCCCAGTCGTCGCCACCCAGCTTGGAGTTGCCTGCGGTGCTCTTGACCTCGAAGACCCCGTCCCCGATGTCGAGGAGGGACACGTCGAAGGTGCCGCCGCCGAGGTCGAAGACCAGCACCGTCTGGTCGGCCCCTTCCTTGTCCAATCCGTAGGCCAGGGCGGCCGCCGTGGGCTCGTTGATGATGCGCAGGACCTCGAGACCGGCGATGGCCCCCGCCTCTTTGGTCGCGGTCCGCTGGGCGTCGTCGAAGTACGCAGGGACGGTGATGACCGCCTGGGTCACCGTGTCGCCCAGGAACGCCTCGGCGTCCCTCTTGAGCTTGCCCAGGATGCGGGCCGAGATCTCCTGTGCGGTGTAGTCCTTGGCGTCGATGTCGATCGTCCACGATGTCCCCATATGCCGCTTGACCGAGCGGATCGTCCGGTCGGGGTTGGTGATGGCCTGGCGCTTGGCCACCTCGCCGACGAGTACCTCACCCGACTTGGCGAATCCGACGACCGACGGGGTCGTCCGCCCTCCTTCGGCGTTCGGTATGACGACCGGCTCACCGGCCTCCAGCACGGACACCACCGAGTTGGTCGTTCCGAGATCGATTCCTACGGCCTTGGCCATCTTGTTCCTCCTACTCACTGCCCCTTCGGGCACGCTCACTGCCCCTTCGGGCACTCTCTGTGAGTCGGCACTCCGTCCGACTCTGCTCTTCCAACGCTCTGCACTTCAGACACTCTTGTTCGGGACTGCCCGGTCGCCTCCACGGCTCCTGTTCGACATCCCTTTTCTTACGGATCTAACTATACCAAAGTTGAGTGCCAGATGCACAAGTTTCTTAGCATTTTGTGATGAGGATGCCCGTCCAGCCTCTCCCCCATTGGGAAAAGCCCAGGTGAGGGGTCTCTTTCGGCCGCGAATCCGGCACCAGGGGCCTCGGCGCCATTCGCCGCACGGTTGGCGCACGCCGCGCCGGGGTAGGGGATTGATGCGCCCGGGTCGGAGAGCGAGGCCCGCCGCCCGGCTCCCGGCCTGGGCGCAACCCAGGCAAGACCCAGGAGATCCAGTAAACCCGGGAAACCGAAGAAAGAGGTTTCGATCGGTGAGAACCGGGTAAAGGGGGACATAGCCATCCTGTCGAGTAGGGGTCCGCCGCTCCGGCTCCAGGCTGGGATGCCCCTGACAACCTGCCCCTTGGTCAGGGGCGTCCATGGTTCGGTTTCCGGGACGCCGACAGGGGTTCGGTCCGGTGTGGGCGGGATACGCTCGAACCATGCCCCAACTGGTACTTCTCCGCCACGGCCAGTCGCAGTGGAACGCCGACAACCTGTTCACCGGCTGGCACGACGTCGACCTCACCGAAGTGGGCCGCTCGGAGGCCGAGAACGCCGGCCGGCTCTTGGGCGAAGCCGGCCTGGACCTGCGGATTCTCCACACGTCGGTGCTGGTCCGGGCCATCCGGACGGCCGAGCTGACCCTGGAGACGGCCGGGCGGCCGTGGCTGCCGGTCCGCCGCCACTGGCGGCTCAACGAACGTCACTACGGCGCCCTCCAGGGGAGGAACAAGGAGGAGACCGCGGCCGAGCACGGAATGGCCCAGGTGATGGCCTGGCGGCGAAGCTACGACACCCCGCCACCGCCGGTCGAGCGCGGCAGCGAGCACCACCCCGCCGGCGATCCCCGCTACCGGGACGTCCCGGTCGACGCGCTGCCGACCACCGAGTGCCTGGCCGACGTGGTGGCCCGGGTGCTCCCCTACTGGGACGACGCCATCGTGCCCGACCTGCTGGCCGAGGGCGCCCGAGGTGGCGCGGTGCTGGTCGTGGCCCACGGCAACAGCCTGCGGGCGCTGCGCAAGCACATCGACGACATCACCGACGACGAGATCGTGGACCTCGAGATCCCCACCGGCATCCCCTTCCTCTACCGGTTCGACGACGAGCTGACCGTCGTGTCCAAGGACTACCTGGGCGACCCCGAGGCGGCCCGGGTGGCGGCAGAGGCCGTGCGCCGGCAGGCGGGCTGACCGGATCGCCGGATCGCCGGATCGCCGGATCGCCGGATCCAACGCCCGCCGGATGGCATACCGCGACAGAGGGCCGGCTCGTGAGAGCCGGCCCTCTTGTCATTCAGGTTCGTCTGTCCCCACAAACGAGACCATGAACCACTCGGTAGGCAAGTTTCAAAGAGCGTCCGCTCCGCGCTCTCCTGTCCGGACCCGGATGACTTCCTCAACGGGGAGGACCCAGACCTTGCCGTCACCGATCTTTCCAGTTCCCGCACTGTCGACGATGGTGGTGACCACCTCGTCGACCTGGGAGTCGTCGACGAGGATCTCGAGCCTGATCTTCGGCACGAACTCGACCTCGTACTCGGCACCCCGGTACACCTCGGTGTGACCTCGCTGCCGACCGAAGCCCTGGGCCTCGGTGAGGGTCAGGCCGTGGACACCGAGACTCTTCAGTCCCTCCTTGACCTCGTCGAGCTTGAACGGCTTCAGCACCGCTACGACTAACTTCATGGCGATTTCTCCTTGGGTTCGTAGTGGTCGAGTTAGAGGCCGACGATGTCGGGCGGTGGCCAGTCACCGGGTTTGCTTACTATCGCATCATCAACCGAGACGGAGAGCTGAACACCACCCCCACCTCCGCGCGAAGGCGCATCACCGGCCATCGACATGGCCCCGACCCGCTCGGCGAACGTCTCTTCGGGGAAGGCCTCTTCGCCGTGGATGGCGAGGTCACCGACCTCGAGGATCTCGTCCTTGTAGCGGGCGCCACGGAGTACGAGCCCGATGAGCTTCATCAGGATGAAGGTCAGCAGCGCCGACCAGATGATGACGAAGACGGCGGCCCGGAACTGTTCCCACAACTGGTGGGCGGATCCGGTATAGACCAGCCCGTTCACCCCGAACGGAACGCACGAGCCCTTGGCCGTGGCGTACTGGGTCGCCGTGGTGGCGATGACCTGCCCCGAGGCGTCGAGGTGGCCGCAGCCGTACTCGAGCATGTTCGGGTCCCCGAAGATGCCGAGCAGCAGGCCACCGAAGAAGCCGGCGATGCCGTGGGTGTAGATGACCCCGAGGGCGTCGTCCACCTTGGAGAAGGGGCGCACCTTGGACAGGAAGTTCCACGCCACCCAGACGATGCTGGAGCAGATCAACCCGACGTAGATGGCTCCCTGTCCGTTGACCCAGCCTGCACACGGTGTGATGCCGACCAGGCCGCAGATCATGCCGTTGACGGCACCCAGGAAGGTGGGTTTCTTCTCCTTGGATACCCACGCGTCCCAGGCCACCCAGGTGAGCAGACCGGCCGCGGTGGCCAGGTTGGTGTTGACCACCGCACTGGCCGCACTGGCCCCGGCGTAGTACGGGTCACCACCGTTGAAGCCGTTCCAACCGAGCCACAGGATGCCGGCGCCGACCGCCGCCATGATCAGGTTGTTGGGCAGGAAGTGTTGTCGGTCTCGCAGAAGCCGTGGACCGAGGACCCAGGCGGCGACGAAGCCCGACACACCGGCGGACATGTGGATGACGTACCCGCCGGAGAAGTCGAGCGATCCCTCCTGGGCGAAGTAACCGCCGCCCCACAGCAGGAAGGCGTCCACCGAGTAGACGCAGGTCGTCCACAGTGGCACGAGGAGGCACCAGGCGAGGAACTTGATCCGTCCGAGCACGCTCCCGAGGAACAGCAGCGGGGTGATCGCCGCGAACACCAGCTGGAAGTACGCCAGCGACGCTGTCGGGAAGTGGAACGGGATGATGGTGTTGGCAGCCGACACCGCCTGGCCCTGTTCACCTTGAGGGCTGGTGACCGGACCCGGTTTGCCGAGGAAGTTGTCGATGAAGTGCGTCCAACCTCCCACGCCGGTCAGCTGGGTCTGTACCCCGTCCTTGACTCCGCCTCCGAACGAGTTCGCCCCGAAGCCCATCTTGTAGGCCCACAGGAACCAGGCCAGCATCACCAGGGAGAAGCCGGCGAACATCATGCCCACCACGTTGACCGCCCACTTCTTGGGGACGATTGACGCATAGAGGACCGCCAGGCCGGGGAGGCTCATGAGGCCGACGAACGTGGCGGCAGTTATCTGCCAGGTGTTGTCGCCCGGATTGAGCCAGCTCGGATACGGCACATATGACACTGCTGCGGCTAGCACGCTGAAAGTGCTCCTCTCTTGTTGTCACTGCGTCATGGCAGGCCCGCACCTCCGACAGGGGCACGAGGCTCGCCAAGGGCAAGACGAGCAGTTCGGCTTGCCGCCGCAAACAATGCAGGGTGGGGATTTCAGCACGGTCACATCCGTGTTACCAACGTGTGAACTGATTCAAAGTCCCTGGTGGAAGCCGTGAACCGGCGCGCAAGCGCGACGACCACCGCCTCGTGATGCTGCATAGGAACGCACAGGCGGGCCGGTCGCCGGCCCCCCGTCTCAGCCCGCCTCGAGCTCCTTGCCCGGCTTGGGCTTGGTCGCCCGCCGGACCGGCGTCGTCGGTGGGGTGTAGCGCTTGGAGGATTGCGGGCGCGACGCCGTCGAGCCGCGCCCACCGGTGGCGCCCATGCCCCCGTCCGCCTTGGCGTGCTTGAGCTTCTCCGACAGACGGTAGGCCCGCACCAGGTACCAGGCGCCCCCCAGGATGAAGGGCAATCCGAATCCCCAGTAGTGGAGATTGAAGATGGACAACCCGTACAGGGCCATGGCGATCCCGATGAGAATTCGCTTGCGGAACCAGGCCGCACCCAACATCAACAGCGCCAGGGCCAGGGTGACGGCTCCGAGTTCTTCATAGAGCGACGGGTTCACGTGCAGCTTGTCGATCTGGCCGTTGCCGTACAGGGCGCTCGGGTCGTGGGCCACCAGGCTGCCCACGACCAGCAGGGCGATGGCGGCAGCAATCGGCGCCGCCAGCAATCCGATCACCCGCTCCTTGTCGTCGGCCCGCTTGATGGCCGCTTCGATCTCGGGGATGGTGGTCGGCACGCCGGGCTGGGCTGACGTCGCGTCGCCGGAGTCCTTCCCGGGTGGGGCCGGCTTCAGCATGAAGTTGCTCACCGCCCCGGTCAACCGCTCCCGTCTGGTCATCGGGGGCGAGGAGCCGTCAGCGGCGTCGTCCGGATCGTGGCTGGCCATGCGCGAGGCTACCTCGCTCGCCCGTGGGTCGGAAATGCCATGTCAGCCCGGTTTCACGGCCCGACGGGAGATCGACGGGCCTGCGTCCGCCTGCTCGTGCGCACGAGGACGGCCAGCACGCCGAGGGCCATCACGAACAGGACGACCGGTGCGATGAACACGTTCCACGATGCGCGCTCGTCGGCCACCTCCCCGGGCGTGGACAACAAGCCCGGGTCGCTCGGAACGATCACGCCCCGGACCACGCTTCCGGGGCGGTGGAGTCCCGTGCCCGGAACCTCCTCCTCGAAATGGCGGGCGTCGAAGGTGTACGTCCCTCGGCACGAGTAACCAGCCGCGTTGGACCCGCTCCCGCCCAGCAGTCCCTGGCAGCCGATGACGGTGACTGCGACCGGTACACCGTGCTGGCGCAGACTCGAGGCTTGGGAGTTCTTGTTCAGGCCGGCCACCAGCAGCACGACGGCGACGGCGAGGAGCACCACCAGCACGGCTCCGGTCACCATCGCCCGGGCGCGGCGGGGGTCGACGTCCACCCCCGCCCCACGGAGGGTCGTCACCGGAGCCTCGGGCGACGTCGGCCGCCCATCCTGTCCGGATGCCGAAGGAGCCTGCTGACCCGCGGGCGGTGGCTCGGGCGTCATCTTCGACGGGCCCCTATGTCGCCTGGCGGTTGACCCTCACCCGTCTGCGCTGCTCGAACGATTGGAGGAGCGTAGCAGCGGACACGAGCCGTCAGAGGGGCCGGGATCCGGCATCCGCCGCCCTCACCGGTCCGGTGTGCGAAGGCCGACCGGACACGTTCGTGCGGAGCCGATATCCGGCGGTCAAACGACGGCCGCGGTAGCCTCTCGGCCATGTCCCCGCGCTCGAAACCACTGGATCTGAAGACCATCTGGCTGTTCTCGAGTTGCTCGGCGTCCGAGCTGCGCAAGATCCGCGGTTCGCTCGACGAGGTCGAGGTGCCCAAGGGCAAGGTCCTGGTCGAAGAAGGGCGCATCGGCATGGAGTTCTTCCTCATCGTGAGCGGCACCGCGGCGGTCACCCGTGAGGGCCGGAAGGTGGCCTCCCTCGGTCCGGGCAGCTACTTCGGCGAGCTGGCCCTCCTCGACCGGAGGCCGCGGTCGGCGTCGGTGGTATCGGAGACCGACATGGACCTGCTCGTCCTCTCGCAGCGCCAATTCAACAGCCTGCTCGAGTCGGTGCCGACCATCGCCAGGAAGATGCTCTCGGCCATGGCCAGCCGGCTACGCGATGCCGACGCCCTCGCCCTCGCCCTCGACTGACCGCAACCCCTCCGGACATCTCCGCTACGTACCTCCGCGCCACGGAGCCGGCCTCGGGCTGGACCGTCGGCTACTCGCCTCCGGGCGCATCCTCCGTTGTCGGCCGGTGCTCGGCCGGCGCGGTGCCGGCGCCCACGGCGACCGGCTCGGCCATCGACTCCTCCAGCAACTGGGAGAGATCGAGAACGCGCACGTCGTCCTCTTTGGCGTTGGCCCGCACCGCGTCGTCGAGCATGATCATGCAGTAGGGACAGGCCGTCGACACCACGTCGGCGCCGGTCCCGATGGCCTCTTCGGTCCGCTCCATGTTGACCCGCTTGCCGATGCTCTCCTCCAGCCACATGCGCGCCCCGCCGGCGCCGCAGCAGAAGCCCTTCTCGCGGCACCGCCTCATCTCCACCTGGGTGGCCCCGGGGATGGCGTCGATGACCGACCGGGGCTCGTCGAAGACCCGGTTGTGGCGGCCCAGGTAACAGGGGTCGTGATACGTGACCGTCCCCGTGTACCCGCCGCCGGGCGTGAGCTTGCCCGCCGTCACCAGGTGGTCGAGCAACTGGCTGTGGTGGATGACCTCGAAGTTGCCTCCCAGGGCCGGGTACTCGTTGGCCAGGGAATTGAAACAGTGGGGGCAGGTGGCGATGACCTTCTTGATCCCCGCCCCCTCCAGGGTCTCGATGTTGGTCCGGGCCTGCTCCTGGTAGAGATACTCGTTGCCCAGCCGGCGGGCCGGGTCACCGGTACAGCGCTCCTTCGGTCCGAGGATGCCGAAGCTGACACCGGCCCGGTGGAGCATCCGGGCGGTGGCCTGTGCTCCC
Source organism: Acidimicrobiales bacterium (assembly GCA_049521915.1). Lineage (GTDB taxonomy): Bacteria > Actinomycetota > Acidimicrobiia > Acidimicrobiales > RAAP-2 > Bog-756. The sequence goes on along the minus strand of JBEKOI010000067.1, from coordinate 3,013 downwards.
TTGCGGGCCCGCTCGTCCAGGGCACCGGCGCAGCCCACCCAGTAGAGGTACTCGATGTCGTCGGGGATGGTCCCACTGATGACGGGCACCTCGAAGTCGAGCACGTCGGTCCAGTCGGTGCGCTTGGACGCACCGAGCCCCCAGGGGTCGCCCTGGTTCTCGATGTTGCGGAGCATGAGGCCGGCCTCGGTCGGGAATTTCGACTCCATGAGCACCTCGTAGCGGCGCATGTCGATGATGGTGTCGATGTGCTCGATGTCGACCGGGCACTGCTCGACGCAGGCGCCACAGGTGGTACACGACCACAGGACGTCGGGATCGATCACCGACGGGACAAGGTTCTCCACCTCGACGCCGGCAGCCCGGTTCTTCGCCATCACCCGGTCGGCCGAGGCGAACAGGTTGTCGCGCAGGTCCATGATCAACAGCTTGGGCGAGAGCGGTTTGCCGGTGTTCCAGGCCGGGCACTGGGACTGGCATCGACCGCATTCGGTGCAGGTGGCCATGTCGAGGAGCTGCTTCCACGAGAAGTCCTCGATGCGGCCGGCCCCGAAGACCACTTCGTCGTCGTCACCCACGTCCTCCATCGACATGTCCGGGGTGGAGGCCAGGGCACCGAGGGCGCGCGGGCGGCGCGAGGTGGCCACGTTGATGGGGGCCAGGAAGATGTGCAGGTGCTTCGAGTAGGACACGAAGACCAAGAAGCCGGTGATGATGGCGATGTTGGCCAGCAGGGCCACCGTCTCGATGACACTGTTCACCCCGGTGCCGAGGGGCTTGAGGGCGTCGGCCAGGCCGTGGGAGGCGAAGGCCCACCAACCGTAGGGGAAGTTGCCCGTGTTGACCTGGGCGGCCCGGTAGAGCAGGAGGGTGATCATCACCCCGCTGATCATGAGCAGCACCAACCACGCCGCCCCCGTGTGTGAGCCGAAGAAGCGGGAGCGCCGGTTCTCCCGGGCCGGGGAGTGCTTGACCCGGATTCCCACGAAGACCAGGAGGGAGATGAGAACGGCTACGGCGAAGAAGTCCTCCAGGAAGCCGATCACCGCCGTGTGCCCGATCAGGGGGATGTGGAAGTTGCGCTGGAAGAGGCACCCGTAGGCCTCGATGATGGTGAGGAACAGGATGGTGAAGCCCCAGAAGGTGAATGCATGGGCCAACCCGGGCACGGTCCACTGCAGGAGCTTCTTCTGTCCGCCCACCTCCACCAGTTCCGCCTTGATGCGCTTGGGGACGTCCCGGAAGCGGCTGGGCACGGCTGGTTGGCCGGCCGAGATGAGCTTGAAGAGCCAGAAGAACCGGCGACCGGCGATGGCGAACATCACCGCGGTGATGCCGAGGCCTACGGCGAGTCTGAGAGGCACTGCATTCCTCCTAGGTTGTTACTACAGAGTAACAAAGCTCGGAACCCCCGGTGACCTGGGGAGTCGAGTCATTGCCGGAAGTTGTCGGCATACCGGCTGGGGGTCGGGCCCCACTGACCCTGGTACTTCGACTTGAGCCCGTCCGACCCGTAGGGGTGATCGGCCGGGGTGGTCATCTGCAGAAAGCTGATCTGGCCGATCTTCATGCCCGGATACACGGTGATGGGCAGATTGGCCACGTTGGAGAGCTCGAGGGTGAGGTGACCGTCCCAACCGGCGTCGACGAAGCCCGCCGTCGAGTGGATGAGGAGACCGAGGCGGCCGAGCGAGGACTTTCCCTCGAGGCGGGCGACGAGGTCGTCGGGGAGGGTGACCTTCTCCTGGGTGGAGCCGAGCACGAACTCGCCGGGGTGCAGGATCAGAGGATCCTCGCCGATGTCCACCAGCTCGGTGAGGTCCTCCTGGTCCTCGCGCACGTCGATGACCCGGCTGGTGTGGTTGCGGAACAGCCGGAAGTAGTGATCGACGTGGAGATCGACCGATGACGGCTGGATACAGCTCTCATCGAGCGGTTCGATCACGATGTGGCCGGCGTCGAGCGCCTCACGTATAGAGCGGTCTGAGAGAACCATGCCGGACAGACGATAGTGGGACGCGCGTCGCACGGGCGTATCCGGAGCCGATGGAGGGCGATCGGCCCGGGCCGCCGGGCCTTGAGCCGGGGGAGGGGGCGCCGGCCCACCGGGCACCCGTCCACCCCGATGCACCATGTGTTGCACCGCGGCCACCCGAAATTCATTGCAACTTATGGTTGCAGTTGGCTCCCGGGACGGCGATACTGTGCACAACCGGGCGGCGGCTGTCGGACAATTCCTGGCGGGTGAAGCGGTCGCCGGCGACGGAAGACCGACGAGCTGCGGCGGACGGAGGCGGTCGATGGTTGAGGTCAGGCGTGCGACGGGGGAGTGGATCCGGGACCTCAGGGTTCCCGAAGGGTTCGATGCCCAAACCGGTGCCGCGGGCGCCGGAGGCCGGAGTCCGGTGTCGGTGGCGACGCCCCTCGGGAGCGAACCCGCCTACCGGTTGGAGGATGCTGCCGTCCCCGTGGTGGGCCCTGACCCGAGACGGGACCGGGATCCGGCGTCGGATCGGGGCCGGACCCTCACGCCGGGCCGGGCCCTGCCGTCGGTCCTGGGTTTCGTGGCGCCGCTTCTCCTGCTGCTGGCCGCACTGTCCACCTTCGAGGGCTATGTCTGGTTGAACGTGATCCCGGCCGACCGCTGGCCCTCGTGGGCGCTGGGTTTCGCGGTTCTCACCTTCGGCGCCGTCATCGCCCTCATCCGGCCGCTGCGACGCGGACGCCGGCTCGCCGCCACCGTCGTGATGTCGGTATCCGTCGTCATGCTGGGTGCGACCGTGCTGGCCGTGTTCGCGAAGGGCCCGGCGGTGGGGCGGACCGCCGGGGTTGCCGATCTCCTGTTCGCCGTCACCACGCTGGCCACGGTGGCGGCGGCCGAACACGCCACCCGTCGACCGGACTGAGCCCGCCCGCAGGGCGCGTTCAGCCGCTGTCGAAATTCGTCGTGAACCATCGGGACACGCCCGTCCCGGCCGTGAGCGCCCGACCGACCAGTGTCGATGCCGCCGCC
>JBEKOI010000066.1:0-15326 GCA_049521915.1 Acidimicrobiales bacterium | reverse complement strand
CGACGACACGGACGCGGACCCGCGCCGCGTCTCTAGACGCTGGAATGCCGAAGTCGTATGGTGTTGTCCTGGGCGCGCCAAGCAGGAGGTCTGATGTCCGGCACTTCGGATTCCGAGGTTGCACATTCTCTTTTTGCACCCTCGGTCGCTGATGACCCCCACGCCGCCTACCGCGCCATCCGCCGCCAATGTCCGGTGGCCCGCACCGTCATGGGGGACGACGCGGTGGTGGTCATCTCACGGTATGAGGACGTGAACTGGGCGCTCCGCCATCCGGAGTACTTCACATCAGCCGGTGGCAGTCTCAGCCTCGGGGAGCAGCCACTGATCCCCCTCGAATTCGACCCACCGCAGCACACGAAGTACCGACGGCTGCTCAGTCCTCAATTCGTCCCCCGAGAGATCCAGCAGCTCGAACCCGAGGTCCGGAGAATTGTCCGGGGCCTGATCGAGGACGTCGCCCCCCGGGGAACCTGCGACTTCCACGAAGAGATCGCGACGCCACTTCCATCGGAGATCTTCATGGCGCTCATGGGCCTGCCGGCGGACGACCTACCCCTCTTCCTCCACTGGCGGGATGATTCCATCAGACCGCAAGTGGAGCCGGGCGACTTCGAGGGTGCGCAACGTATCCGGGCCCGGACCGCGCACGAGATCAGCGAGTATTTTCGAGATCTCATCGACAGCTGCCGCCAGAAGCCTTCGGCCAGCCTGATGTCCCGCATCGTCCACTCGACGGTCGACGGCGAGCCCTTGAGCGAGGCCGAGCTCCTGGGAATCGGCCACCTGCTGCTGCTCGGCGGCCTCGACACGGTGACGGCAACCCTCGACTGCATGGTGGCCTTCTTGGCCACCCATCCCGCCCACCGCCACAGAATCGTGAGCGATCCTTCGATCGTCCCCTCGGCGGTGGAGGAGCTCCTGCGATGGCTGACCCCGGTGATGGTCATTCCACGATCGATCAAGGAGGACGTGGAGATGGGCGGGGTCCAGTTGTGTGCCGGCGATGGCGTCATGCTGGCCCTTGGAGCCGCCAATGACGACGAGTCAGAGTTTCCCGACCCCGAGGTCGACTTCGACCGTCAGCCCAACCGTCACGTGGCCTTCGGCGGGAGCAACCACTCGTGCCTCGGGGCTCACCTCGCTCGCTTGGAGCTGCGGGTCACCCTCGAGGAGCTTCACCGTCGGATTCCCGACTACCGGATCCCCGAGGGCGTCTCCATCCACTTCTCGCCAGGCATCCGCCAGGCCGATCAGTTGCCGCTCGAGTTCGAAGCGGTGTGAGCGCCGGGACCTGATCGGGTCCGGTCCGCTCCTGCGGCAATCTCGGCCGGTCAGGCGTATCGCCAACCCTGAGTCGGCTCCCTACCGGCAGGCCACTCCATGCACTGGACGTCGAACCAGATCGGAAGCAGGTGCTTCACGTAGAAGGCGTGGACGGTCACCGTCGGGCCGACCAGGTCGTCGTACTCCTTGATGCGCAGCCGCTGGTCCTTCGCCCGGAACGCCTGACACTCGGCCAGTACGGAGTCAACTTCGGCACGGGTATCCAAGAGAAGGCCGAGGTGGTCATAGCCCGGGGACGAGATCGGCTCCGCGCCTTCGGCCAACAAGATGAACTGGCCATCATCGGGTCGGAGGAGATGGCATGACTGCCCCACGACCTCGGTGTCGAGCGATTCCCAGCCCAATACGCCGCAGTAGAACGCGTCGACGTCGTCGCGGAATCCCTGGGTCAGCGTTCCCGACGGAAACGAAAGCTCCATGTGGTTGAATCGCATCCTGGCCATGGCCGGCTCCTTCTCGATGTTCAGCTGCCCGCGTCGGCGCCCGACAGGCCGGAGTGGGCCCGAGTGGAATCGAGAGTACCTCCCACACGCCAACACGCCCACACGCCCACCGCCCCACCCCGTCCACCGGCCCTTGGGGCTGACACTGGCGGTGGCCGAGGTGATTCCCTCCTATGTTTCGGGGATGGATGAGTTCGACGCCATCATCGGCCACTACGAGTCCATTCGTGAAGAGGAGCGCATCAGCTCCGGGATGGGCGAGTTGGAACTTCTGCGAACCCAGGAGGTCCTCCGCCGTCATCTGCCGGCACCGCCGGCCCGGATCCTCGATGTCGGAGGGGCGACGGGTGTCCACGCCGCGTGGCTCACCGAGGACGGCTACCGGGTGCACATCGTCGACCTCACACCCCGCCACGTGGACAAGGTCGTGGGCGACCTCGGATCGTCGGGGGTGACCGCTGAAGTCGGTGACGCCAGGCGGCTCGAGCAAGCGGACGGCAGCTTCGACTGCGTGCTGCTCCTCGGGCCCCTCTACCATCTCACCGACCTCTCCGACCGCATGCAGGCTCTTCGGGAAGCGGGCCGGGTCGTTCGCCCGTCTGGTGTCATCGCGGTGGCAGCCATCAGCCGGTTCGCGTCGCTCTTCGATGGGCTGGCCCGGGGATACCTGTTCGACCGCGACTTCCGCACCATCGTGGAACGCGATCTGTCGGAAGGTCAGCATCGCAACCCCGACAACCGGGAGCACTGGTTCACGACCGCCTACCTCCACGACCCGGCGCAACTCGGGGACGAGGTCACCGGCGCCGGGCTCGAGCTCGTGGACCTGGTCGGGATCGAGGGTCTGGCCGGATGGCTCCCTCACCTCGGAGAGCAGTGGGACACGCCGGAAGGCAGGGAAGTCATTCTCGATTCGGCCCGCTCGGTGGAGAGTGAGCCTGCGGTCCTCGGGCTGAGCGGGCACCTGCTGGCCATCGCCCGGGCACCGGACCGGTAGAGCAAGCGGGTCGATCGTGGCGGTGGGTTGTCTGCCCGGTGGCGGCGAGGCAACGGCCCGGAGGCCCGAGCCCGTCCTCGAGCTAGGGGAGGTCGGCGACCCAGTTGCCGTGAAAGCCGTACGGCACGCGCACCGGAAGGTGGACGACCGCGACCGGGTCCCCGGTGAAGTCCTGTGCGTGCAACACCAACAGATCGCTGGCCTGGCGGTCGGCGTCATAGATCAGGCTCATGACGAAACCCTGGTCCTCGCCGGAGGAGGCGGTCTCGGGTACGAAGAGGGCCTCTCCGGCTCCACCCGGGAGGGTCCTGATCTCACTCGAGCCCTTGGACAGGTCGTGCTTGAGGAGTGCACCGCCGATGGTGAACCCGGCCTCGTCCTTCTCCCCGTCGGCAAGAGCCGCGATGTACCCGTAGCGGTTCCGGCGCCCCACCAGCCGCTCGTCAACCCGCGGGAATTCCTGGGGACGATCGTCGAGCAGCTGGGTGGCCACCTTGCCGGCTCCGGGATCGACCGTCCATCGCTCCAGCACCGGTGCACCTTCGTCCGGCCCGATCAAGTGGGTTGCGAACATCTTGGGATGGCGCACGAGATCGATGATCACCATCCCGTCTTCGTCGTAGGCGTTCATCGGGTGGAAGACGTAACAGGGGTCCACATCGCACCACACGACATCGTCCGCCCCACCCTCGAGTGGAAGAAGCCCGACCCTGCTCTGGTAGCTCTCCGACCACCGGTAGGGAAAGGAGAATCCTTCGGCCAGGGCCTCCGGACTGAACACGACCGGAAGGTCGTAGATCACCGCGTAGGTGCTCGTGAGGGACATGTCATGGATCGACACCGGTCCACCGACGGGAATGTCGACGACCCGTCTGACCCGCCCGTCCACGCCGACGACCGTGTACTGCACCTGGTTGCCCCACGCCCAGTAGTAGGAGACGGCGTGCAGCTCGCCCGTCTCCGGGTCGCGCTTGGGGTGCGCGGTGTAGCCACCGGGGAGGGTGCCCTGAAAGTCGGATGCTCCGACGGTCTCCAGCAGGTCGGTCAGCTCGTAGGGCCGCGCACCGGCTTCGACGATGGCGTACGTCCTTCCCGCATGAGCGATGACGTTGGTGTTCGGAGAAAAGTCCATTCCATCGACGATCGGCCCGGGACGCGGGCTCTCCCCCAGTGCCGTGGCCACCTCGCCCGAACGGACCCATCGATTCCGGTACCAGCGTGCATTTCCATCCTCGATCCGGATGCCATGGACCATCCCGTCGCCCGTGAACCAGTGGTAGGTGGAAGGATCCGGGGAGCTGACGGGATTCGGGCCGTTGCGGAGGTAGCGACCGTTGAGCGAGTCCGGAAGGACTCCGGTCACCTGCAGATCGGTCACCGTCACTTCTGTGGCCACCGGCGCGTAATTTCCCTGGAGATACGGATTGGCCATGCTCATCGCTGCCTCCTGTCGATCACCACACCAGTTATAACGGATGGACGTACCGGGTGCCACGTTCCTCGGGGCCGAAGAAACGCGGTCCACGGCTCATGCCTGCGATCATCATCGGGTCGGTGGAGCCGACGGCAACCCCCGGCTCGCCTCGGCATCCCGCTCGTAGACTCGAGCCATGGCGACGGACCCAGGCGATCTCCTGCAACGGAGCGAGGGGCGGACCCTGTTCGGTACCGACCCTCAACGGTATGAAGCCGGTCGCCCCGACTACCCGGACCGGGTCTATCAAGTCCTCGCTGAGCGGTGTGGGCTCCGGGCCGCCATCCGGATCCTCGAGATCGGGCCCGGGACCGGCCTCGTCACGAGGCATCTGCTGGCCGCCGGTGCTTCGGTCACCGCGGTCGAGCCTGATGGGGGCCTGGCCGGCTACCTGGCCGACACCTACCCGGATGTCGAGGTGGTGGCGGCGTCACTCGAAGAGGCCGTCCTGCCCGCCGCCGAATTCGACCTCGCGGTGGCCGCGACATCGCTTCATTGGGTGGACCAACAGATCGGGCTCAACAAGTTGGGACGGTGTGTGAGACCGGGCGGATGGGTAGCCGTCTGGTGGACCTTGTTCCGGGACCCCGGACGGCCGGACCCTTTTGCCCAGGCGGTCGAGGAGATTCTGGGGCCGTCGACCCGTGGGGCGTTCGACGAGCCGGGGCGGCCTCCGTTCCAACTGGATCGGGAGCACCGTTTGCGGGACCTCGACCGCTGGGCCGGGCTCAGCCGGTTGGAATCAGAGCAGTTCCGCTCCCCCTGCGTGTTCTCCGCCCGAGAGGCACGAGCGCTCTACGCCTCGATGGCCACGGTCCTGCGCCGACCGGCCGGAGAGCAGGAACGACTTCTCGATGCCATCGAAGAGCTCGTCGTACACCGGTTCGGCGGAGAGGTCGAACGACAATTCGTCACGGCGATGTACACCGGGCGCCGACCCTGACGATCGCGAGGTGCACTGATCCCGGACCGACCCTCCGATGGCCCGAAGCCAGAGCCGGATTCCGGCGCTCTGATCGCCGATCGTGAGCGGATACGGGACGCCCTCGTGCGGCAGTGGAGCCTCATCGTCTCCGCGCTCCCCATCATCCAACTCGGTACTCCAAGTCGGTGTGAGGGTTGGCGTAACCGGGAGGTCCTCGCTCATCTCTGTCTTCAGCCGATCCTGCTGCGCGAGTTCCTGGCCACCGCATCCGCTCGCCCGGCCCAAATCACGCTGAGTGCGAACCTGGCCGGAACCCGCTCACTTGCCGCACTCATCGACAGGTCGGCCAGACGAGGAGCCGAGGAGGCGAGCGTCGACTTCGCCCAGGCGACAGCCGATGCCCGGCCGGAGCTGTTGGCTGCCGACCTGGCTGTAACCGTCGTGACCCTCCAGGGCCCAATTCTCCTTGCCGACTATCTCGCCACCCGGTGCGTCGAGGCGGTGGTCCATGGGATGGACTTCGTCGAGCCCATCGAACCCGATCCAGGGGCCCGGGACATTGCCGCCGAGGCGCTCATCGAGGTGCTAGCCATGCGGGCACCCCACCTGGTACCGGATGCACAGGCGCTCCCCCCATCGGCATGGATCGAGGTTGCCACCGGTCGTCGGTCGGCCCCCACCCGGCTCGCAGGGGCAGTACCCGTGATGACATGAACGGTCTTCGCATCCATGTGTGGCGGGCGCCGCGAGCGGACAGTGTCGGTCCACTCCGTCAACCGATGCAGAATTCGTTGCCCTCCGGATCGAGCATCACTGTCCAACTCGTCCCATTGCCCTGGCGATCTTCGATCTTCTTGGCGCCCAGAGCGACCAGCCGTGCGACTTCGGCCCCCGGGTCCCGCGAAGCGAGGTCGACATGCATGCGGCTCTTGGCCACCTTGGGCTCTGGGACCTGGAAGAACAGGATCCGCCGGACGCCGCGCTTGTCGGGCGCCTGCAAGGCGACGAAGTCCTCCCGCTCCATCACCGTTGCGTACCCCGTCACCTCCGACCAGAATGCAGCGAGCCGCGGTGGGTCGGCGGCGTCAAATGTCACGTTGAAGATGAATGAAGACATACACGCGCAGGATACCAACAGCGAGTGCGCCATACCCTCTCGGGGAGCGGGACGGAGGCAGAGTGAACGGGCCTGATGGTCGCAACCAGGGCCACGGCCGGAACGAACGGGCACGCATCGACTCGTACCTGATCTGCTCGACGCCCCGAACCGGTAGTCCGGTCGCCGTCAATTCCGATCGGAGGAGTGGGCCTGCTCGTGGTTCTTGAGCAGCGGGCCGATGACCGGGATTTCGGTGACCGCCTCGGCCCTGGCGATGGCGATGCTGCTCTTGGCCAGAGGCAGGTACGGCCCCGTGACCACGTAGCGGGGGTTCCACCGGGGCTCGTACTTCTGGTTGAAATGCCAGAGGGACTCGATCTGGAGGGTGTCGCTGAACTTGTGCAGTACCGAGCGCTCGAGCGAGGTCCAGGGACCCGAACCCGACTCGCCGGCGATGACCGCCCGCATGGTGGCGAAATTGAGCCCGAGGCCGTGGAGCCCCCGCTCGGCCATCCACTGCAGCGTCTCGATGATGACGAAATCGGTCAGACCGTTCGGCGCATCGGGATCGTTGGACCGTCGCATCAGATCCAGCGAGTAGCCGTTGACCTCACCGGCCGGTATGTACTGGTTGAAGGCCATGGGCCGGCCGTCGGCACCGAAGCACACGGCCAGAAGAAGGCCCTCGTCGCGGGGGTCGAAGATACGGCTCAGCGTCATCGAATACCCGCGTTCGGCCTCACCCTGACGGGTTTCGGTCATGAGCTCGAGCAGTTCGGCCCGGAGCTCGGGTGAGACGGCATCCGTGGACTCGAAGCACTCGACATGACAGCCCGACTTCTTCACCCGGTTGTACGCGCCGCGGAGCGACTTCATCGACTTGCCCTTGAGCGAGAAGGTGCCGGCGTCGACGATTGCCTCGTCACCGATGTAGTGGTCGACCAGCCCGGCCGCCCGGTAGACGGGAAGCCAGGACTGCGACGCGGCCAGCACCGACGGGGACCAGTTGTTGGACTGGGCGAAGTCCATGGCGTCCGACCAGACCTCGGCCCGGTCCCCGGGAGGGCCGATCGGGTCCGGCGATACCAGCATCACACCGTTGATGACCGAATAGGCCACCAGGGATTCACCGGTGAAGAACCACGACTTGTCATCGCGGAGGGCGAAGTAGTCGAGGGTGTCGCCGCCGTGGTGCTCGATGATGGCACGGGCCCGGGCGAACGCCTCCTCCCGGGCGGCACCGGTCCGGCGTGACTCGCGGCCGGGCAGCGCCACCAACAGGAGCAGGAACAAGACGACCACCACGACCAGGAGGAATATCAGATCGAAGTGGTCGCGGTGCCCCTGACCGAACAGGTTGCCGACACCGGCAGTGGCCGCGATGACCACCAGGCCACCGGCGGCTATCCAGACGAACAGGCGGCTGACCCCCGAAGGCCTGACCCGGAAATGCTGATGCTCGAGCAGGAGCCACAGGCAGTAGACGAGAGCGATGGTCGACCCCCCGGGCGGGCGTCCCTGGATCAGACGGTCGGCCGTTGTCACCAGGAGCACCGCCAGCGTGGCCAACCACACCGGCCGCAGACCCCTGCGTACTCCCCGGGCCAGACCGCACAGTGCCAGACCGGCCACGACCGACTCCGGCACGGTGAGCGGATGGATGCCGAAGGGGAGCCAGTGGTCGACCGGCCGGGTCGAGGTGATGGGCCACAACAGGGCGAAGATGATATTGAGCACACCCGTGACCAGCAGGACCCCGGCCGCAACCTCCCGGACCCGCCGACGGACGACCCACCGCTTGAGCCCGGTGTCGTCGAGGGGCCAGGTGGGGCCGTCGGGGAGTGAACCCACCAGTGAGATGGTCGACGTGTCCACCTTCGGGGGGGCCAGGGCGATGCGCTCGAGCAGGACCGGAGGCCGGACCGGCACCTCCCTGACCCAGAGCTTGAGCTCCAGCACCGAAGCGCCCACGATCTCGACGTAGGAGAAGCGGTGCACGGTGATGAAGGGATGGGGCAGTCGCAACCGCGATTGACGGCCCACGACGGAGGCGGTGCCACTGCCCGTGTTGGCATAGAAGCCGTCTCCCACCACCGAGAGCTCGGGTTCGTGGGTATGGCCAGAGACCATGCCGGCGTAACCCTGGGCCACCAGACGGGCTGCCTCGGCCCGGGGCGGGGCATTGTGGCTGGCCGGATCGGATCGCGCACTCACCGCCGTCTCCCGGAGCGCACGGTTGACCCGGAGCAGGGTCGCCACCGCCGCCACCGCGGCCACGATGACCATGAAGGCCACCAGGAGCCCGAATCCGAGCAGCCATCCTTCGGCGTGATGGTGGAGGATGCCCCGCACGCCCGGGAGGAAGGAGAGCAGCCTGAGCAGCAGAATGGCCACGAAGGGGACGGCCACCAACCACAGCTTCCCCACCACCTTGCGGTAGAAGAGCCGCGAGCCGATGAAGTCGGCCGCGTCTCCGTCGAGCCACTGCACTCCCTCGAGCAACGACCCCGACGATTGGCGCGACTCGAGCTCGGGCAGCAGATCCCGGACCACGTGGTGGCCGAACGGAGTGTCCACCGGCGACCACGGATCCTCGAACATGTTGTACGGATCGGACTGGTTCCCGTGCACGACCCTGACCCGTTGCGTCCCGTCCTCCGTGCCGATCACGAGATCGCAGCTCAGGGCGAACTCGTCGACGCCCAGACGCTCCCGCAGCTGGTCGACCGATCGGCCGTCCCAGGCCAGCTGGCCGTCATGGTTGCCGGAGAGCACGACCACCCGATGGTCGGGGTCCGAGGCGAACTGGGCCACGGCCTGCGTGAACTGGGGGTGGGCGTCGAGGATCATTCCCACATCCGGGGGCCCGGCCAGCATCTCGAATCCGTCCCCCGCGATCACGAAGGCGGCAGGCCCATGGCACTTCCCCAGGGTGGCGGCAATCTCGTCGGCCACGGCGGTCGAGGTCGGGGTGGCCACGGTGGGGAGGTGGAGATCGCTGACCAGAACCGTGCGGCTCCGGACAGGCAACTCCAGCTCCACCTTGGCGTCGATGAGGGAGGAGGGCGGGCTCTCCTCTGTCGGACCGGCCGCGGGGACCTCCGGCTCGTGCGGTTCCCCATCGGACGCCGGATCGAGCACGGGCCCGGGCCGGCCTTCCGACGCGGTCACCTCGGTCAACTGCTCGCCTCGGGACGCATCATCGGGAAGAGGATGACGTCGCGTATGGCCTCCACCTCGGCCAGGAGCATGATGAGGCGGTCGACACCGATGCCGATCCCAGAGGTGGGCGGCAAGCCGTACTCGAGCGCCCTGACGAAGGCCAGATCGGCCGGGTGGGCCTCGAGGTCACCGCGGGCGACCGCATCGGCTTCACCACGGAACCGCTCCTGTTGCTCCTCGGGAATGTTGAGCTCGCTGTACCCGTTGGCGAACTCCTTGGCGTCGATGGCCAGCTCGAAACGATCGGCCAGGGTCGGGTCGTCGGGCGTCCGCCTGGCCAGCGGCGATACCTCGACCGGAAAGCCGCAGACGAACACCGGGTCGACGACGGTGGGCAGCAGGATGGTGTCGTAGAGCTCGAAGATCAGCTTTCCCGCACCCCACTCGGGAAGGAAGTCGACGTCGTGCTCCGTGCACACTGCCCGGACCTCGTCGACCAGGTCGCTGGGGTGGAGGCGGCGACCGACCACCTCTTCGAGCCAATCGAGCAGCTGACGACGCGGCCACGGAGGAGTCAGGTCGACCGATTTCCCGCCGACTTCGAAGACCAGCCGGTCGGTGGCCGACCGGGCCGCCTCCACAATGAGGCGTTCGGTCAACTCCATCCCGTCATTCACGTCGCCGAAGGCCCGGTAGGCCTCGAGGGCGGTGAACTCAGGGCTGTGCCGGGTGTCGACCCCTTCGTTGCGGAAGTTGCGTGCGATCTCGAAGACCCGCTCGTAGCCCCCCACCACCAGGCGTTTGAGATAGAGCTCGGGAGCGATGCGAAGGCTGAGGTCGATGTCGAGTGCGTTGGCATGGGTCATGAAGGGTCGGGCCAATGCGCCACCGGCCTGCGGCTGCAGTATCGGGGTGTCGACCTCCACGAAATCCTCGGCCAGCAGTTGGCGGCGCAGAGCGGCGACGGCCTTGAAACGGGTGTCGAATACCCGGCGGCTGTCCGGATTGGCCAGGAGGTCGACCTCCCGCTGCCGATAGCGGGTGTCGGTCGTGGTCAGCCCGTGCCACTTGTCGGGCAGCGGGCGCAGGGCCTTGGACAGTAACGACAGCTCGGTGACGTCGACCGAGAGCTCTCCCCGTCTGCTGGTGATGGCCTCGCCTTCGGCACCGATCCAGTCACCGAGGTCGAAATTGGCCAGCACCAACTTGGCCTGGTCGGAGAGATTCGAGTCCTGCATGAGCAACTGAACAGATCCGGTCACATCCTGGAGCGTGGCGAAGGACAGGCGCCCGTGGCCTCGGATGCTGGTCAGGCGCCCGGCCATCCGCACGGTCTCCCCGGTGCGGACGTCGGCCTCCAGATCGCCATATCGGGCCCGCAGCTCGGCCGCGGTGGCCGTCCGATCGAAGCGGGCCGGATATGGATCGATTCCTTGGTCGGCGAGAATCTCACGCTTCTTACGGCGCTCGGCCCCCAGCACGTCCAGTGTCCGAGTCTCCGATTCCTCGTCTCCCGGGTCCTTCACGATTTCTACCCTCTTCCTCGGGTTGTCATTGACCGGTCCCAGCCACGTCGGACCACCATGGTTATCTTAGGCAGACGGAAATCATGAGAACCCTTGCTATCAACATCGATCTCATCACGGGTTGGTTCCCCCGGACGGTCGTCATCGTCGCCATCGCATCGGTGGTGCTGTCGGTGGGATGGCACGACGGGGCATGGAAATGGCAGTTGCCGGTCGGGGTACCGATCAGCTTCGTCCTCACGCTGCTCACCGGGGTGGCCATCCACGTGTTCAACCTGGTCCCGGCGGAGTTTCCGACCTCGTTCTACCTGTGGGCGTGGCTCATCTGGTACTCGGTGGTCATCATCGTGCTCGGGTGGACGCGGGCACACTGGATCCTGCGCTCCTTTTCGGTGATCGCGCTGGTCTTTTGCATCCTGGCCGCCTTCACCGTGATCAACCAGAACTACGACTACTACCCGACGCTGGCCCGACTGCTGGGGAAGAGCGCCGCCAACTTCACCGACCTCCCGCAGCTCAAGGCCATCAGGGACGAGGTCCGGCGTACCGGCAAGCTGCCCACACACGGTGAGACCATCGAGGTGACCATCCCCGCCACCATCTCCAAGTTCAACACCGGACAGGCCTACGTCTACCTTCCCCCCGTGTGGTTCAAGAATCCCGAACCTCAGCTCCCTCTCATCGAACTGATCGCCGGCGTCCCCGGGGAGCCCTCCGACTGGACCCGGGCCGGCTACGCGGACACCACCTCGACCACCTTCGCCGAGCTGCACCACGGGGTCGCCCCGCTCCTGGTCATCCCGGACAACAACGGGAACCTGACCAGCGACAGCGAGTGCTCCAACAGCGTCTTCGGGAACTCGGAGACCTACCTGATCAAGGACGTGCCCAACTACATGCAGGCCGAGTTCAACGCGGCCATCGGCAAGCACGCCATGGCCGTGGCCGGCCTGTCCGCCGGTGGCACCTGTTCGACGATGCTCGCCCTACGTAACCCGCAGATCTTCTCGACGTTCGCGTCCTATTCCGGCTATGCCTCGCCCACCTACGAGAACGACAACGCCCAGCAGACGATCGCCCAGCTCTACGGGGGGTCGAAGGCCGACTACGAGGCCCACAACCCGGTCAACCTCCTGACCGGCCACCTGTATCCGGGCTCGGCGGGATGGTTCACCGCCGGCCAGAGCGATCCCCAGCCCCTGGCCGCGTCGCAGCAACTGGCCTCACTGGCCAAAAAGACCGGGATGCAAGTCTGCGAATCCTCACCGCCGGGCGACCATTCGTTCACGTTCTGGGCTGCCGCATTCCGCCTCTCCCTGCCGTGGCTGTCGTGGCGGCTCGGACTGACTCCCCCACCGGCGAACGTGCCGGCCCACTGCGTGCCGCCGGTCCCATGAGCCGCCGCCGGTCCAATCACCCGCCCACGTCGTCGACAGCCACCTCCATCTTCGACAGTCACGGCATGTCTCGATGGCAGCGAGGACTGCCGAATGCGTTGACGCGTAGAGGCCCTGCATTTAAGCTGCCCGGGCGCCCCTAGCTCAACGGTAGAGCAGCGGATTCTTAATCCGCAGGTTCCTGGGTTCGAGTCCGGGGGGGCGCACTCTGGTCAGGGCCCTCCCGCCACAGACCTACCTCATTGATGGCAACGCGAGCTGCACCCCGCCGGAATCCGAAGAGCCGCATCTACTAGTTGGCAGCTACCGCGTGTCCAGCCCCGGCCGAGACCATGGTCATTCTCTTCAGCACGGTGACCGCGGTGAGCTGGTTGCTGGTGCTGCCGTTGCCGACCTGACCCTTGGCGTTGTCGCCGCACGTCCACATGCTGCCCGACGAGTCCAAGAACACGGAGTACTGCCCTCCGGCCAGTGCTTGATCGAGCGCCGGAAGCCCAGGGACTTCGGTGGGAGATGTAACAATTCCCGTGGTGCCCAATCCGCATTGCCCTTGTTGATTGTCACCCCAGCAGTAGGCGTTGCCTTCGGCATCGAGAGCCAGCGTGTGGCCGTTGGTGGTCAAGTCGCCCCCACCGTCGATCGAGATGAACTTCACACCTTGCTGTGTCACCGGTATCGGACTTGCGACCACTTTGGCCGTGCTTCCGCAGCCGCACTGGCCGCGGTTGTTGTTGCCCCATCCGTAGGCTTGGCCATGGACCAGAAGGTCGGCAGAGAAGCTTCCCGTCGTCAGCTCCACCCCTGAAGAAGAACCGCCGGTCAGTCTGGTCAGCGTGGTATTCAGCTCTGGTCGAAAGAAGTCCTCGCTATTTCTTGACAGGGCCAAGACGCCTCCTTCGTTGCTGCCCCAGACATAGACGTCGCCGTTGCAGGTCAGCGCCAGCATGTGCCCCGAGGCAGCGACGACTTGCACCACCCCGAGACCGTCGAGCGTCGTCACCCGTTGCGGAGTCGTGTAGGTATCCCGTTTGCCGTCACCGATGCCGAGGTCGCCCCCCAGATTGAGACCGACCGTCCAAACGGAGGTGTCCGTTTGGCATACGCCAGGGGTGCCACCAGGGGGTGCTTCGAGGGCCGCGTAGTTGTCATTCCCGTCGGCCAGCTGAACGACGTCCTGCAGGACCGGCACCTGGGAGAAGCCCCGGGGGGCCCATGGCTGGCCCCATTCCTCCACGGTGTGATTCGCGTTGATCGCCATGACCCCGTAGTTCCCAGCATCGAGGCCGACCTCACCGGTGACCTGACGAAGGAGTTTCGGTGCCTTGGCACCGCTGCCAAATTCGTAGGTCGCGGTCGCCCCTGCCTTGGTCGATGAAGCCCCGACCGATGACGCTCCAGCCTGAGGAGGCCCGGCCAGGACGCCCACCATCGACCCTGCCGCCACCACCGTGCACACCACGGCCCATATGCCTCCCGGATGCCTCATTTGCCCCATCCCCTCGGAATCGTTTCGACGGCAGCCGGACGTTGGCTCTCATCCTCAATCGCTCTGGTAGCCAGACGATTCTAGAGGTTCCGGCATCCGGAAATGCATCGGGTCCAACTCAGGAATCTGCTGCCCGGGTTGGCCACCGAGGTGACAAGTCAGACAACCTGCCAAGAGGCGATTGCGGACCTCTTGACTGGCTTGAGATTGTTGCCGCTGATTGGCCGCCTCGTTCGGCGCAACCGGTACCGTTGGTCCATGCACCGATCGCAATTGGGAGTGCGCCCAGCGGTCAGTCGCCAGGGTCCGGGCCGAACCGCCCAGGGGCGATAGGGCCTTGGGGATTGGGTCTATTGGCGCCGCGGCGGTCGCCACGTCGCGACTCTGGCTCGTCGTTGCGGTTGTCGCTGCCCTCGTGGTGGTGCTTGGCATCTCGGTCGTCCGATGGGTCCATCCAGCGGGCCCCGTCCGACGACAGAAACGTCATGCCGCAGGGCAGGTCGCACTTTCGAACCGGCTGTCCCACGATGCGCATGGAGCGCTGACGACTGAGAGCGACAAGGTGACCCGTCGCCGACTGCGCCACCTGGAGAGGATGCTCGCCCCAAACCTGTCCGAGTCCCAGCGGCACTGGTTCGAGAGCCATCTGGACGCCGGACGCTACCGACTGGCCCTCGAGTCTCTGGCCAAGTGGACAGTGGACTCGCCATTGCCGGTCAATCCGTCGGCCAGGGACGAGATCCTGTCGATCGCCACTTCACTCGGGATCAAAGGGACCACGCTGGGAATCCTCCACAGCCGCCACCGGGAGCCGCACC
This sequence comes from Acidimicrobiales bacterium, assembly GCA_049521915.1. GTDB lineage: Bacteria > Actinomycetota > Acidimicrobiia > Acidimicrobiales > RAAP-2 > Bog-756. Next base: position 652 of record JBEKOI010000066.1, on the reverse strand, counting down.
ACCCACTCCATTCCGACATGAACGGCAAGCCAGGAATCGATGTCCCTTTGGAGGAGTTCGAGGCGCTGGTGGGCGACGCCCTCGACTCGCTCCCGGAGGAGTTCCTGAAGGCCATGACGAACGTGGCCATCACGGTCGAGGAGGAGGCGGAGGGACGAGACCTCTTCGGCCTCTACGTGGGCGTCCCCCTGACCAAGCGTTACTACGGCACGTGGTATGCGAACCCCGACAAGATCTTCATCTATCGAAAGACGATCTGCGAACACTGTCCGACGAAGGAAGCGGTCAGGGACCTGGTGCGCACAACAGTGCTCCATGAGATCGCCCACCACTTCGGGATCAGCGACCCCCGCCTGCATGAGCTCGGTTGGGGATAGCACGAGGGCAGACAGGCGTGGCGAAAAGGACGGACGTAGCTTCCTTGTCCTTCGTCGGGAACGAGGTCACGGCAAGAATGGGGTCGGCCGCCGCGCCGATGGTGGTGCCGCCATATTGGCTAAGCCAACGCTTCCTTGGTCGCCTCCGCGAAATGCTGGCTCTCAACCTGGAGGAGGGTCTTGGCCGTTTGTCCGGCTGCTCACCGTCGCCGCTGCCTGCAGGGAGAGATGCTGTGCCTCTACAGGTCTTGTCGGACGACGAGGCACGACTTTAG
>JBEKOI010000065.1:0-15529 GCA_049521915.1 Acidimicrobiales bacterium | reverse complement strand
GACGTGAATCCGGCCCAGTTCAGACTCATCCTGGCCCTCCTGGGCAACCGGCGCGACCTCTGTGCGGTCGGCGATCCGAACCAGGCCATCTACGGGTGGAACGGGGCGGATCCCGGTCTGCTCGCCCACCTTCACGAGCACGTGGACGGCCTTGCCGTGGTCCGTCTCGACCACAACCACCGCTCCAGCCCCCAGGTGGTGGCGGCGGCGGCGGCGGCCCTGGGGACATCGGTGGCGGTGCCGCCCCGCTCGATGGCCCCCGACGGCCCCGTGCCCGTGGTCACCGGCTACGAGGACGACACCGCCGAGGCCGAAGGTGTGGCCACTCTTCTGGCCCGTCGGTCGGCCGAAGGGGTCAGGTGGTCGGACCAGGCGGTGCTGGCCCGTACCCACGACCAGTTGTCGGTGGTACGCCAGGCCCTGACCCGGGCCGGTATCCCCCATCGGACGACGCCCGGCCGCGTGGTCGCGGCCACCGCTGGATCCACGGGGCCCCGGCCGCCCGAGGGGCGTGCTCCGAGGGGTACGGCCGGAACCGACAACGACCCCGACGCCGTGGAATTGGCGACCTTCCACCGGGCCAAGGGGCTCGAATGGACATCGGTCATGGTGGTCGGCCTCGAGGACGGGTTCGTGCCCATCATCTACGCGGAGTCGGACGCCGCCCGCGCCGAGGAGCGCCGTCTGCTCTACGTCGCCCTGACCCGCGCCTCGACGGATCTGCACTGCTCGTGGTCGCGGGCCCGGCAGATGGGCCGCGGCCAGAAGGTCGAACGCCAGCCGTCGCCATGGTTGGCGGCGGTGGCCCGGGTGTCGAGGACCGGCACCGGCAAGCCGACGCCACTCGAGACCGGTCGCCGGATCGCCGAGATCCGTGCCGGCCTCCGCACCTGACCCCGCACCTCAGCCGTCAGGGGGTCGATCCCTTTTCGGGCACGGTGGTGTCGATGAAGACCGGGGTGTGGTCGGACGGCTTCTCGCCCTTGCGTGCGTTCCGGTCGATCAGCCCGTAGGTCGTCCGGGTGGCCAGCACCTCGGTGACCAGGATGAGATCGATGCGCATGCCGTGGTGCTTGTGGAACGAGCCGGCCCGGTAGTCCCACCAGCTGAACAGCCCGACCTCGTCGTAGAGCCGCCGGAACACGTCCACCAGACCCCACGATTCGATGCGAGCGAGTGCGTCCCGCTCGGGTTGGCTCACGTGGGTCATACCCACGAACTGGGCCGGGTCCCAGACGTCACGGTCCTCGGGGGCCACGTTGAAGTCGCCGCAGACCGCCACCGGACGGTCCGGCGAGCTCGTCTCCTCGAGCAGTGACCGCAGGCGGGTCAACCAATTCAGCTTGGCCACGAAGTGCTCACTGTCGACGCTTCGTCCGTTGGGGACGTAGACCGACATGACCCGCACACCTCCGCAGTCGGCGGCGATGAGCCGGGCACCCTGGGCATCATCCACCGAACCCATGCCCGTCGAGATCTCGGACAACCCCACCCGGCTGGCGATGGCCACCCCGTTCCACCTCCCGCCACCGTGGTGGGCCGTTTCGTAACCCAGGGCCGCGAACGCCCCGTGGGGGAAGACAGCATCGGCCTGTTTCGTCTCCTGCATGCACAGGACGTCGGGCTGGGCGTAGGCCAGCCACTCCTCGACCCGGGGAAGGCGGGCGGTGAGCGAATTGACGTTCCAGGTGGCGATGCGCACCGACGACAGCCGATCAGCCCGGCTCGGGTGACGCCGAGTCCACCAGGACGAACAGGAGCTCGGCCTGGCACGCCAGCTCTCCGCGCACCGAGGCCCGACCCGTACCCTTGCCGGCCCGTGCGGACATCCGGCCCAGCGTGACCTCGAGCTCCAGCAGATCCCCCGGGACCACCTGTCGGCGGAAACGGGCCCGTTCGATCCCGCCGAAGAGCGGGAGCCGACCGGAGAAGGCCGGATCGGCCAGGACCGCCACTCCGCCCAGTTGAGCCAGCGACTCGACCATCAGCACTCCGGGGAGCGTCGGCCGGCCGGGGAAGTGACCGGCGAAGAACGCCTCTTGGCCGGTCAGCTGCCAGTTGCCGGTGGCCGACTGACCGGGCTCGACCGTGAGGAGCTCGGTGATGAAAAGGAACGGGTCGCGATGGGGCAGGTAGTCTTCAGCTCGCACGACTGCCGAGGATATCCCTCCGCCGAACGGTTGCGGACGCCCGCCTGCTCAGGTGCCGATACCCGGCAGTGCCAGCTCGGCCCGCCGGCGGGCGGCGTCCAGCGAGACGAGCAGGAACGGCCGCGTCTCCCCTTTGGCCAGGACCTGGCGCGCCTTCTTGGGCGGCGGATGGGCCAGACCCCGGAGGGGGACGTGGCAGAGCATGCCGCCGACATCGACGTGGGCACCGTGCGAGGTGAACGAGACGACCGTTCCGTCGAACTCACTTCCGACCGGATGATCGGCCACGAAGGTGAGGAACGTCATGGGATCGTTGAGAGCCTCCGGCGCGGAACCGGACCGGCCGCTCCCGTTGTCGGTCGCCGGGTCCCGTTCATCGGCGTGCCGCCCGGAGGCCGCTGCGGCCTGTGCCGCCGAGCCTCTCGACGCCTTGGTCGCCTTGATCGCCTTCGACGCCTTGGTGGTCGTGGCCGACTTGGCCGCTTTGGCGCCTATGGCCGCTTTGGCCGCTTTGGCCGCTTTGGCCGCTTTGGCCGCTTTGGCCGGCTGGACCGATCCGCTGGCCGTGTCGGCCGCGGTGGGCCTGGTGGCCGAGGTGGCCGCAGATTTCCTCGGTGACTCGGACAGCTTGGCCGCCTTGGCCGCCTTGGCCGATTCGGTGGTCGTGGTGGCCTTGGCCGCCTTGGTGGCCTTGGCCGTCTTTCCGGTCGTCGCCCCGGTGGCCTTGGCCGCCTTGGTGGCGGTGGCCCTGGTGGACTTGGCCGTCTCCGCCGTCTCCGCCGCCGACTTGGCCGTCTTGGCCGACTTGGCCGTCTTGGCCGTCTTGGTGGCCTTGGTGGCCGGCGCCGACGCCGTGGACGCCGTGCCTCGAGCCCGCCGCCCCGTCCGGGATGGCACCGGTTCCGGCCCGGACTCGGAGCGCTCGTCCGAGGGCAGGTCGCGTTCGGTGTCGGACGCAGTCTGCCCCCGCTTCGACTTGGCGGTCACCGATCGGCTCCTCGCCCCGCGCACCGGGGTCCGGGGGGTGAAGATCCAGCCCACGCCGGGTACCGGCTTTCCCCCGATCAGCCTCCCCGGCTCGAAGAGCCAAGACCGCTCGGCGTGGAACTCCTGAAACGAGTCGTTGGACAGCACCAGCGCGCCGGACTTCTCGGCGATCCTCAGGATGAACCCGTCTCCCCTGCCGACGGCACCGGCCGGCGGCGTGATGATCTCGCCGTGCTCGACCGCCTGGTCGAAGGCGCTGACCTCGGACGGGTCGATCCGGTGGCCGAAGGACGCATCGACCACCACGGTGACATCGGAAGTCGTGAAGCCAGGGTACTCCTCGAGGAAGGCCCGGATGGCCTCGTCGAGTTGGGCCAGACTGGGCAGGCTCCGCCCTTCCGTGGCGATGTTGGACCCGTCGACGACGATCCGCCGTCGCTCGGGGAGATCTTGTTCCATACCAACTCCAGTCAACCATCTGACCAGGCGCATTCCGACCATGCCGGTCCCCGCCTCGGTGATCCGGCCGTCGGTTGGCCCCCGGAGGGGCCCCAGACCATAGGATGACAGGGTGACCCCGGAGAGCAGTCGGACCGCCGAGGCGACCGAACTCTTGCAGCATCTCATCCGCAACCGGTGCGTCAACGACGGATCAGTGGCCTCCGGCCACGAGGCGCGCAGCGCCGACCTCCTGACCGACTACCTCGAGGGCTCGGGGGTGGACCTGGAGACCTTTGAGCCCGAGCCGGGCCGGACCTCGCTGGTGGCGAAGATCCACGGTTCCGACCCCACGGCACCGTCGCTGACCCTCTTGGGTCACACCGACGTGGTGCCGGCCAACGCGGATGACTGGAGCCATGACCCCTTCGGCGGCGAACTGATCGACGGCGAGGTGTGGGGACGGGGAGCCATCGACATGCTCAATCTCACGGCCACCATGGCCACCGGTCTGCGCCACCTGGCCACCAGCGGCTTCCGCCCGGCCGGGGATCTCACCTATGTCGCCGTCGCCGACGAAGAGGCCCTCGGAACCCACGGTGCCGGGTGGCTGTGCCGCCATGCCGCCGACGCGGTCGGTGCCGACTACGTGATCACCGAGTCGGGTGGGTTCCCCATGGGCGGAGCGGACGGCACCACCCGGCTCCCGGTGATCGTCGGTGAGAAGGGCGTCTACTGGTGCCTTCTGACCGTGAGGGGGACTCCCGGCCACGGAAGCCAACCCCTCCGGACCGACAACGCCCTGGTCAAGGCAGCTGAGGTCGTCCGGCGTATCGACGAGTACCGTGCCGAGGCCCAACTCCACGAGGCGTGGGTCCGGTTCATCGAGGGGATCGGCTTCCCGGCGGACCTGGCCGAGCCACTGCTCGATCCCGACCGGATCGACGACTTCTGCGCTGAGCTTCCCCTGGTGGGCCTGGCCCGCCAGGCCCACGCATGCACCCACACCACCATGGCGCCGACCATCCTCCGCACCGGGTCGAAGATCAACGTGATCCCCGACCGGGTCGAGATCGAGGTGGACATCCGATCCCTCCCCGGGTGGGACAGCGCCGACGTACGGGCCATGGTGGAGGAGGCGGTCGGTGACCTGGCCGACGACGTGGACATCCGCTTCCTGGCCGAACAGCCTTCGACCACCTCACCGATGGACACCCCGCTGTGGGACGCGCTGGAAAGGGTCAGCCGGCTGTTCTACCCGGGGGCCCGCACCGTGCCCTACTTGACGGTGGGAGCCACCGACGCCCACTTCCATCGGGAGCTCGGTTCCGTGGCCTACGGATTCGGCCTGCACAGCCAGGCCATCGGATTCGAGCAGTACGGAGCGATGTTCCACGGGATCGACGAACGGGTCGACGTCGAGTCCCTGCATCTCTCCACCGAGATGTGGATCGCCCTCGCCCACGACTTCCTGGTCTGAGCCCCCGGAGCCCGGACAGCCCCCGGGTCAGCCGATGGCTCGGCTCAACACGTCGTCCTGTTCCAACCGGTGCAACGCGGCACTGCCGGTAGCCGGGCTGGCCGACTCCGCCCTGCTCACGTGGACCAGGGTGTGGGTGTCCCGCAGGATCCTGTGGAGCCGGCCGTGCACGAAGTTCCACGCCCCCATGTTCTCGGGCTCCTCCTGCAGCCAGACCACCTCACGGGCGTTGCCGTACCGGTCGAGGACGGCCTTGATGGTCGACTTCGGCCACGGGTACAGCTGCTCGACCCGCACCACCGCCACGTGCCGGCCCGCCTCACCGAGCTCGTCCCGCCGGGCCAGCGCGTCGTAGGCCACCTTGCCCGCGCACAGGACCACCCGGTTCACACCGTCCACGTCGAAGGACACGTCGGCCGTGCCCGGATCGTCGAGCACCTCGGAGAACGAACCGGCGGTGAACGCTCCGATCGGCGACCGGGCCTGACGGGCCCGGAGCAGGGACTTGGGCGTGAACACGATCAGGGGCCTGCGGTCCGCCCCCCTGACCTGGGACCGCAGCAGATGGAAGTACTGGGCCGCCGTGGTCGGCTCGGTCACCCGCATGTTGCCACGTGCGCTCAAGGTCAAGAAGCGCTCGATCCGGGCTGACGAATGCTCCGGGCCCTGGCCCTCGTAGCCATGGGGCAACAGGAGCACCAACCCCGAACGCTGGGCCCACTTGTCCTCGGCCGCCACCAAGAAGTTGTCCACGATGATCTGGGCGCCGTTCCAGAAGTCACCGAACTGGGCCTCCCAGACCACGAGATCGTCCAGGGCCTCGACCGAGTACCCGTACTCGAAACCCACGCAGGCGTACTCGGACAGGAGCGAATCACGGATCGTGAACCGCCCGCCCTCCAGGCCGGCCAGCGGCACGTACTCGGCGCCCGTGGCGTAGTCCACCAGCACCGCGTGGCGCTGGGAGAACGTGCCCCGCCGGGTGTCCTGGCCGGTCAGCCGGACGTTGGTCCCCTCCAACAGCAGCGAGCCGATGGCCAGGGCCTCGCCGAGGGCCCAATCGATCTCCCCGTCGGCCACGACCTTGTCCCGCTGCTCGAACTGACGAGCCAGTTTGGGGTGGATGGCGAAGCCGTCTGGAACCGTGCGCACCACCTCGGCCAGGCGCGCCAGCACGGAGGCGGACACGCCGGTCTCGACCGGTGGGATCCAGAGGTCGGGCACCACGTACTGGGGGAGCACGGGCGTGCTGCCCACGACCGCTTCGGCCTCCGCCTCGGCCCTGGTCTCGTCCAGGGCGGCCTGCAGGCGGGCGGAGAAGTCCTCGAGGGCCTGCTCCGCCTCCTCCAGCGAGATGTCCCCCCGTCGTACAAGTGACTCGGTGTACAGCTTGCGCACCGAGCGCTTGGCCTCGATGAGTGCGTACATGAGCGGCTGGGTGTAGCTCGGGTCATCGCCCTCGTTGTGCCCGTGGCGCCGATAGCAGACCAAGTCGATCACGACGTCCTTGTGGAACGCCTGGCGGAATCCGAAGGCCAACCGGGCGGCACGGACACAGGCCTCGGGATCATCACCGTTCACATGGAAGATCGGAGCCTGCACCATCTTGGCCACGTCCGTCGGGTACACCGAGGTGCGGGCGGCCTCGGGCGCGGTGGTGAAGCCCAACTGGTTGTTGATGACGATGTGGACGGTACCGCCGGTCCGGTAGCCGGCCAGACCGGAGAGGTTGAGCGTCTCGGCCACCACGCCCTGGCCGGCGAAGGCGGCGTCACCGTGGAGCAGGATCGACAGCACCGGGAACGGGCTCCCGGGCCCGTCCTCGAAGTGAGGTCCGGATCCCTGCTCACCGCCGAGCGCGTCCTGCTTGGCCCGGGCCATGCCCACCACCACCGGGTCGACTGCTTCGAGATGCGAGGGGTTCGAGGCCATGGTCACGGGGATGGAGCCGCCACCGGGGGCCACGAAGGTCCCCACCGCTCCCTTGTGGTACTTCACGTCGCCCGAGCCCTGCACCGATTCGGGATCGAGGTTTCCTTCGAATTCCTCGAAGATCTCGCCGTAGGACTTGCCCACGATGTTGGCCAGGACGTTGAGGCGTCCGCGGTGGGACATCCCCATCACCACCTCGTGGAGGTGCTCCTCCACCGCCCTGTCGAGGATGGTGTCGAGGAGGACGATGGTCGACTCGGCCCCCTCCAAGCCGAACCGCTTCTGGCCCACGTAGCGCGAGTGCAGGAACCGTTCGAATACCTCGGCGGCATTGAGCCGCCCGAGAATGTGGCGCTGCTCTTCGGGTGGCAGCGCGGTGGAGACTCCCTCGACGTGCTGTTGAATCCATTGCTTCTGCTCCGGGTCCTGGATGTGCATGTACTCGACGCCGAGGGTGCGGCAGTACGCATCGCGGAGCGTGTGCAGTATCTCGTCCAGGGTGGCCACATCCTTGCCGGCCAGTCCGTCGGAGACGAAGTGACGGGGCAGGTCCCAGATGGTGAGCCCGTAGTGCAGCGGGTCGAGCTCGGGATGGAGCTGGGGAGGTTCGGCATCCAGCGGATCGAGGTGGGCGATGAGGTGGCCACGGACCCGGTACATGTTGATGAGGGTCTGCACGTGCACCTGTTTGATCAGGCGGAGATGGGTGCCGTCCCCTTCGTCGTCCGACGCGTTGATGTCCTTCTGCCACCGGACCGGTTCGTAGGGGGTCTCGAGGGATTCGAAGACCTCGTCGTAGAAGCCGTGCCCGCCCATCAGGCACTCGGACACGTAGGCCAGGAAGAGGCCGGACTCCGCCCCCTGGATGATCCTGTGGTCGTACGTGGAGGTCAGGGTCACGGTCTTGCCGATACCCAGGTCGGCGAGGGTACGGGGGTCGGCGGCCTCAAACCCCGGAGGGAACCCGAGGGCCCCCACCCCGACGATGAGTCCCTGCCCGGGCATGAGCCGGGGAACCGACTGGATGGTTCCGAGCGTTCCCGGGTTGGTCAGCGTCACCGTCGTCCCGGCGAAGTCGTCGGGGGCGATCTTGTTGGTGTGGATCTTGCGCACCAGCTCCTCGTAGGCGCTCACGAAGCCCCGGAAGTCCCGCATGTCGGCGTCAGCGATGCACGGCACCAACAGCGTGCGGCTCCCGCCGGACTTTTCGACGTCGACGGCCAGCCCGAGCCCGACATGCCGGTGCCGGATCACCCCGGGGGTCCCCTTCCCGTCGACGTCCTCGACGAAGGCGGCGTTCATGGCCGGAACCGCGACCAGTCCCTTGACCACCGCGTAGCCGATGAGGTGGGTGAAGCTGACCTTGCCACCCGTGGTCCGGAAGAGCTGGTTGTTGACGATGGTGCGGTTGACCTCGAGCAGCTTGGCCGGAACGGCCCGCACGCTGGTGGCGGTGGGCACCCCGAGGGATGCCTCCATGTTGGCCACGATGCGACCGGCCGCGCCCCGCAACGGCGTCGCCGTCTCCGTCACCGGCGGCGCCGGGCGGGAGGTGGCCGGGCGGGAGGTGGCCGATGGAGCGGAGGTGGCCGATGGAACGGAGGTGGCTTCCGCACCGGTCCCCGGCGCTCCTGCAGTCGGTCCTGGCTGGACGGACGGAGCCGGGGCCGGGGCTGGGACCGCGGTGCCAGGAGGTGAGGCGGTGCCTGGAGGTGAGGCGGTGACAGGCCGGTAGTCGGCGAAGAACTCGCGCCACGACTCGGAAACCGAGGTGGGGTCGGCCCGGTACCGGTCGTACATGTCCTCGACCAGCCATGCATTGGGGCCGAAGGCCCCGCTGCCGGCCACGGCCACCGTCGCCGGAGCCCTCCCGTCGGTCTGCGCCGCCGTACCCGACGCCGGGTAGCCACCGTCGGGATGATCTCCCGGTCCCTCTCCTTGTCCCGTGGCCTCCATCAGCGCTGAGCCTACCGGGCCGCCCACAACCAAGGCGTCGCAGACCGAGCCCCGTGCCACTTGGGTTAGCGTCGTCCACGTGGCCGAACTGCTGACCAGCGTGACATGCACCTTCAAGTTCGAAGCCGCGCACAAGCTGGCCTGGCACCCCGGGAAGTGCCGGAACCTGCACGGCCACTCCTATCGTCTCGACGTCACCGTGCGAGGACCACTTGACGACAACGGGGTGGTCATGGACTTCGACGTGTTGCACGAGATCGTCGGCCGTGAGGTCATCGCCCGGTGGGACCACCGGGATCTGAACCAGGTCCTCGACAACCCCACGGCGGAGCTGTTGGCCCACCGGGCCTGGGAGCTCCTCACCGATGCCGGGGTGGCCCTGTCCGCCCTGCGGCTGTGGGAGACCGACACGTCGTCGGTGGAGCTGCGCAGCGGAGGCGGCTCCTGACCATGGCCGGTCACCTGGTCGTCCTGTCCGGTGGCCTCGACTCCACGGTGTGCATGGCCCTGGCCCTCGAGGAGTCGGGATCGCCGCCACTGGCGCTCACCTTCGACTACGGCCAACGGCATCGCACCGAGCTGGACCGGTCCGCCGGGGTGGCCGGCCACTTCCGTTCCGAACACCTGGTTGTCACGCTCGACACCTCCGCGTGGGGCGGGTCGGCGCTCACCGACCCTTCCATCGATGTCCCGGCCGCGGGAGCCGGAGGGGGAATTCCGGTCACCTACGTCCCCGCCCGCAACAGCATCTTCCTGGCCGTGGCGCTGGGTGTCGCCGAAGCCCGCGGACTTGACGCGGTGTGGATCGGGGTCAACGCCATCGACTACTCCGGCTATCCCGACTGCCGGCCCGAGTTCATCGAGGCGTTTCGGGGCGTAGCCGCCACCGGTCAGAAACGAGGGGTCGAGGGGGACCCGATCGCCATTCGCACACCGTTGATCGAGCGCACCAAATCCGAGATCATCCGTCTCGGCATGCGGCTCGACGCGCCCCTGGCCCTGACATGGTCCTGCTACCGAGGCGGCGACACGCCATGTGGAACCTGCGACGCCTGCATCCTCAGAGCCCGTGGCTTCGCCGATGCGGGCGTCGACGACCCCGCGCTGACGTGACCGGCTCGCGGCCACCGGGCGACATCTTGGCCACCGAGGTCTTCTCCGCCATCCAGGGGGAGGCGGCGTTGGTGGGCCAGCGCCAGGTGTTCGTGCGACTGACCGGCTGCAACATCCGGTGCGCCTACTGCGACCAACCCGAGGCGCTCGACCTCCGCCCGGGGCAGTGCCGGATCGAACGCACCCCGGGGCGACGCGACTGGCAGATCGTCGAGAGCCCGGTCCTCATCCCGTCCCTGGTCGGCTCGGTGAACCGACTCTGCGAGCTCCTCCCGCACCACTCCGTCAGCATCACCGGCGGTGAGCCGCTGATGCAGACCCTTCGGGTGACCGAGCTGGCCAGGCGACTGGCCGAGGCCGGACGGGCTGTGATGCTCGAGACCAACGGGACATTGGTCCCGGCATTGAAGCGCGTGCTGCCGTGGATCGCCTACGTGAGCATGGACGTGAAGCTCCCGAGTGTCGACGGCGAGCAGGTGGCACCCGGCGTCCAGCGGAGGTTCCTCGACACGGCGATCGAGGGCGGGGTCACGACCTGGGTGAAGATCGTTGTCGGGGCCTCGACCGACCCGGACCAATTCGACGGGGCCATGGCCATGGTGGCGGAGGCTGCCGGCCACGTCCGATACGGCGATGGACGGTCGGATGCCGACGGGGCCGACCACCGGCCCGAGGTCTTCCTGCAACCGGTGACCCCGTTCGGGAAGGTGACAGAGGGCCCGAGTCCGGACCAGGTGCTGGCCCTGCAGGAGCGTGCGTTGCGCCGGTACCCGCGGGTCCGTGTGATCCCCCAGACCCACAAGGCGATCGGCCAGCTCTGACGGGGGGCGATCGATCTGAACGGTCGGAGCCGCGGCCCGCGGATCGCGGACCACGGCTCCGACGAGAACTACTTGGCCTTGGTGATCTTCGGGGCCGGCGCCTGGCCGTTCACGACCTTCTTGAACGACGCTCCGGCCGAGACCTTGGGGCTCTTCGATGCCTTGATGTTGATGGTCTCACCCGTCTGGGGGTTGCGGCCCTTGCGCGCGGCACGCTGTGCACGATCAAAGGTCAGAAAGCCGGTGATGACCACCTTCTCGCCTTTGGCCACGTTGGCGACAACCACATCTTCGAGGCCGGCCAGCACGGCGGACACCTCTTTGACACTCGAACCGGTGTGGCCGGCAACGGCCGCGATGAGATCGGTTTTGGTAAGGGGCACTGTCTCTCCTTCGTCTTTGGAAGCCACAACAATGCACGATCTGGCAGGGCAACGCGTGCATTCTCGGGCAAAACACCCCGATTTCTGGGCTTTTCGGGGCCCGGGACCGAGCGATCGCCGGGACCGTCGATCACGTTCACCCACGTCAGGGCGCCATATGGCGCCAGCCGGGGGCAACTGACAATCTGAGTGGGAAATGCCCTCGCCGAGCCAGCTCGCCGTCACCGAGTACCTCCCGGAAGGTTCTTCCCACGCGGTCCCGATCGTCGTGCTCGTCCACGGGTCCCTCGATCGATCGTCCAGTTTCGCCCGGGTCCTCCGTCGGCTCGACGACCTGCACACCGTCGTCTACGACCGCCGGGGCTACCACGGTTCGCGACGGGCCTTCCCGCTCAACACCACACTCGCCGGGCACGTCGACGACCTCTTGGAGGTCATCGGCGGACGGCCCGCGGTGGTCGTCGGCCACAGCTACGGCGGTGACGTGGCGCTCGGCGCGGCACTCCGGCATGGGAACGATGGGTCCATCCGCAGCGTCGGCGCCTACGAACCGCCCATGCCGTGGTTGGATCTGTGGCCGACGAGGCCCGCGGGTGGTCAGGAGCAAGGAACCGGCGATCCGGTCGAGCGCGACGCCCGGGGTGCTGAGCGCTTCTTCCGGCGGATGATGGGTGACGCGGCCTGGGATCGGCTCCCCGAGAAGGGCAAGGCCGAACGTCGGGCCGACGGGCCCGCCCTCTTGGCCGAGCTCGATGCCATTCGCATCGCCGAGGCTCCTTTCGACGTCACGGACATGACCATCCCAACGTTGTACGCCAGGGGTGCGACGTCGGCCTCCCGGCATCGGGAGGCGGTGGTGTGGCTGGTCGAGCACACGCCCGATGCGGAACTCGTCGAGTTCCCCGGCGCAGGCCACGGCGCCCACCTGACCCACCCGGACGCGTTCGCGGCCATGGTCCGCCGGACGCTGGCCCTGGCCGACGCCCCGGCACAGACCGCCCCGGCGCAGAGCACGACCAGACAGACCGCCCCCGAGCAGAGCACGACGGCGACGACATGAACGTCCTCATCGCCGGCTCCTCCGGCCTGATCGGCACCGCGCTCGTCGAGCGCCTCACCCTCGCAGATCACACCGTCACCCGGTTGGTGCGGGGAGCCCCGCCCGGAAGGCCGGCGGCCGGACGGTCCCGCGGCGTGGCCTGGGATCCGGCGGCGGGGACGATCGACATGGAGGGCCTCGAGCGGGCCGGGCCGTTCGACGGTGTGGTCAACCTGGCCGGAGCGGGTATCGGGGACCGACGATGGTCCATGGCGCGCAAGAAGCTCGTCCGTGGCAGCCGCGTCTCGGCCACCTCGCTGCTGGCGGGGACCCTGCTCCGGCTGTCGACCCCGCCGGCCGTACTGGTCAGTGCATCGGCTGTCGGCTTCTACGGCGACCGTGGGGACGAGGAGCTGACCGAGACGTCAACGAGTGGCACCGGATTCCTGGCCTCGGTGTGCAGGGCATGGGAGGCAGAAGCCCGGTCGGTGGCCGACGCCGGTATCCGCACCGTGCTCCTGCGCAGCGGGATCGTCCTCAGCCGCCAGGGAGGGGCGCTCCGACGGCTCCTTCCGATCTTCCGGGCGGGCCTCGGGGGCCGCACCGGCACCGGCGCGCAGTACCGCAGCTGGATCACGATCACCGACGAGGTCAACGCCATCGTCCACTGCCTCGGGGACAACGGCGTGGCCGGCCCGGTCAACGCCACCGCGCCCTCCCCGGTGACGGACGCCGACCTGGCCCGTACCCTCGGAGCCGCCCTGCACCGACCGAGCGCTCTGGCCGTGCCCGCGGGTGCCCTCCGGCTGCTCCTCGGGGCCGAGATGGCCGACGAGCTCGTCCTCGGCGGCCAGCGCGTGCTCCCGACCATCCTGTCCAACCGGGGGTTCGAATTCGCCCACCCCGACATCGACGGAGCTGTCCGCGCCGTCATCGCCGCCGACGGGTGACGCCCCCGGGAGCCCTTCGGAGGCGGCGGAGACAGCGGCCGTGGCAGGGGGCGCAGGACGAGCGTGCGGCAGGGGAAATGTGCCCTGGGTTACGCTGCCGGCGGCCCGTTGGGTTCGGGCCCCGAACCGGGAGGGGAACCAGGACATGACCGGCGTAATGGGCACGGACCAGATCAGCACAGAGCAGTTCGAGCTCGACGCCCGATCCTTCCTCGACGGTCACGCACCCAAACGCCCCCAGGAGACCTTCGTCTGGGGCCAGGGATCGGACAGCGTCGGCTTGTTTCCAGAACGGACACCCGAACAGGAAGCCGCCGACCTGGCCGAGGCGCGGGCCTGGGCCCAGGTCGTGTTCGACGCCGGGTTCGGGTGGATCACCGGCCCGCCGGCCTATGGCGGCCGCGGCCTCGGCCGCGAGTACCAGCGGATCTATGCCTCGCTGGCCGCCGACTACAAGACGCCGTCCATGGCCGTCTACGGGATCGGCCTCGGGATGGTGGCACCCACCATCCTCGCCCACGCCACCGATGAGGTGAAAGAGGCGTATCTGCGCTCCATGCACCGCGGCGACATCGTCGGCTGCCAGCTCTTCAGCGAGCCGTCGTCCGGCTCGGACCTGGCTTCCCTGCAGACGAGGGCGGTCCGGGACGGCGACGAGTGGATCGTCAACGGCCAGAAGGTGTGGACCTCGGGCGCCCAGCTCTCGGACATCGGTGAGATCATCTGCCGCACCGATCCCGACGCACCGAAGCACCGCGGGCTGACCGGCTTCGTGGTGGACATGCACGCACCCGGCGTCGAGGTCCGGCCCCTGCGCCAGATGACCGGGGGGGCATCGTTCAACGAGGTTTTCTTCACCGATGTGCGGATACCCGACACCCACCGGCTGGGCGAGGTCAACGGTGGGTGGACGGTCGCCCTGACCACGCTGATGAACGAGCGCGCCGCCATCGGGGGCGGGGGTGGCGGTGTCGGGCTACCGGGCAGCACCCGATTGATCGAGATGGCCAGGGCCACGGGGCGCTCCGACGATCCCCTCGTCCGCCAGCAGCTGGCCGCCATCATCATCAACGAACGCCTGGCCCGCTACACCAATCTGCGGGCCATGGCCAGGATCGCCGTCGGTCAACTACCGGGACCGGAGATGTCCCTGTCCAAGCTGTCGTTGACCGCCAACATGGTGCGCACCTACGAGCTGGTCTCGTCCGTGCTGGGTCCTGCCCTGGTGGCCGACACCGGGGCGTGGGGCACCTACGCCTGGTCCGAGTTCCTGTTGGGCGTTCCGGGGATGCGGGTGGCCGGGGGCACCGACGAGGTGCTGCGCAACATCATCGGCGAACGGGTGCTCGGCCTGCCCAAGGACCCCTCACCGAAGTGAACTAGCGGAAGGCCAGGTCGTCCACGTACGACCACGACCGCCGATGCAGCGAGGTCAGGCCGAATCCGGCCAGCGCGGTGCGGTGCACCGGAGACGGGTACCCCTTGTTGCGGTCGAAGTCGAAGCCCGGGAAGCTTGCCGACATCGAGCGCATCAGCCGGTCCCTGGTGACCTTGGCCACGATGGAGGCGGCGGCGATGGACACGCAAGTGAGATCCCCTTTGACCACCGTCCGCACCTGGGGCAGCGCGGTCGTCGACAGCTCGTCCCGGGCGGCATCGTAAGGGTCGCTGAGGTAGTCGAACGGTCCGTCCATGGCCACGATCTGTGGCGCGGGCTCAAGTTCGTCGAGCGCCCTTCGGGCAGCCAGGCGCAGCGCCGCCGTCATCCCCAATCGGTCGCACTCCACGGGCGACGCGTGCCCCACCGACCAGGCCGTACACCAACGGGTGATCTTCGGAAAGAGCTCCTCCCGTCGCTCCTCGGTGAGCAGCTTCGAGTCGCGGATCCCCTTGGGCGCGGTGACGCCCATCGGGACGACGACCACCCCGACCGAGACCGGACCGGCCCAGGCGCCCCGTCCGACCTCGTCGAGCCCGGCCACCGTCTCGAACCCCTCGGCGGACAGCGACTTCTCGAAGCGGGCGTTCGGACCGCGCCGGCGCGCCCGGGCAGGTTTGGCGGACGTGGTCCCCTGAGCCGAGCCTCCGCCCTTCAATCGAACTCCCGTCCCATCCACACGAACCTACAGGCTCATGCCGGGCCGAGCTGGTTCCTGACGACCTTGCCCATGGCATTTCGAGGCAGCTCGTCCACCACATGCAGCAGTCTCGGTCGTTTGTAGGGGGCCAGGGTCGCAGCCGAGAAGTCGACCAGCTCCCCGAGGGACGGGGGCCGCCCGT
>JBEKOI010000064.1:0-17438 GCA_049521915.1 Acidimicrobiales bacterium | reverse complement strand
CGGTCGCGGTCAAGTTCAAGATGATGGACGCATTTCCCGACGCCGAGATCCACGAGCTGTACGGCGCCAGCGAGGGCGGTGCCACCAAGATCTCTCCTGACGAGTGGCGGTCCCGACCCGGAAGCGTGGGACGGCCGTGGCCCGGCGTCGAGATCCGGATCCTCGATGACGACGGACAGGCCGTGGCCACCGGTGAATCGGGCATCATCTACATCCGCCCGCCCGGTCCCCAACGATTCCGCTACCGCAATGACGAGGAAGCGACCAGCCGGGCATGGCATGACGACGCCTTCACCGTGGGCGACATCGGGTACCTGGACGAGGACGGCTACCTCACCATCACCGACCGAGTGTCGGACATGGTCCTCTGGGGCGGCGTCAACATCGCCCCGCGCGAGATAGAAGAGGTGCTCTTCGATCATCCGGCGGTCGTGGACTGCGCCGTGTTCGGCGTCCCCGACGACCGTGACGGTGAACGATTGAAGGCGATGGTGCAAGTGCGCACGGATGTGGACAGCAAGGACCTGTCCGACTTCGTGGCCACACGGCTGGCCCGGTACAAGGTCCCCCGCGAGTGGGAGGTGGTCGACGAGCTGCCTCGTGACCAGAACGGGAAGGTGCGCAAGCGCCAGCTCCGCGAGGCCCATGCCGACGGGAAGCGCTAGGCGGGCCATGCTCAGGATCGAGATCGACCGTGACCGGTGTGTGGGCTCGGGGAACTGTGTCTTCTGGGCCCCTGGCACCTTCGACCTGGACGACGACGGGCAGTCTGTCGTCGTCGACCCAACCGGTGACCCCGATGACCGCATCCGGGTGGCGGTCGAGGGTTGCCCGTCCAAGGCCATCTCGGTGGTGTTCGTGGACACACCCCCGCCGGGAGACGGATCGAGCTCGGACAGAGACAGATAAGGAAGAGGGAGCCACATGCCGATCGCAATCTCCGACGAGCACCAGGAGCAACGAACGACCGTCAGGCGGTGGCTCGACTCGCACTGCCCGCCGAGCGTGCCGAGGGCCCTCCTGGACGCGGACGTCGAGGAGCTCCAGCCGGTGTGGAAGGAGATGGCGGCCCAGGGTTGGCTGGGGATCCATCTTCCCGAGGAGTTCGGAGGCGAGGGATTCGGCCTCTTCGAGCTGGCCGTGCTGCTCGAGGAAACGGGTAGGTCGCTGGTTCCGGGACCGCTCCTGCCCACCGTGGCCACCTCCGCGGTGCTGTCCGAGGTGTCGACACCGACCCAGGCGGGGTTGTTGCTGCCCGGGCTCATCGACGGGAGCGGCCCGGCCGCCCTCTCCTTCGGGGACGCCTGCCTTGACATCGTGAGCCGGGGGGCGAACGGCGGGATCGTCGTGTCGGGGGGGCTGCGCCCGTTGCTCGGGGCGTCGACGGCGACCACGGTGCTGGCCCCGGCCCGCGGCCAAGACGGGACCGAGATCTGGTGTCTCCTGGATGTGACCGGATCGGCCGGCCGGGTCGAGGTCACCCCGCTGGCCAGCCTCGATCCCACCCGCCGGCTCGGTGCCGTGGAAGTGGACGCGGTCCCGGTCGGGACCGAGCGGCAGTTCGCCTCGCTCACCACCCGGCGGGTGCGCGACGTCGTGATCACGTTGATGTCGGCCGAGCACGCCGGCGGTGGCCGGTGGTGCCTCGAGACGGCAACCGAGTACGCCAAGGTCCGTGTCCAGTTCGGCCGGCCGATCGGGCAGTTCCAGGCGGTCAAGCACCGGCTGGCCGACATGGCCATCAGGGTCGAGCAGATGACCGCGGTGGCCTGGGATGCGGCCACGGCCGTAGGCTCCGGCGACCCCGACGACGCCGCGGTGGCTGCAGCCACCGCCGGCGCACTCGCTCTCGACGGGTACGCCCTGGGGGCCAAGGAGTGCCTGCAGGTGCTCGGGGGGATCGGCTTCACCTGGGAGCACGACGTCCACCTTCACCTCAAACGGGCCATGGCCGATCGGCAGCTGATGGGTGAACCCGACGCCTACTGCCAGGAGGTGGCGGCCGCCGCCGGCGGTGGCGCACGGCGTGCCCTGGCTACGGACCTACCGGCCGAGGCCGATGTGAAGCGGGCGGAGCTGGCTCCGGTGGTGGCCGAGCTGGCCGCGCTGGACGGGGAGGCGCGGCGCCGCCGGATGGTCGATGTCGGCCTGGTCATGCCGCACTGGCCGAAGCCCTGGGGCAGGGACGCCGGCGCGGTGGAGCAGGTGGTCATCGAGGAGCTGCTGGGGTCATCGGGAGTCGTCCGCCCTCACATCGGCATCGGTGCCTGGGCCCTGCCACCGATCATCGCTCGGGGCACGCCCCTGCAGCGCGAACGTTGGGTGGATGCGACCCTGATGGGCGAGCTCCACTGGTGCCAGCTGTTCTCCGAGCCGGGAGCCGGTTCCGATCTGGCCAGTCTGTCCACCCGGGCGGACCGGACCGACGGCGGCTGGAAGCTCAACGGGCAGAAGGTGTGGACGTCGATGGCCCGCGACGCGCAGTGGGGGATCTGCCTGGCCCGGACCGATCCGTCCGCGCCCAAGCACCTCGGCATCACCTACTTCATCGTCGACATGAGCTCGGCCGGCCTGGACATACGGCCCCTCCGCGAGCTCACCGGGGCGGCCATGTTCAACGAGGTGTTCCTCGACGATGTCTTCGTTCCCGATGACTGTGTGATCGGTGAGGTCGACGGGGGCTGGGCCATCGCCCGCATGACGCTGGCCAACGAACGGGTGTCCATGTCCTCCGGGTCCACATTCGGCATCGGGGTCGAGTCGTTGCTCCGGCTGGCGGAGCGGCAGGGCGGCTCTGTGACCCCCAGCCTGTCGGTACGGTTGGGCCGGCTGCTGGCCGAGGCCCAGTCGTTGAGATTGATGACCCACCGGTCAACACTGCTGGCCCTGGCCGGGACCGACCCTGGTTCAGAGGCCAGCCTGCGCAAGCTGCTCGGCGCGGAGCACGAACAGCGGGTCCAGGAACTCGGCCTGGCCATGCTGGGGCCGGAGGGGGCCACCATGGAGGGCCGGGCGGCGAGATGGACGCAGGGCTTCCTGGCCACCCGGTGTCTCACCGTCGCCGGGGGGACCAGCGAGGTGCAGCGCAACGTCATCGCCGAGCGCCTCCTCGGCCTGCCCCGCGACGCCGAGCCGGGCAGCTAGGAGAACGCGGAGGCGGCCGGCAGAACCGCTCAGACGACCCCTGAGGCTTGGAGTCGCTGGAGCTCATCGGGCGGAACTCCGACCAGGTCGCACCACACCTCGCGGTTGTCGGCTCCGAGACGGGGGGCCCCGGAGGGGGTCGGCGTCGGGCGACCGACGAACCGGGGGAACGGCGCCTGTTGGCGGATGGGCCCGATGACCGGGTCCTCGACGGAGATCAGATCTCCGCGGGCAGCCATGTGCGGGTCGGAGAAGATGTCGGCCGCGCTGTAGGCCGTGCCCACCGGTACGTCGTTGGCGATGCAGACCGACTCGATGTCCTCGGCGCTGTGCCCCTTCGTCCACTCGGCCACGATGTCGTTGATCTCGTCCCCGTGCCGGGCACGGAGGGCGAGGGTGGCGAAGCGGGGATCGGCGGCGAGGTCGGGTCGATCCATGGCCCGGCACAGCCGGGCGAAGTTGGCATCCGATCCGGCGACGATGCAGACGTAGGCGCCGTCGCCGGTGAGGTAGTTGTCGAGCGGGGCGGAGTGGGGGAGCCGGTTGCCCTCCCTGTTCCGCACGGTGCCCAGCCGGTCGTACCCGGCCAGCGTCCACTCGAGCACCCGCAGAACGGCTCCGTACAGAGGGGCATCGATGACCGCGCCCCGTCCCCGTCCCGGCCCCGGAGCTCCGGCGTCACGTCCGTAGAGCCCGGCCACCGCGGCCATGGCCGCGAAGACCCCGGTCAGGTAGTCCGAGATGGTCACGCCGGGACGCACCGGGGGCCGGTCCCGCTCCCCGGTCAGGTGGAGCAGCCCGCCGTAGGCGATGCCCAGCCGGTCGAGGCCGGGCCGGCGGGAGTAGGGGCCGTCCTGGCCGAAGACGCTGATGCGCACGTAGACGAGTCCCGGGTCGAGGGAGTCGGGGCCCAGGTTCCACTCCTCCATTGTCCCGGGGCGGAAGTTCTCGCACACCACGTCGGCATGCGACGCCAGGCGCCGGAACAGGTCCTGGCCATCGGCCGTGCGCAGATCGCAGGTCACGCCGCGCCGGCCCCGGCCCTCGACGGCCCAGAAGAGCGAGTAGCCGGCGTCGTCCCCTTCGGTCTCGGCGAAGGGACCGATGGTGCGCATGAAGTCGCCGCCTCCCGGCAGCTCGACCTTGATGACGTCGGCGCCGAGCTCGCCGAGGAGGCCGGCGCAGAACGGGGCGGAGATGCGCGTCCCGACATCGAGGACCCGGATGCCCCGCAGCGGACCCTCCCGGAGGTCCCCGTCACCCTCAGGGCTCAACGGCCGGCCGATCCCCTCGATCGCGGTCGGAGAAGACCTCCTTCATGGAGGTGCGCTTCTTGCGCTCCTCCAGCGCCTGGGCCGCGGTGGCCGTGTTGTGCATCCAGTGGTGAGCCATGAAGTGGTACTTCCACGAGGCGGACTTGCCCATGAGATCACCGGTCTGGTTGAGCGAGTCCTTGACCAACTGGGCGGTGGCCGGCGGCACGAGGGCGATACGCTCGGCCAGCTCCCGGGCCCGCTCCCCGAGCTCGTCGTTGGGCACCACGCGGTTGACCAGCCCGAGACGCCAGGCTTCCTGGGCATCGATGATGTCGCCGGTCCACAGGAATTCCTTGGCCTTGCGGATGCCGATCTCCCACGGTTCGACCAGGAGCTCGACGGCGGCCCCGGTCATGCGCAGGACAGGGTTGGAGAACCTGGCGTCCTCGGCCGCCACGATGAGGTCGCACATGCAGGCCAGCATCAGGCCGGCGGCCACGCAACTCCCCTGCACGGCGGCGATGGTCGGCTTGCGGAAGTCGTGGATCCGCTTGCAGCGGTCGTAGTACATGATCTTCTCGTGGTACATCTTTCCTTCCGGCGTCTCCCTCATGAGTCGCCACTTGTCGGGCCCGGTCCCGCCGACCAGTTCCTTCAGATCGTGGCCCGACGAGAAGTGCTTGCCCGCCCCGGCGAGGATCACCACACGGACCGAGTCATCGGCATCGGCCTCGTCGAAGGCGGCGTCGAGCTCGTCGATCAGCAGGGTGTCCTGGGCGTTGGCCATCTCCGGCCGGTTCATGGTGATCGTGGCCACTGCCTCACTGACCCCGTACACGATCGATTCGTAACCCATCGGCATCCTCTTCCTGCTCGTCCCGTCGCCGTGTCGGTCAGTCCCTCGGAAGCCCGAGGACCCGCTCACCGACCAGCGTCCGTTGCACCTCGTTGGTGCCGGCGAAGATCGACGACGCTTGATAGTAGAGCCACGACCGCTGCCACATGCCGTCCCCCGGGTTGTCACTGGCACCCTGCCAGAGAGGCGCGGCCGGCCCCAGCACGGCCAGCACGGTCTCGTGGAGGCGTTTGGACATCTCGCTCCAGTAGAGCTTGAGGGCACTGCCTTCCGGCCCCGGTGGCTCGCCCCGCTCGAGGCGGGTGAGGGTCCGCCAGTTGTGGAGCTGGAAGAGCTTGACCTCGATGTAGGCCTCGGCGATCCGTTGCCGCAGGTCCCAGTTTTCGAACCCCCCCGGCTGGTTGTCGACCAGCTCGAGGAGCCCGGCCAGCAGTTGGTAGTGGATCCCGAGCTGACGGGGATTGACCCCCCGCTCATGGGTGAGCGTGGAGTTGGCCACGGTCCAACCGGCGCCCGACTGGCCCACGAGCTGGCTGTCGGGCACGAAGACGCCGTCGAGGATCACTTCGTTGAACTCGGCGTCGCCGGTGATCTGGACGAGGGGCCGGACCTCGACACCGGGAGCGTGCATGTCCACGGCCAGGCAGGACAGACCCTGTTGGCGCTTGGGCGCATCGGGATCGCTCCGGGCCAGGCACAGGCCCCAGTCGGCGAATTGCGCGTACGAGGTCCAGACCTTGTGCCCGGAGACCAACCATCCGCCGTCGGCTCGCTCGGCACGGGTCGTGAGCGAAGCCAGGTCGCTCCCGGCCTCGGGCTCGCTGAACAGTTGGCACCACAGCTCGTCGGCCCCGAGGATGGGAGGGAGCCACCGCGAGCACTGCTCGGGGCTGCCGTGGGCGAAGAGGGTCGGACCGACCAGGTTGATGCCGATCCGGCCCACCAGTTCGGGTGCCCGGGCCCGGGCCATCTCCTCGGTGACCACGAAGTGCTCGGTGGGACCGAGGCCGCGGCCGCCCAGCTCGGTCGGCCAGGTGATGCCCACCCACCGATCGGCGGCCAGCATGGCCTGCCATCGGCGGCCGAAGGCCACCACCTCGTCGAGGTCGAGCGAACGGGTCGGTGGTTCGGTCCCGTACTCCCACGGGAGGTTGGCCACCAGCCAATCGTGCAACTCGGCCTGGAGCCGGCGCTGTCCGGTTGTGATCTGCAGGTCCATCCCCAGCCAGCTTGTCACAGTCGTCAGCGCCGGTGAGTCAGCGTGAGCCGGTGCCGCAGCGTGGCGTCGGCTCACCCTAAGCTTCGGCGCCGTGGACTTCGACCTCTCGCCCGACCAAGTCGAATTGCGCGGCGCGGCCGCCGATCTCCTGGACGGTCTGGCCTCCCCCGAACGGCTGCGGAGCTTCGTGGGACCGGGCACCGGGCGCCTCGAGGCCCGTGCTCCGGCGGCCGGGGCCGGGGCGCCGGCGAGCGCCGGTGACGGCTTCGACCGCCTCCTGTGGGAGAGGATGGCCGACCAGGGGTGGCTCGCTGTCGAGCGACCCGAGGGCGAAGGTGGCCTGGGCCTCGGCCTGGTCGAGGTGGCGGTGCTGTGCGAGGAGCTCGGGCGCCATGCGGCACCGGCACCGTTCGTCGGGTCCATCCTGTGCCTGGGGGCCCTGGACGAGGCGGCCGAGGACGATTCCCTGGCTCCCCGTACCCGTGAGGATGCAGCCGGTTGGACGGCGCGGCTGGCCACCGGTGAGGCAGTGGGCTGCGTCGCCTGGTCGGCCGACCGTCACGCCGTCACGGCCCGGAGCGGCGACGGCTGGTGGTGGCTCAGCGGGTGCCCGGAACCGACCCAGTACGCGTCGGTGGCCGACGTCGCCGTGGTCATGGCGGATGACGGGCTGTTCGCCGTCCCTCTGGACGAGGGGGGCCGGCCGCCGGCCGAGCCGGCCATGGACCCCACCAGACCGTTGGCCTGGTTGCGCATGGACGAGGTACGGGCCCACCGGATCGGTGACGCCGGAGGCGCGTCCCGCCTGCTGGAGCGGGCGGCCACCACCGCGGCGGCACAGCTGCTCGGAGCATCGGCCCGGGTGCTCGAGATGAGTGTCGAGTACGCAAAGGTGCGCC
Source organism: Acidimicrobiales bacterium (assembly GCA_049521915.1). Taxonomy (GTDB): domain Bacteria; phylum Actinomycetota; class Acidimicrobiia; order Acidimicrobiales; family RAAP-2; genus Bog-756. The sequence goes on along the minus strand of JBEKOI010000064.1, from coordinate 10,064 downwards.
GGCAATTCGGGCGGCCCATCGGCAGTTTCCAAGCGGTGAAGCACAGGCTGGCCGATGCCTTGGTGGATGTCGAGGGCATGCGGTCGAGCACGTACTACGCCGCGTGGTGCCTGGCCACCGGCGATCCCGAGGGTGGGTTGGCCGCGTCGATGGCCAAGGCGTGGTGCTCCGATTCGTCGCGGCGGGTGACCTCGGCCGGCCTGCAGGTCCACGGCGGGATCGGGTTCACCTGGGACCACGAGCTCCACCTGTATCTCAAACGGGCGCAGCTCGACGCGGTGAGCTTCGGGACCGCCGCCTGGCACCGCGACCGGATCGCCGGGATGCTCGCACAACGCCTGTCCGAGGGTCGTACTCCCATCTGACGGGCCCCGACGGGCCGCCGACGGGCGCAGCCGGATCGGGCGGCACTGCTAATCTGACGCCTGCGCGGGCCCCGATGGCGGGCGCCAGCGAGCCCAAAAAAAGGGGGGGCTGTGCCCTGGGATTTCTCGACCGAACCAGCGTTCCAAGAACAGCTCGACTGGATGGACGGGTTCGTCACCGAGGAGGTCGAGCCGCTCGACCTGCTGTGGGGGGACCAGACCTATCACCCCCTGGACAGCGAACTGCGGGCCATCGTGGACCCGCTCAAGCAGCAGGTGCGGGATCGGCACCTGTGGGCCTGCCACCTGGGCCCCGAGCTCGGAGGCCAGGGGTACGGCCAGGTGAAGCTGGCCCTCATGAACGAGATCCTCGGGCGCTCGCAGTGGGCCCCGATCATCTTCGGCACCCAGGCCCCCGATACCGGCAATGCCGAGATCATCGCCCACTACGGCACCGACGGGCAGAAGGAGAAGTACCTGCGCCCGCTGCTCGACGGCGAGATCTTCTCCTGCTACTCGATGACCGAGCCCCAAGGCGGCTCCGACCCCGCGTTGTTCGAGACCACCGCGGCCCGGGACGGGGACGAATGGGTGATCAACGGGTGGAAGTTCTTCTCGTCCAACGCCCGCACATCGAGCTTTCTCATCGTCATGGCCATCACCAACCCGGACACCGATGTCTACCGGGGCATGTCGATGTTCCTGGTACCCACGGACACGCCGGGGGTGAAGATGGTCCGCAACATCGGGCTCATGGGCGAGCGGACACCCGGCAGCGGGATGCACGCGCTCATCCACTACGACGGTGTCCGTGTCCCGGCCGAGAGCCTCCTCGGGGGCGAGGGCCAGGCCTTCGTGATCGCCCAGACCCGGTTGGGCGGAGGGCGGGTGCATCACGCCATGCGTACCGTGGGAATGGCGGGCAAGGCGCTCGACATGCTGTGCGAACGCGCCGTCAGCCGGAGGACCCGCGACGGTGTGCTGGCCGGCAAGCAGAGCGTTCGCGACTACGTGGCCGACTCGTATATCGAGCTGAAGCAGTTCCGGCTCCTGGTCATGTACGTGGCCTGGTGCATCGACCAGGGTCACGAGCACCGCTCGGTCCGCCGGGACATCGCCGCCATCAAGGTCCTCACACCGCAGATCCTCCACGACGTCACCCTGCGGACCATCCAGGTCCACGGTGCCCTCGGGGTCTCCGACGAATTGCCCCTCGGCGGCCTGTGGATGACCGCGCCGGTCATGGGCCTGGTCGACGGGCCGACCGAGGTGCACAGGAATTCGGTGGCCCGCTCGGTCCTCAAGGACTACCAGCCGGTCGAAGGGCTGTGGCCCAGCCAGCATCTCCCGACCAGGATCGCCGAGGCCCGACGCAAGTACGCCGATCACCCCGGGGCATTGAGGAGTGCGGCGGGCGCTGAGCCGGCGGCCGGGGTCGATCTGACCGAGCTCGAGGTCGGCAACCTGTGATCAGCGCCGAGACGCCCGGACGCCGACCGGGGGCGAAGTCGTGACGGACCCGGCAACGGCTGCCTCCGACGGTTCCGCGGGTCGGACACCCGCGGGTCGTTTCGACCTGCGCGACAAGGTCGCCCTCGTCACCGGCGGCAGCCGCGGGCTGGGCCGGGCCATGGTCCTCGGCTTGGCCGAGGCCGGTGCCCACGTGATCGTGGCCAGCCGCAAGCTCGACGCCTGCCGGGCGGTGGCCGGGGAGGTCGAGGCCTTGGGCCGCCGGGCTCTGGCCGTGGCGGCCAACGTGGGCCGGTGGGAGGAGATCGACCGGTTGGTGGACACGGCCTACGACGCCTTCGGCCGGGTCGACGTGCTGGTCAACAACGCCGGCATGTCCCTCCTCTACGCTGACCTGGGCGACGTCACCGAGACCATGTGGGAGAAGGTGGTGGGCCTCAACCTCAAGGGCCCGTTCCGTCTCACCGCCCTGGTGGGTCCGCGGATGATGGAGGCCGGTGGAGGTTCGATCATCAACGTGTCCAGCACCGGGTCCATCCGACCGGCCCCCTTCATGCTCCCCTACGACGCGGCCAAAGCCGGCCTCAACGCCCTGACCGTCGGCTTCGCCCATGCCTACGGCCCGACCGTGCGGGTCAACTGCATCATGGCCGGCCCCTTCTTCACCGACGTGGCCGACCACTGGGACATCGATGCCTTCGAATCGGCGGCCCGGGCTCGTCACGCCCTCCAGCGCGGTGGTCAACCCGATGAGATCGTCGGCGCCGCCCTCTACTTCGCGTCCGGGGCGTCCAGCTACACCACCGGCGCCATCCTCCGGGTGGACGGCGGGATCCCCTGAGCCGGCTCAGCGGTGGCGACCCGGAACCGTCACCGTGTCGGTGTCCGTGCCCGAGCGCAGGACGGTGCCGGGAGTGGCCCCGGTGAACGCACCGGCTCGCGCCATCTCGACCCCGTTGACCAGCACGTGCTCGATCCCCTCGGCCTCGGCATAGATGCGGCCGGCGCCTCCCGGGAGGTCGTCGCGGGTGTGCTCCGGGCGGTGGCCGACCCGCTCGGGATCGAGCACCACCAGATCGGCGTACCAGCCGACGTCCACCCGGCCCCGGTCCCGTAGGCCGTAGAGGCGTGCCGGAACATCGGTGAGCTCACGGATGGCCGCCTCCCAGCTGAGAAGCCCTCGCTTGCGCACCCCGTCCCCCAGCATGGAGGTGGAGTAGACGGCGCCGCACATCATGTCGAGGTGGGCTCCGGCGTCGGAGCCCCCCACCACCGTGCGCGGGTCCTGCCATACCTTCGCCCGCAGTCCCCAGTCCGCCTCCGACTCGGGGATCGGAGGCCGGAGCCCGGTACGCAGCTCGTCGGCCAGGACGACGTCCACCAGCGCGTCGAAGGGATCTTGCCCCCGTTCGGCGGCGATGTCCCCGACCGTCCGCCCGGCCAGGCCGGCATTGGCCGGGCTGAAGGTCTCCTCGACGATCAGGATCCGCCAGTCGGCCAGGGCGGCCAGGATGCCGGCCTCCTTGGAGTGCGCTCCCCGGTCGAGGCGTCTCCGCTCTTCGGGGTCGGCCAGGCGCTGCATCCGCTCGGGAATCTTCAGTGCGAACACGTCGCGCCAGCCGGGCAGGCCATCGATGACCGCACCGTGCTCGAAGGACAGGCGGATCTTGACCGTGTGGGGAAGGGTCAGGGCCACGACGACCGCCCCCCGCTCGGCTGCCACCGTCGAGGCCTCGAGCTGGCGTTCGCAGGCGTCGGGGTTGAGCGAGGACACACCGAGCACGTTCCAGTTGACCGGGCGGTCGGCCAGCAACGAAAGGGTGGCCATGAGGTCCACCTCGTCGTCGGTGAACCCGTTGAGGCATCCGGGAAGGATGAGCTCGAGGACGGTACCGTCGTGCAGGGACAGGGCCGAGCACAGGGCCTCGAGCTCCCCCCGGGTGGCCGCCCGCGAGGGCACCGGCCGGCCGTCCCCGTCGTTGTGGGTATGGGCCTGGGAGGTGGACAGGCCGAGGGCGCCCTCCTCGAAGCACGTCCTGGCCAGGGCGACCATGGCGGCGACCTCAGTGGGGGAGGCCGGTCGCTCGACGGCGTCGTCGCCCATGACCACCCGGCGGAGCGAGGAATGCCCCACGAGGAACCCAGCGTTCACGCCGATGCCGCCGTCGAAGCGACCCAGCCAGTCGCCGAACGACCCCCACGACCAGTCGAGCGACTCGAGGGCGGACAGGGGCATCCCCTCGACCCGGGCCATCATCTGTGACAGATAGCTGACGTGATCGGGCCCGGACGGGGCCAACGAGAAGCCGCAGTTTCCCCCGATGACGGTGGTCACGCCGTGGAGGGGCGACGGGCTGGCCGACGGGTCCCACGACAGCTGGGCGTCGTAGTGGGTGTGGAGATCGACGAACCCTGGGGCGACCAGCAGCCCGTCGGCGTCGATGGTGGTGGCGGCATCGTCGACACTTCCGATGGCGACGACCCTCCCCCCGTGGACACCGACGTCGACCCGGCGCGCCGGCTGGCCCGTGCCGTCCACCAGCGTGCCGCCGCGGACGGCCAGGTCGATCATCAGCGGGTCTCCGGTCCCCGGTCGATGACCGGACAGATGGCCGGGTCGACGACCGGGCCGGCGGTCACGTGCACGTTTGGTCCTCCGTCCCCCTACGCTGCGGATCCCCCCTACGCTGCGGATCCCAGCGGATGCTAGCGTCCCCAGCCGATGACGGACGAGGTGGCCGGGAACGCGACGGCCCGGCACGGGGGACTGCTGCCCGACCCCGAGCCCCGGGCCATCAGGGTGCCCATCATCTCGGTGGACGATCATCTCATCGAGCCGCCCGATCTCTTCGAGGGACGGCTGCCCGGCCGGCTCGCCGGACGGGCACCCCACGTGGTCGAGGACCCCGACGGCACCCAGTCCTGGCTGTACGAGGACCGCAGGTACCCGAACATCGGGCTCAACGCCGTCATCGGGCGTCCGAAGGAGGCGTGGAGCATGGACCCGGCCCGGTTCGAGGACATGCGACCGGGGTGCTTCGACATCCGGGCGCGCATCGCCGACATGGACCTCAACGGCGTGTGGGCCTCCCTGTGCTTCCCGTCCCTGGTGGCCGGATTCTGTGGGTCGGTGTTCATCAGGTCCGACGACCCCGAGCTCGGCCTGGCCTGCCTTCGGGCCTGGAACCGGTGGCACCACGAGGTGTGGGCCGGGACGTACCCCGATCGGATCATCCCGCTGCAGCTACCGTGGCTGGCCGACGTGACCGTGGCCGCGGCCGACGTGCGCGCCAACGCCGAGCGGGGCTTCAAGGCGGTGAGCTTTCCCGAGTTCCCGGCTCAGCTCGGGCTGCCGTCCATCTTCACCGGCCACTGGGATCCGTTCTTCGCCGCCTGCCAGGAGACCGGGACGGTGGTGTGCCTGCACACGGGCTCGTCCGCCTGGGCGCCGCTGCCATCCCCCTCGCCCCCCTTCGAGCTGCTTCCGACCCTGTTTCCGGTCAACGCCCTCATCGCCGCGGCCGAATGGTTGTGGTCGGGGATCCCCCTCCGCTTCCCGGGGCTGGCGGTGGCCCTCTCCGAGGGCGGCATCGGCTGGGTTCCGATGCTGGCCGACCGGGTGGACTATGTCCTGGACCACTCGGCCTCCGGTTCCGAATCCGTCTCGTGGCCGTCCGATCTCCGTCCGAGCGAGGTGCTGAAGCGCAGCTTCTGGTTCTGCACCATCGACGATCCCTCGGTGGTCGACCTGCGGCACGTCATCGGGGTCGACCACATCATGGTGGAGAGCGACTATCCCCACGCCGACTCGACCTGGCCCGACACCCAGTCGGTGATGGAGGCGACACTGGGCGGTGTGGACGAAGGGGAGCTCCGGATGATGGCGGCGGGCAATGCGGCACGGCTCTTCCGCCATCCGCTGCCGCCCCGCGACGATTGGCGTGACGGCCGAACGGGGAGCAGCACCGCATAGGGTGCCTCCCGGTCACCGGTCCGGGGCCGTCTCCTGTTGGATCTCGATGGTGTTTCCGGCGGGGTCGGTGAACCAGATCTGCACGGTCGTTCCCTGGGCGCCTTCGACGTAGGGGATACCCGCCTGTCGCAGCTCGGCGATGGCCTCGTCGAGGTCGGCGACGGCGAAGCAGACGTGGGGTCCTGCCGGCCGGATGGGTCCCGGTCCGGCCGGGGCGTCCACCAGGTGGAGCTGGGCATTGCCGGTGGCGAACCAGTGCCCGTCGATCCCCGGGATATGGGGCCGGTCCTCGTCGGGCATGTGGAAGTGCCGCTGGTAGAACTCGACACTGCGGGCCAGCTCCCCTTCGACGTTCACGCTGGCGTGCAGGGTACGGGTGACCCTCATGACGGCGCTCCTCGCCGCAGGCGCCCATCGCCCTGGCCGGACCGACCGGTCACTGGGGCCAGCCCTCGGGCGTGACCGCTCCGGAGATGGTGCGCGGGTCGACGGGCTGGTGCGAGTTGCCGGCCTGGTAGACGGCGAAGCACAACTGGAGGGCCTTGATGGCCTCGGCCGCGCTCATCTCGGCCGGGACCCCGTCGACCAGCGCGTCCACGAAGTGGCGGGACGCCCGCTTGAAGCCCTCCCCCCAGTCGGCCTCCACGGTGGGGAAGCTGGTGGTGGTCTCACGGCCGTGCCCACCGTCGTAGAGGACCACAGCGGGAAGGTCCAGCATCTCGCCGGTGCACCGTGTCACCCACAGGAAGCCCTCGTCCCCTTGGACCTCGAAGAACTCGTCGGCACCGTAGTAGCGGCTCCGCAACCACATCTGCGGTGCGTAGCTGATGTCCATGGTCCCGAGGATGCCCGGGTCCTCGTACTCGAAGATGGCCGCGCACGGCTCGAAGAAGAAGTCCCTCCGGCGCACCACCGCCTGGACCGAGACGATGTCCTGGTCGAAGAGCCACAGGGCGACCGCGTACTTGTGGATCACGTCGTCGAACAGGTGGCCGCCCGGGCTCTCGGAGGTCATCCGCCAGACATAGCCGTCGGCTGTCAGGCCACCTTGGAAGGCGGCGTCGGTCTGCCCGACGACCGTCCTCATCCGCAGGCTGGACGGTCGCCCGATGGCCCCCTCGGCGATCAGTCGCTTGGCCAGCTCGAGCGGCGGGTAGTGCCGGTAGCACTCGCTGACCCGCAGGATGGTGCCCGCCGCCTCCGCCGCCGCGGCCATGGCCCGGGCCTCGGTCACCGAGTTGGCCAACGGTTTCTGGCACGACACGTGCTTGCCCGCAGCCGCCGCTGCCAGGACGTGGTCGTGGTGGAGGTTGGTGGGGGTCAGGATCTCCACCGCGTCGATGTCCGGATCGGCCAGCATGGCGTCCAGCTCGGTGTAGGCGGCGGGTACGCCCCAGGCCCCGGCGGCTGCAGCCGCCCGACCGGCGACCGGATCGCAGACGGCCACCACGTCGCATCGCTCGTCGTCGAGGTAGCCGGCCACGTTGAGCTTGGCGATATTGCCGGCCCCGACGATGGCGATGCGGGGCCGGTCGATCGTTGCTGACATGCCCGTCACGATATCGCTGCGCGGTGGGCGTCGACGCAGTGGGCGGCCGAGCGCCGGGTTTCGAAGCAGTGGGTTCCGAAAGCGGGACTGGTCACTCGGAGCCTTCCGTCACGCGGTGCCCGGGTAGCCGCCGCCGCCATAGCGGCGGTCCAGCTCCTCGTAGTCGACGGCCCAGCCCTTGCGGGGAAGTTTGTCGGCGAACTCCACCAGACTGGGCTTCTTGTACGAGGCGATGCGGGCCCGGCAGTGCTCGATCAGGTCCTCGCCGGTGACCTCGGCCCCGGGCTCGAGGACCACCACAGCCAGCACCCGTTGGGTCCAGCGCTTGTCCGGAACCCCGACGATGGCGGCTTCACGGACCGCCGGGTGCTGGGCCAGGCAGCCCTCGACCTCTGCCGGGTAGATGTTCTCCGCAGCCGACTTGACGATTCGGGTCAGCGGGGCGACGAAGGTGAGCGATCCGTCTGGATGACGGCGTCCGAGGTCACCGGTATGCCACCATCCGCCGCGAAACCGCTCCGCGTTGAGTTGCGGCCGGTCGTGGTAGCCGTTGGTGATGATCGGCCCGCGTGCGACGATCTCGCGTGAGCATCCCGGTCACCTCGGTCTGCCCGTACCCTGCAGGGTGGAGTCCCCAGGGGCTGTCGTCCACGTCGATCATCCGGTTCCAGGCCGGGCTTCCTCCAAAGGTGCGGAACGAGGACAGGTCGTAGCGGCCGTCGGCGTTGACCGTCATGATCTCTGCGGCCGTGGGCCCCATGACGAAGCCGTAGTTGCACCGCTCGGCCTCGATGACCCGGCACAGCTCGTCGGCCTCGACCCGTCGGGTGAGCACGTTGGTGCCCCCCATCTGGAAGGTGGCGAACGTGGTCATCAGGGTGGCCATGTGGAACATGGGACCCGAATTGAGATACACGGTCTCCCCGGTGATCCGCTGGACCATCGCCACCATCACGGCCTGGGCCAGGATCGACCGGTGGGACAGTTGGGCGCCGTTCGGGGTTCCCCCGAAGGCGCCCGTGTAGAGCTGCAGCACGGGTTCGGCGGGGGAGACCGACCGGTGGAGCGGAACGGTGGCCTCGCCGGCTTCACCGGCCTCACCGGCCGCGGCCACGAAGGTCTCGTAGCCGTCGGGGTCCCCGACCGCGTCGTGCGACAGCCAACGGGCGGTACCGCCCCACCGCGACCGGGCCTCCTCCACGGTGGCCCCGATCTCCTCGTGCTGCCAGATCACAACCACCGGGAGCGCGTCCTCGAGGAGGGTCACCATCTCGTCGGCGCTCTGGCGCCAGTTGGCCGGGACGACGACGGCCCCGACCTTCGATGCGGCCAGCCATGCCTCGATCAGGCGATGGCAATTCTGGCCCAGCCACACCACACGGTCCCCTCGGCCCACCCCGGCACCGACGAAGGCCCGGGCCAGCCGGTCGGTGCGGTCGTCGAGCTCGGAATAGGTGAGCCGAACCCCGCCGCAGACGAGGGACAGGGAGTGCGGGCGGCTTCGGCGGTGTTCGGACAGGACACCGGGGAGGGTCAGGTGATGGACGGGATCCGGCCGTCCGGGTCCCGTGTCGCCGGACCCCGGGCTCATGCCTGGACCGGGCTGACGGCCGGTCCCCCCTCGCCCTCGGGCAACCGGTCACGCAATCTGTCCTTCACGACCTTGCCGGTGGCATTCCGCGGCAGCTCGTCCACGAACTCCCAGCGGCGCGGCACCTTGTAGGCGGCCAGGAGCTCCAGTGTGTGGGCACGAAGGTCCTCGGCTGCCGCCCGCTCGCCCGGGCGCAGGGCGACAAAGGCCACCAGGTCCTCCCCGAGCACGGGGTGCGCCACGCCCACCACCGCCACCTCCCGTACCGCGGGATGCGATTCGATGGCGTGCTCGACATCGTTGGGGTGGATGTTGTTGCCGCCCCTGATGATGACGTCCTTGCTGCGGCCCACGATGTAGAGGTAGCCGTCCTCGTCGATGCGGCCCAGGTCACCGGTCACCAGCCAGCCGTCGACCCAGGTGCGGGAGGTGGCATCCGGGTCGTCGAAGTACTCGCGTGGACGCCCGGGGATCCGGAGGTGGACGTGGCCGACCTCTCCTGCGGCCACGTCCCGACCGTCGGCGTCGGTGCAGCGGACCTCGGCCGGTGGAAGTGGTTTGCCGACCGAGCCGGGCCGTTTCACCGCCTCTCCGGGCGGCATGATGCAGTAGACGGATCCGGCCTCGGTCATCCCGTAGTTGTTGGAGACCATGGCCGTGGGCATCCGCTCCTGCAGTCGCTCCAGGACGACGGGGGCGAGGGGAGCACTGCCGACAGTGCAGATCTGCACCGAATCGAGCGCGGCCGAGGCGAAGCGCGGGTGTTCGAGGAGGAGGTTGGCCATGGCCGGGACGAGGAACGCGGCCACCGGACGCTCGGCCTCCACCGCGTCGAGCCACTGTCCGGCGTCGAACCTGGGCAGGTAGATGCCTCGCATGCCGAGTTTCATCGGGGTGTAGACGAAGGAGAGCCCGGCGAATGTGTAGGGCGGGCTGGCGTGCAGCCACCCCCCACCACTCCACGCCGGCTCGGCGAAGGGGACCAACGAGGAGTTGTCGTGGCGCACGGCCACCGCCTTCGGATGGCCCGTCGTGCCCGAGGTGTAGAGGATGTCGGCCAGGTCCCCCGGCTGGCGCGGTACCTGGAAGTAACCCGGATCATGACCCATGACCTGC
>JBEKOI010000063.1:0-41500 GCA_049521915.1 Acidimicrobiales bacterium | reverse complement strand
TCGGGGTCAAGCTCCGTGCCGGCGACACCGTCCTGATGGAGTCGCGCACCGGCCTGCTGATCGAGAAGCTGGCCCGTCCCGAGGTCGAGGAGCTCGTTCTCGAGGAGGTGCCCGACGTCACCTACGCGGACGTGGGTGGGCTCGACGACCAGATCGAGGCCATCACCGACGCGGTGGAGCTCCCGTACCTGTACCGGGAGCTCTACTCGGAGCACCGGCTGCCGGCGCCGAAGGGGATCCTGCTCTACGGCCCGCCCGGGTGCGGCAAGACGCTGATCGCCAAGGCGGTGGCCAACTCACTGGCCAAGAAGGTGGCCGAGGTCACCGGGAACAACAACGCCCGGAGCTACTTCCTCAACATCAAAGGGCCCGAGCTCCTCAACAAGTACGTGGGTGAGACGGAACGGCAGATCCGGCTCGTCTTCCAGCGGGCCCGGGAGAAGTCGGAAGAGGGCGTCCCGGTGATCGTCTTCTTCGACGAGATGGATTCGCTGTTCCGGACCCGTGGGACCGGCATCAGCTCGGACATGGAGTCGACCATCGTGCCCCAGCTGCTGGCGGAGATCGACGGCGTGGAGACCCTCAAGGATGTGATCGTGATCGGAGCCTCCAACCGCGAGGACCTCATCGATCCGGCCATCCTCCGACCCGGGCGCCTCGACGTGAAGATCCGCATCGAACGGCCCAACGAGGTGGCCGCGGCTCAGATCTTCTCGCGCTACCTGACGCCGGACCTCCCCCTGGACGCCGACGAGGTGCAGTCGCTCGGCGGGGGGGACCCGGCCAAGGCCACCCAGGCCATGATCGAGACCACGGTGACCGAGATGTACCGCAACGACGAGGAGAACCGGTTCCTGGAGGTGACCTATCAGGGCGGCGACAAGGAGGTTCTCTACTACCGTGATTTCTCCTCGGGCGCCATGATCGAGAACATCGTGCGCCGGGCCAAGAAGCTGGCCATCAAGCGGGCGATCGCCGAGGAGAAGCGCGGAATCCGGACCGCTGACCTGCTCGAGTCGATCCGACAGGAGTACAAGGAGAACGAGGATCTTCCCAACACCACCAACCCGGACGACTGGGCGAAGATCTCCGGCAAGAAGGGCGAGCGGATCGTCTACATCCGCACGCTCATCAGCAACCAGGAGGAGACCAAGGGTGGACGGTCCATCGAACGGGTGGGTACCGGTCAGTATCTCTGACCACCGGCCGGGATAGGGTCGACTGCATGGCCATTCCCAAGGTCTGCGGAATCGAGACCGAGTACGGCATCCAAGTGATGCACGGCGATCCCAATCCGATCGCCGCTTCGTCGGTGCTGATCAACGCCTACGCGCACGATGTCGCCCGCCAGCAGACGGGCTGGGACTTCGAGGACGAGGCGCCGGGGAACGACGCCCGCGGCTTCGCACGCGAGGGTGCCATGCCGCCCCAGGTCGAGACCCATCTGGTCAACACCGTCCTGACCAACGGAGCCCGCTTCTACGTCGATCACGCCCATCCCGAATTCTCCACGCCCGAATGCCGTGACGCGCTCGAGTGCCTGCGCTACGACCGTGCCGGCGAACTCATCCTGACCCGGGCGATGGAAGCCGCCGATCTCGCCGTGCATGACGGCTCCCGGGTGGTCATCTACAAGAACAACTCGGACGGGAAGGGCAACTCCTACGGGGCCCACGAGAATTATCTCATGGACCGTGCCGCGCCGTTCACCCGCATCGTGGCCGGCATCACCCCTCACTTCGTGACCCGCCAGATCTTCGCCGGTGCCGGAAAGGTCGGAGCCGAGACGGCCACGCACGACGGGCGGCGCGTCGACTTCCAGCTCTCCCAACGGGCCGAGTTCTTCGAGGAGCAGGTGGGTCTCGAGACGACCCTCAAGCGCCCCATCGTGAACACCCGCGACGAGCCGCACGCCGATCCGCAACGGTATCGGAGGCTCCACGTCATCGTGGGCGACGCCAACCTGGCCGAAGTGGCCACGTTCTTGAAGGTGGGCACGACCTCACTGGTGCTGGCCATGATCGAGGACGACGTCTCCGGCAGCCGGAACCTGGCCCTGGCCGATCCGGTGCGGGCCATCCACGAGGTGGCCCTGGACCGGACGTTCACCTCGGCGCTCCCCATGGCCGACGGGTCCACGGCCACCGCCCTCGGCATCCAGTGGGAGCTCTTCTCCCTGGCCCGGAAGTACGCTGACGACCGGGGTCTCGAGTGCATGGGCGACGAGGGCATCGGCGAGGAGGTGCTCAAACGCTGGGAGTCGGTGCTCCACGGGCTGGAGACCGATCCGATGTCGCTGGCCCGTCAACTCGACTGGGTGGCCAAGCTCCAGCTGATCGAGGCCTATCGGGACCGCCACCACTGCGACTGGGACGACCACCGGCTGGCCGCCCTCGACCTCCAGTACCACGATCTGCGGCCGGCGAGGTCGCTGTTCGCCCGGCTGGACACCGAGCGGTTGATCGACGAGGCTGCGGTGGCCACCGCCGTCTCGGAACCCCCGCGGAGCACCAGGGCCTGGTTCCGGGGTCAGTGCCTCAAGAAGTGGCCGTCGTCGGTGGTCACCGCCAACTGGGATTCGCTCGTTTTCGACCTGGGCGCGGACCCGTTGCGGCGGGTCCCTATGATGGATCCTCTGAAGGGCACGGCCGAGCACGTGGAGGATCTGTTGAATGTGTGCGCGAGCCCGTCCGAGCTGCTGGATCGACTGAGCAGCTAGGGAACTGAGCAGCTAGGGAGAGTAGGGGATGGCTGAACGAGATGGCTGAACGAGAACAGAAGAAGAAGACGACGACCGAACGCGCCGACGAGGTCGTGGAAGAGGTTCCGGCCGGATCGGCCGCGGGCGACAAGCTGAAGGCAGAGCTCGACGATCTGCTCGACGAGATCGACGAGGTGCTCGAGGACAACGCCGAGGAATTCGTGCGCAACTACGTGCAAAAGGGCGGCGAGTAGCCCCGGTGACACTGCCGCTGTTTTCGACAACCGAGGATCCGGGTCCCGATTTCGCCGGGTTGATCCGTCGGCTGCAGGTACCGGGGCGCTCGACGATGATCGCAGGGCCCGCCGCCGGCAACCCGCCCGGTGGGCCCGGGGGCAGCGAGTTCCGGCACGGCACCACCGTGGTGGCGCTGCGGTTCGTCGACGGCATCGTCATGGCCGGGGACCGGCGGGCCACCGAGGGGCACATCATCGCCCACCGCTCCATGGAGAAGGTCTTCCCCGCCGACCGCTATTCGGCCGTGGCCATCGCCGGGGCGGCCGGACCCGCGGTGGAGATGGTCCGGCTGTTCCAGACCCAGCTCGAGCACTACGAAAAGGTCGAGGGGGTGGTCCTGAGCCTCGAGGGAAAGGCCAACCAGCTGAGCCAGATGGTCAGGGAACACCTGCCCATGGCCATGCAGGGCCTGGCCGTGGTCCCGCTGTTCGCCGGGTACGACCTGGCCCGGGGCACGGGCCGCATCTTCACCTACGACGTCACCGGGGGCCATTACGAGGAGACCGAGCACAACGCCACCGGGTCCGGTGGCCGCGATGCCCGTACGACCATCAAGCTTGGCTACCGCACCGGTCTGGCGCGTGACGATGCCGTGGAGCTGGCCGTCGAATCGCTCTACGAGGCGGCTGACGAGGATGCCGCCACCGGCGGCCCCGATCTGATCAGAGGGATCTACCCCTTGGTGGCCACGGTGACCGCCGACGGGTTCCAGACGGTGCCCGAGGAGGAAGTGGCCGAGCGCTTCGCCACCCTCATCGAGCGGCGCCGGACGGAGGGGCGCCAGCCATGACGATGCCCTACTACGTGGCTCCCGAACAGGTGATGAAGGATCGGGCCGAGTACGCCCAGAAGGGCATCGCCCGGGGCCGCTCGCTCATCGCCACCGTCTACGACACGGGCATCGCCATCGTGGCTGAGAACCCATCGCGGTCGCTCCACAAGATCAGCGAGATCTATGACCGGATCGCCTTCGCCGGCGTGGGCAAGTACAACGAGTACGACCAGTTGCGTGTCTCGGGCATCCGGCACGCCGACACCAAGGGGTACGCCTACAGCCGCGAGGACGTCGACGCCCGCTCGCTGGCCAATCTGTACGCCCAGTACCTGGGGCAGGTGTTCACCCACGAGATGAAGCCCCTCGAAGTGGAGATCCTGGTGGCGGAGCTGGGCGTCGGGCTGCAGCCGCACCAGCTGTACCACATCGCCTACGAGGGGACCATCACCGACGAGGACCGCTACGCCGTGCTGGGTGGCGAGACGGAGGCGATCGCCCAGCGTCTCGAGGGGCAGTGGAGCGCCGGCTGGGAACTTCCCGAGGCGCTGCGGGCCGCGGTGGGCTCACTGTCAGGCCCCGACCATGCACTCAGAGAGGCGGACCTCGAGGTCGCCGTCCTGGCCCAGGGCAACGGGCGACGGGCTTTCCGGAGGTTGATGGACGTCGAATTGGAGACACTGCTGGGCTGAGCGGACCTGCAGCTCGCCGCTTCCGCGAGCCCGGGTGCGCTGTGTCGGGCCGTCCCCACGGTACCGTGGGGGTGATGGACAAGCGTATCTACGGCTTGGAGAACGAGTACGGGGTCACCTGTACCCTGCGCGGGCAGCGACGGCTGAGCCCGGACGAGGTGGCCCGCTATCTGTTCCGGCGGGTGGTGAGCTGGGGACGGTCCTCCAACGTGTTCCTCGAGAACGGCGCCCGGCTCTACCTCGACGTGGGCAGCCATCCCGAGTACGCCACCCCCGAGTGCGACGCCATCTCCGAGCTGGTGGTGCACGACAAGGCGGGGGAGTGGATCCTCTCCTCCTTGGTCGAGGGGGCGGAGGCCCGGTTGCGGGAGGAGGGGATCCGCGGGGACATCTATCTGTTCAAGAACAACACCGACTCGGCCGGCAACTCGTACGGCTGCCATGAGAACTACCTCACCAGTCGACGCGACGACTTCGCCCACTACACGGAGGTCCTGATCCCGTTCCTCGTCAGCCGGCAGGCCTACGCCGGTGCGGGGAAGGTCCTCCAGACAGCCCGGGGCGCGGTCTACTGCCTGAGCCAGAGAGCCGAGCACATCTGGGAGGGCGTGTCCTCGGCCACCACTCGGAGCCGGCCCATCATCAACACCCGTGACGAGCCTCACGCCGACGCCGAGAAGTACCGCCGGCTCCATGTCATCGTGGGCGATTCGAACATGAGCGAGTACGCCACCTTCCTCAAGGTGGGGGCGACCAGCATCGTGCTCCGGATGCTCGAGGACCCGTCGACGGTGATGCGCGACCTCACTCTCGAGAACCCCATCCGGGCCATCCGCGAGATCAGCCACGACATCACGTGCCGGAGACCGGTGCGCCTGGCCAACGGGCGCGAGATGAGCGCGTTGGACATCCAGGGCGAGTACCTGCAGCGGGCCATCCGGTACCGCGACCGCCAGGGACTGTCCCCGCAGGAGGACCGGGCCCTCGACATGTGGGAGCACTGCCTGAAGGGCCTCGAGTCCGACCCGCTCTCCCTCCACCGGGAGTGCGACTGGGTGGCCAAGTACCGGCTCATCGACCACTACCGCCAACGGCACGGGCTCTCACTCCACAACCCGACGGTGTCGCTGCTCGATCTCCAGTACCACGATGTGGACCGGACCCGCGGCCTCTACTACCGCCTGCAACATCACGACCAGCTCGACCGAATCTGTGACGACGCCGACATCGCCGCGGCGATGTCCGTCCCGCCCCAGACCACGAGAGCCCGTCTGCGGGGTGAGTTCGTGAAGAAGGCGAAGGAGCGGCGGCGTGACTTCACCGTCGACTGGGTGCACCTGAAGCTCAACGACCAGGCCCAGCGGACCGTGCTGCTCAAGGACCCCTTCAAGTCCAAGGACGAACGGGTGGACAAGCTCATCGCCGGCCTGTGACCGGCCCCCCCGGGCATGCGGATGTGGCTGCCTCTCGACGCTGCCGGCGAGCCCCGGTGCGATAGCGTCCCTTCACTGTGAGCCACATCCCAGGCGAATCGTTGTCCGCGACCGGATCGGACCTTCTGGTGGACGACACCATCCCGGAGGTGCCGGACCGGACCCTCGGCCGTCGCGGCTACCGGACGGTGATCGAATGGGCCATCATCCTGATCGCGGTGCTGTTGTGCACGGTGCTGCTCCGCACCTACGTGGTGCAGTCGTTCTCCATCCCCTCCCTCTCGATGTACCCCACCCTCCAGGTCGGGGACCGGATCATCGTGAACAAGCTGAGCTACGACCTCCACAGCATCCACCGCGGGGACATCGTGGTGTTCGCCCGCCCACCTCTCGAGGACCAGGAGTACGCAGACCTGGTCAAGCGCGTGATCGGCCTGCCGGGGGAGACCATCTCGTCGAAGGACGGCCACGTCTACATCGACGGGAAGCGGCTGGACGAGCCGTGGCTCCCACCCGGCCCCGACAGCTTCACCGGAGCACTTCCGGGCGATGCCCATCCCCAGTTCGATCTCCCCGGGCCGGTCAAGATCCCGGCCGGGGAGTACTACGTGATGGGTGACAACCGCACCGACTCCGAGGACAGCAGGTTCTTCGGTCCGATCCCGAAATCGCTGATCGTTGGTCGCGCCGCGGCCGTGGTGTGGCCGCTCGACCACATCAAGGGGCTCTAGACGTCATGAGGGGATCAGGCGGCCGCCCCGGTCATTGACCGCTGACCGGACGGAGCCGTGGGGTAGCCTCGCTTCCTGGTGAGGTCCGAACTCCACAGCACGACCCTCGGGACCACCCTGCCGATCGGCTCGGCCCTGCGGGGCCCTATCCCGGTGCCCAGCCTGGACGTGGGCGAGTTCGAAGCCGGGTCTGAATCCGCCACCCGGTCCAGCAGGTGGGTCATCGAATGGTTGGTGGTCCTGACCGTCGCGCTGCTGCTGGCCCTCGGGGTGCGGACGTACGTGGCCCAGATGTTCTTCATCCCGTCCGGGTCGATGCTGCCCACGCTCCAGATCGGCGACCGCATCGTGGTCGACAAGCTCAGCTATCACTTCGAAGGTGTGCAGCGGGGCGACGTCGTGGTCTTCCGTCGGCCACCGCTCGAACGGGCCGACTACTCCGACTTGGTGAAACGTGTCATCGGCCTCCCTGGGGACACCGTCTCGTCGGTCGACGGCAGGGTGTACATCGACGGCAAGCCGCTGAGCGAGCCGTGGCTGCCCGACCCGGCTCCCGTCACGTCGCCCAGCCCGCTGCCCTACCCCTTCAGCCTCAACCGTCCCTACACCGTGCCGGCCGGGGACTACTACGTGATGGGAGACAACCGGACCGATTCCGAGGACAGCCGGTACTTCGGACCGATCTCGGGGAGCCTCATCGTGGGCAAGATGGCCTTTGTCATCTGGCCGCTCAGCGATTCCGCGTGGATCGTGATCCTGTCGGTGGTGGCGGTGGTGGTGGCCGTGCTCCTCGTGCTGGTGCTGCTGGCCCCGCGGCGGGCGCTCAATCGCCGCTCCCCACCGGTGCGCGGTCCACCGGGACCGGTCTCCTGGTGAGCGGGCCGGGCCGGAGGCGGGCCGGGGACGCAACCCGGTGTCGGGCGCCGGTACACTCGGTGCCGTGCCCTTTCTGAGCCCGGCGAAAGTGCTGGTCATCCTCGTGGTGGCCCTCGTCGTCCTCGGTCCTGACAAACTTCCCAAAGTGGCCAAGCAGATCGGGGCGCTCTGGGGCGACTTCCGCAAATTCCGCGAGCGGCTGGAGAGCGAGGTCCGGGGCACCTTCCCCGATCTACCCTCCAGCGAGACCATCAGTCAGGCCGTCCGTTCCCCCCTGACCTTCCTCGACACGCTGGCCGACAACCACAGCGCCGAGAACGGGGCCGCATCCGTGACGGCCAACGGCTCCGAAGTCACTGATGTGCACGGAGACGCCGTCCAGCCATCAGCCGGCTCCAACAGACCGGCGGGGACCGTGCACGCCTCCGAGGATCCGCCGGGTATCCCCGGGGTCCTGATCGCCGATCCCGGCGGTATCGTCCACCAGGTCCGCTCCTCCGGCGGGTCCGTGCCCGACGACCCCGGGATGAATTGACCGGCCCGGTCCTGCGGGCGACGCGCGGATCAGTTCGGAACCGAGACCAATGGCCATCTCACTGAAGCGACGGAGCGAAGCCCGGCCCCAACCGGACTCCATGACGCTGGTCGAGCACCTGGCCGAGCTCCGCCGCCGGGTGCTGGTGTGCTCGGTGGCCTTCTTGATCACCGGCACGGCGGCCTTCCTGCTCTACCCGTGGATCCTGTCGTTCCTCAGCCATCCCTACTGTGAGATCTCGCCCCGCCGCTGCGGCTTCTACATCACCGACCCCCTGGGCGGTCTCGCCCTCCGGGTCAAGATCGCCGCCTACGGCGGGCTGTTCCTGGCCGCACCGGTGCTGCTGTGGGAGTTCTGGCGGTTCATCACCCCGGGCCTCAACCGCAACGAGAAGCGGTACGCCATCCCGTTCATCGTGGCCTCGATCCTGCTGTTCGCCCTGGGCTGTGTGGTGGCCTACATCACCTTCCCCCATGCCCTGGCCTGGCTCAGGAACATCGGCGGTCCCACGCTGACCCAGATTCTCGATCCCACCAAGTACCTCAGCCTCATCGTGCTCCTGATGACCGTGTTCGGGCTCACCTTCGAATTCCCGGTGCTGCTGGTGTCGCTCGAGCTGGCCGGCGTGCTCACGCCGAAGAAGCTGTCCTCGTGGCGCCGGTGGGCCATCGTGGTCATCGTGGTGGTGGCCGGGGTGGTGACTCCGAGCTCGGACCCCTTCTCGATGATGGCTCTGGCCATTCCCATGTACATCTTCTACGAGGTGTCGATCGTCATCGGGAAGCTTCTCGGGCGATGACCCCCCGGAGCATCCGGGACACCGTCCGGGATGCTGGGGAAGACGGGGGGGAGGGGTTCCTGGCGCGCTTCGAGCAGAGCCTCGACTTCCCGCTCGACGGCTTTCAACGCCGGTCCATGCAGGCCATCGACCGGGGGGAGTCGGTGCTGGTGTCGGCCCCGACCGGATCGGGAAAGACACTGGTGGCCGAGTATGCCGCGGCCAGGGCGGTCAGGTCGGGGAGCAAGGCCTTTTACACCACGCCGATCAAGGCCCTGTCCAACCAGAAGTTCGCCGAGCTCTCGCTGCGCTACGGCGACGGCCAGGTGGGGCTGCTGACCGGGGACGTGTCCCATCAGGCCCGGGCGCCCATGGTGGTGATGACCACCGAAGTCCTCCGCAACATGATCTTCGCCCGGTCGTCGCTGCTCGAAGGCCTGGCCGTGGTGATACTCGACGAGGTCCACTATCTCCAGGATCCCTATCGGGGGTCGGTGTGGGAGGAGGTCCTCGTGCTCACCCCGCCGGGGGTGACCTTCGTGAGCCTCTCGGCCACCGTCAGCAACGCGTCCGACTTCGGGGCCTGGCTCACCTCGGTGCGCGGGACGACGAAGGTCGTCGTGGAGACGCACCGGCCGGTGACCCTGCACCACCACTTCGCCATCGCCGAGCGGGGGAGCGAACGGCTCACGGTGCTGCCACTCCTCCGGTCCGGAAAGGCCAACCCCGACGGCGCGGCACTGGACGAGCGCCGCCGTCGGAATCCGCGGCACCGCCTCCGGGGGCCCCGCCGGACCCAGGTGATCGAGTACCTGGCTGCAGAGGACATGCTGCCCGCCATCACCTTCATCTTCTCGCGGGCCGCCTGCGACGACGCCGTCCGCCAGTGCCTGCAGGACGGCCTCCGGCTGACCACGCCGGATGAGCGCCGTCGGATCCGCCAGCTCACCGAGGAGGCGGTCGACCGGCTCGACGACGACGACCTGGCCACGCTGGGGTACGGGCCGTGGTCGGCGGCGCTCGAGGCCGGCGTGGCCCCTCACCACGCCGGCCTGGTGCCGGCATTCCGCCAGGCCGTCGAGCAGTGCTTCACGGAGGGGCTGTTGAAAGTGGTGTTCGCCACCGAGACGCTGGCCCTCGGCATCAACATGCCGGCCCGGACCGTCGTGGTGGAGCGGTTCGCCAAGTTCCGCGGTTCGGACACCTCGGCCCTCACCTCGGGCGAGTACCAGCAGCTGACCGGGCGCGCCGGCCGCCGGGGGATCGACACCGTGGGCCACGCCTTCGTCCTCTGGTCCCCGGCCACGCCCTTCGCCCAGGTGGCGCGCACCGCCATCGCCCCCCCGCCCGATCTGGTCTCCTCCTTCCATCCCACCTACAACCTGGCTGTGAACCTGGTCCGGCGCTGGTCCCGGGACGAGGCCCACCGGCTGCTGTCCGCGTCCTACGGCCAGTGGCAGGCACCGGCGGGGTCGGTGTCCCTGTCCGCCCAACTCGACCGGCGGCTGGCCATCCTCGAGCAACGGGAGTTCATCGAGGGCTGGACGATGACCGAGGCCGGCCACGCCCTGGCCTCCGTGTATCACGAGTCGGATCTCTTGGTCACCGAGGCGCTCCGGCGGGGGTTGCTCGACGGGCTGGATCCGGCGCTGCTGGCCGGGGTGGTGTCCGCCTTCACCTTCGAGGCCCGCCGGACCGGGGACGTCAACCCGGAACCACGGCAGACCAAGGTCGTCGACCGGCTGGCCCGGCTCGGGGACCTGGCCGGCGAGCTGCGGGCCGACGAGCGGCGGGTCGGACTGCGGAGGACCCGCCGTCCCGACCCGGGACTGGCCCGCGCCGTGATCGCCTGGGCCAGGGGGGCGACGCTGGACTCGGTGCTCAACGAGACCGACGTCGCCCCCGGAGACTTTGTGCGCAACGTCCGCCAGGTGATCGATCTGGTCCGCCAGCTCGCCCAGGTGGCCTCCGATCCGGGCACCAGGGACGCCGCCCAGCTGGCCGTGGCCCTTCTCCGGCGGGGGGTGGTGGGCGCCGACGACCCGGCGGGGCTGGGGTCCGCGCCTGACCCGCCGGTGCCGTCGTAGTGTGATCCGGGCATGTTCCCCTATGCCGTGGAGACGTTCAGCGCTGACGAGGCAGACATCCTGCGCCGTTACGTCACCAACCTCGACCGGCCGGTGTTCGCCCTGGTCAACCTGCCAGAGGTGGTCAAGGGTGCCCTGTTCGCCCGGTACTCGCGCTCGCCGAAGAGCCTGCGGCGCCTGTTCCTCGACGAGTTCGTGGGGGAGCTGGACATCTCCGGGGACGCCACCGTGGACGCCACCGTCGGGCTCACCCGGGCCGAGGACCTCTACGAGAAGGTCTTCTTCGAGTACGGGGACGACTCCGTGGCCCAACTCGGCGGTGTCCACCTGGCCTGCGAGCAGGCGTCCAACCTGCTGACCAAGGTTCTCGAGTGGGGCCGGTTGATGGCCTACCTCGAGCAGTCGACTCGATACATCGCCTACAACCAGCGCCTCACCACCGGTCACTACCGCTACTACCGGGACCCGGGTCTGCTCGACTCGCCGCTCGGCGCCCGGTACGTGGGCGACATGGACCGCATGTTCGACACCTACGGGGAGCTGTTGGAGGCGGCCAAGGCCTGGCTGGGCGTCCAGCACCCGCGGCAGCCGGGTGACTCCGACTTCGTCCACCGCCAGGCGATCCGGGCCAAGGCGCTCGACGCCCTTCGCGGCCTCCTCCCGGCCGCCTCGCTGTCCAACGTGGGCATCTACGGGACGGGCCAGTCCTACGAGATGCTCCTCCTGCGCATGCGCGCCCATCCGCTTCCCGAGGCCCGTCAGTACGCCGAGCTGATGCTGGAGGAGCTCCGCAAGGTGATCCCGTCCTTCCTGCAACGGGTGGACCGGCCCGATCGGGGCGGTGCATGGTCGACGTACCTGGACACGACCCGCGAGGAGACGGCCGACCTGGTCGGCACCCTCTTCCCCGATCTGGTCTCACCGGGAGACGCTCCGCCGGCCGGCCCCTCGGGCCGTCCGTCGGTGACGCTCCTCGACTTCGACCCCGAGGGGGAGTCGAAGGTCATCGCCGCCATCTGCGCGCCCCTGACCAACCGTCCGGAGGAGGAGGTGCGGCGCCGGGTCGACCTGTTGGGCGCCGAGGAGCGGCGGTCGCTCCTGCTGGCCTACGTCGGCGACCGTCAGAACCGGCGTCACCGACCCGGCCGGGCCTTCGAGCGCACCGGCTACCGCTTCGACGTGGTGACCGACTACGGCGCCTTCCGGGACCTGCAGCGTCACCGCATGCTGACCATCGAATGGCAGGCGCTCGGGGCCGGGCTGGGCTACGACGTCCCGGACGTGGTGGCCGATGCGGGGTTGGAGGATCGGTACGTGGCCTCTCTGGAGCGGTCCCGTGAGCTCTCCGAGGTGCTGGCGCCGTCGTTCCCCGTCCAGGCGGCCTACGCCGTGGCCCTGGCCTACCGCATCCGCTATTCCATGCAGATGAACGCCCGCGAGGCGATGCACCTCGTGGAGCTCCGCTCCGGACCACAGGGACATCCGAGCTACCGCTGGGTGGCCCAGGAGATGCATCGTCTGATCGCCGAGCAGGCCGGGCACCACCTGATGGCGGAGGCGATGTCGCACGTGGATTTCGGCTCCGAGGACCTCGAACGGCTGCACGCCGAACGCCGCGCCGAAGGACGACGGAATTCGATGTCGACGGCGGGAAATCCTGCAATCCCCTGACCTGGGGAGTTCCCGAAACACCCAGGTGGTGTGCGGTGAATGGCATTTGACGACCAGCGGTGTCGATGGCCTATCGTTCGCCCAGTCCCAGTCGCCCCTCGAGACATTCCGGACGGTTTCGGACGGTAATGGCTTGAGGGGGGGATGCTGTGAGAGGCGGAGGGAGGCCCAGGGGATCGAGTAGAAAACATTCTCCCGCAACCAACCGGTGCGAGCCGGAGGTAGCGGGGAAATGGTGCCAAAGACCCCTGGGTCCTACCGCCTGGGCCCGCTCGGGCCGGTCCCGCCCGACGTGCAGGCGGCCGACCGGACGATGGCCGACCGGACGATGGCCGACCGGACGGTCGGACCCACTCCGCCAGACCACGATTTGAAGAGGGCCCTCGCAGTCCGTCGATCCGGCACAGGTGGTGCGGCCGCCGGTGAACGGTGAGGGCGCCGGACCGTCTATGCTCCCGCCCAACTCACCACTGAAGGACCGAGATGGCACAAGAACTCGACGAAGTCGAAGGACCCGACGAGCTCATCGAGGGAGACCTCGATGAGCTGGTGGACGACGACCTGATTGCCGAAGACGGCCTGGCGCTTCCCGATGACGAAGACGACGTCGATGACGTCGTCGTGGTCGAAGACGAAGAAGACGAGACCGCCGACATCCCAGAGGTCGGAGCCAAGGTGGCGACCAAGGCCGGGGAAGAGTCGGAGGAAGAGGACGAGGAGGAGCCCGACGACGAGGACGTCGAGGCGAGCCTGGACACCATCTTGAAGGAGCGGCTGGTCGTCGAGGAGGTCGAGGACGACGAGGACACCCCTGAGCCGGAGGATCGCAGCGGTGACGGCGTGGAACGGGTCCTCCCCAAGCAACCGGGCGAGTTCGTGTGCCGGTCCTGTTTTCTGGTCAAGCACCCGAACCAACTGGCGGACCGGAAGAAGATGCTCTGCCGCGACTGCGTGTGACCGGGAGCCGACCATGGCCGATTCGCATGATGCACCATCCGACGACACACCGCTGAACGAACGCATCCTCGACCTGTTGGTCTATGTCCCGGCCGGCATCGTCGTGGCCGTGGCCGAGGAGCTGCCGAAGCTGGCGGCCAGAGGCCGCGACCGGTTGGGTGTGCGCGTGTCGTCGGCCCGGGCGGTCGGCCGGTTCGCGGTGCGAGCGGGAACCGACGAGTTGCGCCGACGGTCGACCGGGTTGTTCCACGGACACGGGGTGGGCCGGTCCCGCGATGCTGCGGCCACCCGGGCCACCGCCGGGCCCGGACCATCTGTCCCCCCTGGGACCCTGGCCGGCAACGGGCACGTCCCCGAGGTGTCCACGCTGTCCATCCCCGGGTTCGACTCGCTGTCGGCGTCCCAGGTGGTCCAGCGTCTCGACGGCCTCAACCGGATGGAGTTGGTGTCCGTGCGCGCCTACGAGGCATCGACGCGCGGCCGGCGGACGATTCTCAGCCGGGTGGACCAACTCCTCGATGAACGGTCCTAGCCCGGTCGACCGGGCAGGCCGACTGCCGGACCCGTGATGGAAGCCGTGCGCACGGCGATCGGCGCCGACACCGGACACCTGTTGGAGATGGCGGAGGACCTGTCCGGGGCCGTGGCCGCACAACGGGGCGGCACGCTGTTGCTGCCCCCGTCCGACCATGGGGCCGGACCCGCGGGACGTGACCGGCTCGACGACCTGCTGGCCGACGAATCGGCACTGGTGCTGGTGGGCACGCTCGACGATGTGGTGGCCGGCTTTTGCGTGTGCCACGTCGAGGACCTCGGCCCTTCCGGGCCCCGCGGCGTCCTCGACGCCTGCTACGTCGAGCCGGGGGCCAGGGGAGTGGGGCTCGGCCGGCTCCTGCTGGACTCCTCGGTGTCGTGGCTGGAAGCACACGGCTGCCGGGGAGTGGACGGGATCGCTCTACCCGGCGACCGCGGCGCCAAGAACTTCTACGAGTCGGCCGGGTTCAAGGCACGGATGCTCACCATGCACCGCGAGATCGACTGATCACCGGTTGACGACGGGGAGGCCCGCCGTCACCGATCAGGACGCCCGGCGGCCGGGGGCCGAGCGGGCCGGCACCGGTCGCCGGGGACCGGGCGGCGGAGGGATGGGGATCCCCATCAGTCGAGCCAGCTCGGGCACGTACCCCGACGCCTTGCGCGCCGCGGCCAGGAGCTCCTCGTCGGCCGCCACGGGAAGCCCGGTCGGCTTGACCGTGCGGCGGACCGGCGATTCCACGACCACCTCGAGGAGCGCCAGCCACTCGGCCGGCGGGGTCTCGGCCGACATGGCGTGCCCGGCGGCATCGGCCAGGCGCACGGCCAGCTCGGCGGTGAGCCGGGCCGCCGGTTCCGGTGGCCGGATGGAGGCGCGCACCGCGTCGACCACCCGTCCGTCGTCAAGCGCGGCCGTGATCCGCTCGAGCCAGCGCTCCCGGAGGGCGGTGACCCGCTCGTTGAGCGAGGCACGCAGCGCGGTGGCCATCTCGTTGCCCTCCTCGTCGAGGGTCACCGTCGAGGAGGAGGCGACGATCGAGCGGAGCTCACGGAGCGGGACGTCCTTGCCCGCGGCGCGAGCCACCGAGGCACGGTCCTTCCACGTGGCCATGGTGATCACGGGCAGGAGCTGCTCGGCCATGGCCAGCAGCGGGCCCGGGGTGACCTCGGGCCTCCCGTCGGCCCGGGCCCGGGCGTTCTGCTCCTCGATGGCCTGGCGCACGGAGGGGATCCCGCCCCGGAGGAGCTGCTCGGCCACCGGGAGCTGCTCCGGCTTGAGGGTGGCCAGGGCCGCGTTCCTGTAGGTGGTCGACGGGGTCAGCTTGCGGGGGTTCTCCCGGGCGCCGGTGTCCCGGCCGCCGGGCCGGGCCGGTCCGGTCCGTCTGCGGGCACTCCCGTCGGTGCCGGGGGAACCGGGTTGGCTGCGCTCCCGACGGCCCTCGGTCCCGCGCCCGCGCTTGTCGTCGCCCCCGCGCTCACCGCGCTCGGCACCACCCGGACGGGGCCGGCGGGTACCGTCGCGCTGGCCGTCGGACCCCTCGTCCCGGCGTCGTTTGGACTTGGAGGAGAGCACGACATTGACGTCGGGTCCCCGCTGGGGGGTCCCGAGGATCTCGATCCTCTCGACCGGCCGGGGCGCGGCCTTGCCCTTCGGGGCCAGCAGGGCGGTCACGGTGGTGCCGTCCAGGGTGGTCTCGACCTCGGCGCGGAGCACCGCACCGACCCCGGACCCCTCCGGGACCAACGCGGCGTCAACGGTCCCTCGCGGCTGCTTGGCTCCGGCGGCGCGCCACGTCCAGGTCGATTCCCCGGTCTGGCTGGTGAGCTCGATTTCGATTCGATGGGCCATACCGGGCGACAGGCTACTGCTGTCACCGGTCGGGACGGGAAAAAGATCCGACGGTGCGGTCCGGGACGAGGCGAAGAACCCTCTGAAATGCAGGTTTGCCCGGCGCATGCGGTACCCTTGAGGCACAGCTCCCGACGGTGGTCCGACCACGAACGAGGAAGACCGGCGGGGGGCTGTGGTTCTGGGGGCAGACGATGGGGCATTGGGAGGGCGACGGCCCGGAAGCGGGAGAGCAGCAGTCGGGGCGCGCCTCCACCGCGCCCCCGCCTCCGGCGTCCGGTTCCCCATTCCTCCCACCGCCGTGGCAGGAGCCGGCGGTCGGTCCCGGACGGGAGGGCGCCGGTCCCGGACCCGCCCCGAGGGCGGCGCCGGCCAACGACGGCACCGGCATCCCCGGGTGGGTCCCGGCCACCCGCAGGGGCGGGGCCGCGGTGCACCGGACGCCGCACTGGCTGTGGGGTTCGGTGGTGCTGGTGGCCGCCCTCCTCGGCGCGGTGATCGGCGGGGAGATCGTGGCCGCGTCCGGCCACGACGCCGGAACGACGGTGAAGATGATCTCCTCGGGCCCGGCCCTCCTCAACGGCACGACCAACATCGAATCGGTGATCGACAAGGTGCTTCCGGCCGTCGTCTCCATCGACGCCCGGTCACCCGAACCCGCCTCGGATGCCATCTTCGGGAGCGGGTCGGGCCAGCAGGAGGACCAGGGCACGGGGATGATCGTCACCCCCGACGGCGAGGTGGTCACCAACAACCACGTCATCTCCGGCGCCACCACCATCACCGTGACCCTGTACGGCAGCCTGAAGGCGCTGCCGGCCACCCTCATCGACTCCGATCCGGCCAACGATGTGGCCCTGCTCCAGATCGAGGGCCAGTCCGACCTGCCCACGGTGTCCTACGGCGACTCGGACGACGTGCAGGTGGGTGACGCGGTGGTGGCCATCGGAAATGCCCTCGGGCTCTCCGCCGGGACCCCCACGGTGACCCAGGGGATCATCTCGGCCAAGGGTCGCACCGTGGAGGCGAGCGATGCCTCCGGTACCGGCACCGAGACGCTCATCAACATGATGCAGACCGACGCCGCCATCAACCCGGGCAATTCCGGGGGGCCGTTGGTCGACAGCTCGGGCTCGGTCATCGGGATGAACACGGCGGTGGCCTCCAGCGCCGACGGCACGGCCCAGGCCCAGGACATCGGATTCGCCATCCCCTCGGACAAGATCACCCAGCTCCTTCCCGGCCTGCGCAGCGGCACGATCGGTGACGACAGCCATAGCGGGTCGGGTTACCTCGGGGTCGAGATCGAGACCCTGACCAGCCAGGTGCGCAGCGCCTACGACTTCGTCCCCACCCGGGGTGCGGTGGTCCTCCAGGTGGTCAGCGGCTCACCCGCCCTCGGCGCCGGGATCGCCCAGGGGGACGTGATCGTCTCGCTGGACGGCAAGGCGATCACCAGCGCCGATCAGCTCGGCGCAGACATCCAGGCCTACAAACCGGGCCAGACGGTCGAAGTCGGCCTCTACCGCGGCCGGGTCCGCAGGACCATCACGGCCACACTGGGGTCGACGTCGGAGGAGCCGCAGTCGGTGGGCTGAGCCGAGCGCGGGGCGAGGACCGGACCCGGGTGGCGGCCCGCGGGCTCTACGCTCGTTGGATCATCGCTACTGCGGATGCAGAGAGGGAAGGGTCCTGGACATGACCACGGCAGCTCGTGGCGACGGAGCTCGTGAACTGCGGATCGAGGAGTTGGCCGCGCCCCGGCTCGAACCGGCCCGTAGCGGCTCCCCACCCGACGACGGGTCCCTGGCCCGGATCCTCGAGACGGCCACCACCGTCCCCGATCACGGCGGGCTCCAGCCCTGGCGCTTCGCCGTGGTGGCGGGGGCCGGCAAGGATCGGATGGGGGAGGCACTGGTGGCGGGCCTCCATCTCCTGCGCGGCGACGACCTCCCCGAGTCGGCCGTGTCCAAGATGCGGGGGAAGGCGTTTGCCGCCCCGTGCTCGGTGGCCGTCATCGCCTCACCCGATCCTTCGTCGAACGTCCCGGTGTGGGAGCAGGTCGCCTCCGCCTCGTGCACCGGGTACGCCATCGTCCTGGCCGCAGTGGCGCTCGGCTTCGGAGCGGTCTGGAAGAGTGCCGCGGTGCTCGAGACCGAGCCGGTGCGGGCCTTGTTCGGGCTCACCGAGCACGAGCAGCTGCTCGGTTGGGTCAACATCGGCACACCCGGAGCCCCCGGTCGGAAGCCGCGCTCGAGCGAGCGGGCGGCACTGAGCGAGCTGGTCACGCTCATCGACGGCGACCGGCGCCCCTGGCCGGCGGCCCGGTAGGGGCCGGCCGGGTCGAGTCCCGCGTCCCGGTCAGCGCCCCGAGCCGCCGACGGCCCCGGCGCCGATCCAACGGACGACGGCCCCGGCCGGCTCGCCGGTCAGCGCCCGCCATCCGGTGCCGGCCCACAGGTTCAGAACGCCGGCATCGCCGGCCCGCATGGCGGCGGCGCGCAGGGGACGGGTGAGGTGGTGGACCTCGGGATAGGCGCGCGGAGCCCTCCCGTCGTGATCGAGGGCGAACTCGTTGGCCAGTCCACGGGCGAAGCGGCCGCTGAAGGCCCGGGTCAAGATGGTGTCGGTATAGCGCCCGTCACGGAGTGCGCGCCGGTACGGGGGTGACGTGCCGGCCTCGGGTGTGCACAGCAGTGCCGTGCCGATCTGCACGGCGGCGGCGCCGGCCCCGAGGGCGGCCGCGGCATCGGCGCCGGACATGATGCCGCCACTCCCGATGAGCGGGAGGTCGGTGACCGCTCGGATCTCCGACAGGAGCGACAGCAACGGCCGCGTGGCCGGCTCGAGGTCGAGGAAGGCGCCCTGATGGCCGCCGGCCTCCGTCCCCTGCACGGCGAGCACATCGGCGCCGACGGCCGCCGCGGCCTCGGCCTCGGGCACCGATGTCACCGTCACGGCAACCAGGCAGCCGGCATGGTGGAGCCGGTCCACCGTCTCCGCCGACGGGCAGCCGAAGGTGAAGCTGGCCAGATGGATGCCGGCCGATGCGACCACGTCGAGCTTGGCCCCGTAGTCGTCGTCCTCCCAGCGAGGATCTCCGAGCTCGACACCGAGCCGGTCGGCGTCGGGCGCGAGCTCGTGGGCATAGCGGGCCACCTCGCCGGGTTGGCCGGGCGTCGAGGGGACGAAGAGATTGACCCCGAACGGCGCGTCGGTCAGTGCGCGGGTGGCGGAGATGGCCTGCCGGAGCCCGTCGGCGGACAGGTAGCCGCCGGCCACGAACCCATACCCACCGGCGGCGGCGACCGCCGCGGTCAGCTCCGGCGTCGACGGCCCACCCGCCATCGGCGCCTGGATGACCGGCAGTTCGCAGGGGAGGATCACGGTTGCGGGTCTCGCACCGGCGGGGTCACCTCGATCCTCGGTTCCGCCCGGCCGGATCAATAGCCCCAGCGGGCCATGGGCGGTCCGAAACCCGCCTCGTCGGCACAGCGGCCGCACAGATCCATTCTCCGCGCCCCCGGTCGATCGGAGGCAGCCACCCGCCGCCAGCCGTAGCGCCGGGCCTCCTCGAGGCTGGCCGACTCGGACCACCGCGGCGTGGTTCGGGCGCCGCACTTGCCGCAGGTGCGGAAGAAGGCCTCGTCGTCGTAGAGATCGTCGAAGGTCAGTTCGTCGGACAGGTCGTCGGGGTCGAATTCCATCGCGTTGCTCCGCACAGAGATTACCGCCGGAGGTCAGGGCCCGTACCATCGCCCACCGACCGGGTCTCCCCGCCCTGGGGGAGGGGACCCGGTCGGCCGCTCGAACGCACGCCGGTCGCCGGCCGCTCGAACGCCCCGGTCGTGCGCACTCCTAGGATGGCCGGGCGTGCCGGAGCGTCCCGATGAGACCGAGCGGGCACGAAGCACGGTCCGGCAGCGGGCTCAGCATCGGAGGAGAAGATCATGGCCGAGACGAACGATTTCAACACCCAGATCATCAAGGAGTTCCGGGACAATGCGGGCCGGGTCGGCGGCCCCTTCGAAGGAGCGCCGATGCTCCTGCTCACCACCAAAGGGGCCAAGACGGGCACGAGCCGGGTGAACCCGATGATGTACCTGGCCGAGGACGGACGACGGTATGTCTTCGCCTCCAAGGCCGGTGCCCCCACCAATCCGGACTGGTACCACAACCTGCTGGCCCATCCCGAGGTTTCCATCGAGGTCGGGTCCGACGTCATCGAGGTCGTCGCCGTCCCCCTGACCGGAAGCGAACGGGACCGGGTCTACGCGGAGCAAGCCAGCAGGTACCCCGGGTTTGCCGAATACCAGGAGAAGACCGACCGGGTCATCCCCGTGGTGGCGCTCGACCCCCGCTAGTCGCTCGGCGCCGGCGGGCCGACAACACGCCGGACCGTCATGGGCCGAATCGACCCCGAGACGGGCTAATATCGTCACAGTGACGAAATTACCGGACAGTGAACGGTGCGGGTGGTGTCACCGCCCGATAGCCGCGAAGCCCGGCCCCGGACGGAAGCGGAGGTTCTGCTGCCGGTCGCACCGGCAGCGGGCCTACGAGGCCCGTCTGCGATCGGACTCCTTGGGCGTCCCGGCCGGACAGGTCGTCGTGGCCGAGGCGGACCTGGCCAGGCTGCACGATCGCCTGTACCGGCTCGAGGCCGCCCTCGAGGACGTGGATGCCGACCTGGCCCGAAACGCAGGTCCGAAGGCCTATCGGGAGGCCTTCGAGCATCTCTGCGATCCAGTGAGAGACCTGGTGGGAACGGTTGTAGAGCCCGTCCGGGAGTGATCCCCCTCTCCTCAGACCGCCGATAATGTATATTATGTCAAGTAAAGCGGATGTCTGGGGACGGCGGGAATGGCCGGGATGGGTCGTCAGGTGTCCCCCCTCCGCGGTCCGGTCCGGCGTTGCCGTCCGACTGCGCCGGCGCCGCCATCGGGCCATCGGGCGCATCGCTGAAGGCGGCTCGTGAGCCCAGCAGGCCATGGCCGTATATTCGAAGGTCCGAACGCTCGGCCTGTCCGGACCTTCGGCCTCTGGCCCTTGCGGCGTGGTCGTCCGGCGGTCGATAGGGGCCGACGCTGGGTCGGTCCGCTTCAGTCTTCCGATACTCCTGACGAAGAATATGACATGGTTCGTCCACTCGGCAGCGATGAGCACGTCGACGGTGCCGTGGGTCGCCCCCGCATGGGTCGACGCCATCTGATGCCGGCTCGCGGCCCACTGCCACCGTTCTGGCCCGTGTGCGCGTCATGGACACCGTAAGGGTCCGGCCGGACCTTCGTCGGGGCGCCATTCCTGCAGAAGAGCTCTGGGATCTTCCCCTGGACGAGGAGGAGTCGGACCTCGTCGAGGATATCCGGGAGGCCCTCTCCGAACAGGACAGGCCGGTTCCGAAGCGTTCGCGGCGGTGGTTGCAGGCCGTCGTCCTGGCGCTACCGGTCCTGTTGCTGGCCGGAGCCGCCTGGGCTCATCGCAGCGTGTTCGCCGACGGCTACATCTACCTGCACATCGTGCAGAACATCCTGGCCGGGAACGGTCCGGTGTTCAATGCGGGCCAGCGGGTGGAGGCGTTCACCAGCCCGGCATGGACCTTCGTCCTCGCCCTGGCCGGTTTCGTGACGCCCTTCCCCTTGGACTGGATCGCCGTCGTCCTCGGCATTCTCTTCACCCTGGGGGGAGTCTCGCTGGCCATTGTGAGCTCTGCGCGGCTCGTCCACCGGGCGGCGCCGCGTACGTTCCTGTTGCCGCTCGGGGCCGTGGTCTTCCTGGCGGTGCCGCCCGTCTGGTCGCTGGCATCGATGGGTCTCGAGACAGGGTTGTCCTTCTTGTGGTTGGGGGCCTGTTTCGCTCTCCTGGTGCGGTGGGGCCGAACAGCCGGGGAGCGCATGCCCCGGTTCGGGCTCGTCGTCCTGGGTCTCGGAGTTCTGATCCGTCCGGAGCTCGGACTCGACAGCCTCGTCTTCATCGGTGGGTTGCTGTGGGTCGAACGGTCTGACCAATGGTGGCGGGGACGGATCCGCATCATCGCCTGGGCGGCTGCGATACCCGTTCTGTACCAGGTGTTTCGCATGGGGTACTACGGAGTGTTGGTGGCCAATACGGCCACGGCAAAGGAGGCCTCCCTCCCCCGGTTGGGAAGAGGGTTCCTGTACCTCTCGGACTTCGTGGGCCCGTACTGGCTCTTCATCCCCGCCTTGGCCCTACTGGCCGGCGCGTACTATCCCCTGGCATCGGCCCTGCGCCGCTCGGGGAGCGAGAGCCGGAGCCTCATGGCGCTCCTCGCCCTGCCGATCGCCGGCGCCCTCAATGCCGGCTACATCATCGCCATGGGCGGTGACTACGTGCATGCCAGGCTGCTGATCGCGCCGTTCTTCGCCGCCTGCGTCCCTGTGGCCACCGTTCCGTTGGCCAGGCGGTATCTGATCTCCCTGCTCGTGCTCCCCTGGGTGATGGTGTGTGCGTTCTCCCTGCGCTCGGCGGACAACAGTCCTTGGAGCATCTCGCCGTTCGTCGTGGTCAACGGGCACGGTAATGTCGATCCCACCCAGAGCCGTGGGAACGGGCGGGCGACACCTGTTCTGCGACCGACGTCGGGTATCTACGCCGACTTCGGCAGTCCGGGAGAACCGGTGCGCCTCGACGTCGCGCCCGCGCCGGGGACCACGTCGCCGACCATCGCCACCTCGTGGATCGGCGGCGAGCCCTACGAGCTGGGTACGGGAGTGCAATTCCTCGACCTCTTGGGCCTTGCCGACCCGTTGACCGCGCACCTCAAGCTCACCCATCGGGGAACCTTGACCGGACACGAGAAGCCGCTGCCCACTCCCTGGATCGCGGCACTACTGACGGCGGAGGGAACGTCGACGGCCCCGTTCGACACCATCCAAACGCAGAGACCCGGCAGCTTTTCGCAGTTGATTCCGACAGTCACCGGACAGCAGCTGCAGATCGAGACGGCCTGGGCCAGGGCCGACCTCCAGTGCCCGACGATCCACGATCTGGAGTATTCACCGGAGAGACCCCTCACCGTAGGATCGTTCTTCTCCAACATCGTGCATTCCTTCGCCCGGACAGAGCTCAGGATCCCACCCGACCCCGAGACCGCCTACCATCAGTTCTGCGGCCCGGGTACGCCCCGACAGGTCAAAGCGGTCACCGACGGCGCCTGAGTCCACCGGGCATCGCGTGGATGCGGGACTCCACCCGGATGCAGGCGGGCCGTCATGGCCACTCCCCCGCCGACCGGCCCGTCGGGTCGCGGTCAGCGGGACACGGACCTCGCCGCCATGACGCCTCACCGCCGTGACGGGGTCCGAGACGGTGTTCCCGTGGCAAAGCGCCGTAGTATCTCCGGGGATGACGGACAGCAGAGCGAAGGCGATCGACGACCTCGACCTGCTCCTCGTGGCGCTCGACGAACTGGCTGACCTGTTGGTGGTGGTGCGAGGCCGCTACGTCAATGCGAGGGAGAGCCTGTCTGCCGGCGACAGCGTCGAGACAGCCCTGTCCAAGGCAAAGGCGGCCGAGACCCGCGAGCTGGTGACGGCATCACTGGACGAATTCGAGAAGTGCCGGCATGTCTCGAGGCTGTCCATGATCGCCGGCGGCATCAACGAGGGCATGTCGATCAACGCCATCAGCAAGTCCTGGGGGGTCTCGCGCCAGCTGATCTCGAGGCTCGTGGCCATGATCCCCAAGGATGGGGAGCAATAGGTGTTGCAGCCACTCGTGCTGCTGGTACGATGTGTCGAGCAGTTGCCTGCCTGTCGAGCTGGGTTCCGCCGCCTAGCTCCAGGCTGGTGACTGTCTTCGTCGGCGGTGCCGCCCAAGACGGTGGCCTAAGATGGTGGTGGTACTCCATCGTGAGGATGCCGCCGGCGCAAGCCGCTGGGCCAAGGAGGAAATCGTGCCCGAGATCGTGAAGCTCCCACCCAACGCAGTGTTCGACTCCCCCGACCACGAGCGCCTCCACCGCAAGCAGCGTCTGGCCGCCGGATTCCGCCTCTTCTCCAAGTTCGGCTTCGACGAGGGGGTGGCCGGTCACATCACCGCGCGCGACCCCGAGCGGCTCGACCACTTCTGGGTCAATCCCTTCGGCATGCACTTCGGGCACATCCGGGTCTCCGATCTCATCCTGGTCAATCACGAGGGTGAGGTGGTCGAGGGGGACATGCCGGTCAACGGCGCCGCCTTCGCCATCCACTCCCAGATCCATGCGGCCCGGCCCGACGTCGTGGCCGCCGCCCACGCCCACTCGATCTACGGCAAGTCGTGGTCCGCCCTCGGACGCACCCTCGATCCGATCACCCAGGACGTGTGCGCCTTCTACGACGACCACGCGGTGTTCGACGATTACACCGGCGTCGTCCTCGACGTCGAGGAGGGCAAGCGCATCGCTCACGCACTGGCGGGCAACAAGGCGGCCATCCTCCGCAACCACGGCCTGTTGACGGTGGGTCAGTCGGTGGACGAGGCGGTGTGGTGGTTCATCACCATGGAGCGGTCGTGCCAGGCCCAGATCCTGGCTTCCTCGGCGGGTGAGCCGGTGCTCATCGATCCGGAGATGGCCAAGCTGACCAGCAGCCAGGTGGGATCACATCTCGCCGGTTGGTTCAGCTTCCAGCCCCTCTTCGACCGGATCGTGCGCGAGCAGCCCGACCTACTCGGCTGAGTTCCCGTCGGCCGACCGGTCGCCGACCGGGGTGGTGGGCCGGTCGGGTGAGATGATCACCACCGGGATTCTTCGCGTGGTGTGGCGCTGGTAGACGTCGTAGCGGCCGCGGACCCCCGGGTGGAAGATGCGGGCCATCCCCCGGTTGGTGCGATTGACCAGCGGCCACAACTGGTCGTGCTCGTCTGGTCCGGCCACCCGCGCCGTGGCCGACAGGACCCGGCGGCCCACCCGGACGGTGACCCGGGGATCGGCCTGGAGGTTGAGCAGCCAGGCCGGCGGCCGGTCGCTGCCTCCGTTGGAGCCGACCACGATGAGGTCGCCCCGATCGCGGCAGTAGGTGAGGCCGTTGGTCCGCCTCTGCCCGGTCCGCCGGCCGGTGGTGGTGAGCAGCAGGGCCGGTACCCGGTTGCTGTGCTTGCCGAAACGGCCGTCGCTCTTCTCGTAGACGTACTTGTGGAACCGGAGGTAGGGACCGACGAAGCGGGTGGTGAAGATGCCGTCCACCGGGTCGCCGCCGCAATCAGGGCCGGGCGTCGAACGTGGGGATGAGGTTCCGCGCCGCCCTGGCCTCATCCACCCGTCTGACCGGCGTGTTGATCGGGAACTCGGCCATCCATCCCTCGGGCCGCCGGGCGGCCTCGTCGGCGATTCGCTCGAGGGACTCGGCCAGGGCCTCGAGGGTCTGAGGGCTCTCCGTCTCCGTCGGTTCGATCATGAGGGCCTCGTCGACGATGAGGGGGAAGTAGACGGTCGGCGAGTGGAACCCCTCCTCGAGGAGGCGCTTGGCCACGTCCAAGGCCCGCACCCCGTAGGCCTGCTTCAGCGAGCGGACCGAAAGCACGGCCTCGTGCATGCACGGACGGTTGAAGGGCACGTCGTAGGTGCCGGTCAGGCGCTGCCGGATCCAGTTGGCGTTGAGCACGGCCGTCTCGGCGATCCGCCGCAATCCGTCGCCGCCGTTGACCAGGATGTAGGCCAATGCCCGGGCCAGCACGAGGGAGTTCCCGTGCCAGGTGTGCATCCGCCCGATCGACTGCGGAGGATCGGACCACCCGTAGACCGGGGTCTGGTCGTCCGATTCCACCCGTACGGCCCGCGGCCCGGGAAGGAACGGGATCAGGCGTTGGGAGACGGCGACAGGTCCCGCACCCGGTCCTCCCCCGCCGTGGGGGGTGGCGAACGTCTTGTGCAGGTTCATGTGGACGATGTCGAACCCCATGTCGCCCGGGCGCACCACGCCGAGGATGGCGTTGAGATTGGCCCCGTCGTAGTAGAGGAGGCCACCCACCCGGTGGACGGACGCGGCGATGGCGGCGATGTCCTCTTCGAACAGCCCGAGCGTGTTCGGGTTGGTGAGCATGATCCAACGCAGCCATGTCGACGCAGCCCCGCCGGTCGCTCGGGACGGTGACCACCTCGTAGCCGCCCAGGGTGACTGACGCCGGGTTGGTCCCGTGGGCCGAGTCGGGGATGATCACCTTGTGACGGTCCGACCCCTGGGCCCGGTGCCACGCCCGCATGAGCAGCAGCCCGGTCAGCTCACCGGCGGCACCCGCGGCCGGCTGCAGGGTGGCCGCGGCCATGCCGGTGATCTGGCAGAGGATCTCCTCCAGCTCGACCATCAGGGCCAGCCAGCCCTGGGTCAAGGAGGCCGGCGCGGCCGGGTGGACACCGGCCAGACCGGGCAGACCGGCCACGGTGTCACATACCTTGGGGTTGTACTTCATGGTGCACGAGCCCAACGGATACATCCCGAGGTCGACCGAGAACTGCCGGTGGGAGAGGCGGGTGAAGTGGGCGACCAGATCCCGTTCGGAGACGTCGGGCAGCGGAACCGGATCCGGGCGGAGGTGCTCCTCTGGTACCAGCTCCTCGAGAGGCAGCTCGGGGATGCCCGTCGTGCGGAACGACCACGCCCGTCTCCCCGGGTGGGACAGCTCGAAGAGCGTGGGTTCGGTCTCGCGTCCGAGCAGTGGGGCGCTGTTGGCCTTGCCCCCGGCGGATCCGGGGGCCGGCACGGCAGAGGTGCCGGCCATCAGGCCACCGCCTTGGCCAGCGCGGTGACGTAGGCGTCGATCTCGTCACGGGTCCGACGCTCGGTCACCGAGACGAGCAGGCCGTTGTCCCCGCCGTCGTACTCCTCACCCAGCGCGATACCGGCCAGGAAGCCGGCGTCGGCCATGCGCTCGATCACCACGGAGGCCGGGATGGGCAGCCGCACCGCGAACTCCCTGAGGACCGGCGCTCCGGCGAAGGGCGACACCCGCTCGAGGGAGAGGAGCGCGTCGCGGGTGTACCGGGTGGCCTGCGCGCACCGGCGGGCCAGCTCGACCAGGCCGCTGGTGCCGAGCCACCCCAGTTGGATGGCCGCCGTCACCGCCATCAGCGTCTGGTTGGTGCAGACGTTGGAGGTGGCCTTCTCGCGTCTGATGTCCTGCTCGCGAGCCCGCAGCGTGGTGACATAGGCCCGGCGGCCCTCGACGTCGACGGTCTCCCCCACCAACCGGCCCGGCAGGCGGCGAACGTGGGCTTCGGTGCAGGCGAACATGCCGAGGTAGGGACCTCCGAACCCGAGGGTCGTCCCGAAGACCTGCCCCTCCCCCACCACCACGTCGGCACCCCAATGGCCCGCCGAGTGGAGCAGTCCGGCCGCCACCGGGTCGATACCCACCACCAGTTGGGCACCTGTCCGATCGCACAGGGCGCGGGCTGCGGCCAGGTCTTCGATGCAGCCGAGATAGTTGGGGTAGCCGACGAGGACCACCCCGGGAGCGTCCTCGACCTCGCGGTCCTCGCCGGGCCAGTGGGTGAGCCCGTCGACCAGGGGGACCGTCACCAGCCGATGGCCGGTCCCCGCGGCACAGGTGGCCAGCATCTGGCGCCAGTGGGGATGGATCCCGGCCGACATCCAGACGGTGGCGCGGCCCGAGGCGGCCACCCCCAGGTTGACGGCCTCGACCGCGGCACTCCCGCCGTCGTAGAGGGACGCGTTGGCCACGGGCAGCCCGGTCAGCCGGGCCACCATGGTCTGGTACTCGAAGACCGCCTGCAGCACCCCTTGGGCCACCTCGGGCTGGTAGGGCGTGTACGAGGTGACGAATTCGGAGCGTCCACCCAGGGCGCCGGTCACCGACGGGATCTCGTGGTCATAGGCGCCGCCACCGGCGAAGCAGACCAGGCGGTCGGATCGGGCCCGGTTCCGATCGGCGAACCCCTCCATGGTGGCGAGCACGTCGGGTTCGCCCACACCGGCCGCCAGTTCGAGCCCGTGCTGGAGCCGCAGTGCCGCCGGGACCACGTCGAACAGCTCATCGACCGAGGAGAGACCGAGAAAGGCCAGCATGCTCTCGAGCTCTTCGTCGGTGTGCGGGATGTACGTGCCCACGGGGCCACTCCTCCAGTGCGGTGTTCTCTGGTTTCTAGTTGAGGGCGGGCCGAAAGGCCCAATGCGGCCCGGGGTCGCCCCTCAAACGCCCGACGCCCACTGGCCGGGACGGGTGAACGGGGTGGTGACCACCGTGGCCGGGAGGGACCGCCCCCGTTGTTCGATGTCGAACACCGTCGACGGCTTGGCATCGAACGAGGAGTCGACGAAGGCCAGGGCGATCCCGTGCTCGAGCATGGGAGAGAAGTTCCCGCTGGTGACGAATCCGGCCGGGTGCCCGTCCCTCACCAGTCCCGACCCCTGGCGCGGTGGCTGGCGCCCTTCTGTGGCCAACCCGACCAGGTGACGGGCCACTCCGCGTTGGCGCTCGTCCGACAGGGCGGCACGACCGCGGAATTCCGGTTTGTCCCAGCCGACGACCCACCCCAGGCCGGCCTGCAGCGGGGTGATCCCCGGGCCGAGCTCGTGGCCGTGCAGGGGAAAGCCCGCCTCGAGGCGGAGGGTGTCGCGTGCGCCCAGGCCCGCCGGCTCGACGCCGGTGGCCAGCACCGCCGTCCACAGTGCTTCGGCTGCATCGGCCGGCACCGCGCACTCGACCCCGTCCTCTCCCGTGTAGCCGGTCCCCGCAGCCACACAGGGGACGCCCTCCCACACGAAGGGGGCGACCCCGAACCGAGGGACCGAGGCGGCATCGGGGGCCACGGTGGCCAGCCGCGTCCGGGCGTGCGGTCCCTGGACGGCGAGGATGCACCGGGACCGGGTCGTGTCCTTACCCCCGGTCGCCTCTTCGACCCGCCGGGTGTTCGATGCATTGGGCATCACGTCGAACACGTCTTCGGACACCCACCACACGATGATGTCGTCGACGACCGAGGCGTCGGCATCATCGAGCAGGTGGGTGTACTGGGCCCGCCCCGGGCCGATCCGGTGCAGGTCGTTCGACAATGTGGCCTGCAGGCGCTCGAATGCGCCGGCCCCTTCGACCCGCACGGTGCCCAGGTGGCTCACATCGAAGATCACCGCGTCCTGGCGACAGGCACGGTGCTCGGCCAGGGTGCCCTGCGGATAGGAGAGCGGCATCTCCCACCCGCCGAACCCGACCAGCTTCGCCCCCAGCCTCCGGTGGGCATCGATGAGGGCGGTGTGCACGAGAGGTTCGGCGCCCTCGGCATCCGGATGATCGCCGAGCGCCGTCTGGGTGTCGGCCACGTCCAACAGGTTACCGGCGCCGGTCCTCAGGCGGTGCGGGCGACACCATGGGAGCCGCCGTCGCCGGCCAGGCCGTACTTGGCCAGGAGGGCCAGCGTGTCCCTCTGATAGAGGAGGGTGACCCTCACGTCGGGATAGAGCTGCCCCAACCTGCGGACCTTGCCGTTCTTCTTCGTGACCAGACGCTGATTGAGCGTGGTCACCTCGACGAAGAGGCCGGGCTCGGGGAGCCAGAAATCAGGCCGGAAGCCCGCCATCGGACGACCGTCCTGATCCCAGTCCAGTGCGAACTCGACCGGCTCGTACTCCCACAGGACACCGTAGAAGTCGAGAATGCGAGCGAACCGTCGCTCGGACTCGTGGGCGAACCGCGTCACGTGGAGAGGTGGATTCGCGTCGAGGCCGGGCGACGCGGTCAACGTTCGGCGGCCTCGGTCGACGACAGGTAGTCGGCGGCCGGATGGGCGGGAGGGCTCGCCACCGAAGGGGCGGTGTTGATCTCGACGATGGCCGCTTCGAGCTCGGAGACCACACCGGCCAGGGGCAGGATGTTGAAGACCCCCTGCCCTCCGGCCAGGAGATCCACGACGTCGCCGTCGGAGTGGGCCAGCACCGATCGGCTGCCCACCATGACCAGCTGCGACGAGGCCGGATCCGCGCCGAGGTCGCCGCGCAGGCACTCGACGGCCTGACGGGCCTGCTGCAGCTTGAGACCGGCATCGAGGAGGCGCTTGATGACCTTCAATTCGAGCACGTCGCGGTACGAGTAGCGACGCTGGCTGCCGCTGCCGGTGGCATCGGTGATCGACGGCCGGAGCAGATTGGTGCGGGCCCAGTAGTCGAGCTGCCGGTAGGTGATCCCTACCAGCGTGCACACCTGGGCCCCACGGAAGCCTTGGTCGGGCACAGCCGCCCGGTCCCCGTCCGATGTCGCGTCGACCCTGTCGGAGCCCATTCCCATTCCTCCACCTCGATCAGAGGTTCACCGTGAACCCAAACCTTACGGTCAACCTGCTCGTTCAAGGTATCACACAACCGTAATTACGTGCGTGTCACAGCCAGCGGTGGCCCCCCGGGGCCCCTGATTTGGACCCGGGGCCCACTCGGGCCATGATCGGGCCATGACCGTCGTGAAGATCAACGCCATCACCGTGCGGGAGGGCTCGGGGGACGAGCTGGCCCGCCGTTTCGCCAAGCGGGCCGGGGCTGTGGACAACGCCGAGGGCTTCGAGGGCTTCGAGCTCCTCCAGCCCAACGATCGGCGGGACGTCTGGCTGGTTCTCACCCGCTGGCGGGACGACGAGTCCTTCGACGCATGGGTGGCATCGCCGGCCTTCGCCCATGGACACCGGGGCCCGGTCGAGCCGGATGCCGGGTCGGGCGATGCCGCCCCTCCACCGGTGGGCACGCACAGTGAGCTCTGGTCGTATGACATCGTCGACCTCCCGTCGCCTCCGTGACGCCCTCGGAGGTCCCGTCCGCCGATGCGGTCCTCGTCCATCGACGCACGGTCGAGTACGACGCCTTCGATGCCGGTGACGAGTTGGTCGTGGTCGGACGGCTCCGCGATACCCGGCCTTGGGCCGACGAAGGACAGCCCCCGGCCACCGTGCACGAGATGGAGCTCCGTGTGCGCGTGGCGGTCGCCGACCTGACCATCGTCGAGGCCACCGCCCGGATGGACACGTTCCCCCACGCCGAGTGCCCGGGAATCGTCGGGGCGTTCGCCCGACTGGAGGGTCTCAGCGTGACCCGCGGGTACACCCGCGAGGTGCAGGCCCGGTTCGCGGGGCCCAGAGGGTGCACCCATCTCGAACAGCTGGCCCGGGCCCTCGGGCCGGTGGTGGTCCAGGCGGTGACCTCACGCCGGGCCCGGGCGGTGAGCACGGGCCACCTCGACGACCTCCTGGCCGGCGGGGGTAGCCCGTGGGCCCGGGATTCCTGCCACATCTGGGTCGAAGGCGGGATCGCCGACCAGAAGCTGGCCGCGGGCTGGCGACCGGGCACGGGACCGTACCCCGCTCCCCCACTCGGGACGTTCACCGAACCGGGCGCCACTCCGTGAGCCGGTGGCCGGCGGGAGCCGCTCACCACGTCGCCCGCCGCCACCTGGCCGCGGCCGCACTGGTGGCGGTCACGGTGGCCTGCACGAGCTGCGCGGCCTCGGGCACCGCCATCTCCACGCCGTTCGCGACCACGCCTCCCGTGCTCGAGCACGGGCCCGTCTACGAGGTCAAGATCGCCACCATCGGCGGCCTGGGGCCGGTGCTGGTCGACGGGCAGGGCATCACGGTCTATCTCTACGAGAGCGACCGGCAGGGATACCCGTCCCGATGCTACGGGATCTGCGCCGTGCAGTGGCCCCCGCTCACCCTGCCGACCGGGGTGACGAGGCCGGTGGCAGGTCCGGGTATCGAGCCCAGGCTCCTCGGCACGGCACCGCGGACCGACGGGACGACCCAGATCACGTACAACGGATGGCCCCTCTACCTGTGGCCGCCCGACCGCGCCCCGGGCAAGGCCACCGGCCAGGGGCTCACCAACGCCGGTGGGCGCTGGTACGTGGTCGACGCGGCCGGCAACGCCGTCCAGAGCTCCTGAGCGGTGCCCGGACCCGGGAGAGGACGGGCACCCGCCGACCGGGCCACACTGGTGGACATGGAACGTTCGGGCCGGAGGTCACGCTGGTCGATCAACTCGACCGACTCGATCCTGTCGGTCAACTCGGCGGGCTCGATCCTGTCCATCGGCTCGGTGGGCTCGATCCTCTCCATCGGCTCCGCCCTGTCGTTGGGCTCGATCGGGAGCTTCCTCGGGGTCGGCTCGATCCTCTCGTGTGCCTCGGTGGCGTCGGTGATGTCCTTTCGCTCCGCCGGCGCACTCATGTCTTCGGGTGGACGCGGGACGCGGTCCTCAGGTGGTGGGTCCCCCCATCCAGCCGCGCTTGCGGAATAGGTAGACGAGCAACGCTGCGGACACCACCTCGAGGCCGATTCCGAAGATGAGGAACGGCACACCGCCGGCGATGTGGCCGATCAGCCAGGAGAAGTTCTGGCCGAAGAAGCCGGTGAGGAAGCTGAGGGGCAGGAACACGGTGGCGATGATGGTCAGCTGCTTCATGACCACATTGAGCCGGTTGGACACCGTGGACAGGTGGGTGTCCATGACGCCGCTCAACAGGTCGCGGTACCCGTCGACGAGATCGCTGATGCGGATGAGATGGTCGTAGATGTCACGCATGTAGCGCAGCCCGTCGTCGGTGACCCCGGGCAGCTCGGCCACCCCTGAGGAGATGCTGGCGAACATGTCGCGCTGGGGTGTGACCACCTTGCGCACCGTGATCAGCGAGCGCTTCATGGCGAACAACGTCCCCAGCTGGGCGTCGGTGGGCTTGACCAAGATGGCGTCCTCGAGGTCGTCGATCTCATTGTCGAATTTGTTGAGCATGGGGAAGAAGCTGTCGACGAGCTCGTCGATGACCAGGTAGATGACGGCGATCTGCGGGGCCCGGACCTCGGACGCCCGCCGGTGGGCGATGCGCTCGCGTACCTCGTCCATGTAGATGCACGGCCCGTGGTGGATCGTGATCACGAAGTGGTCGGCGAAGATGAAGTGGACCTCTTCGGTCGAGGACTGGTCGGTCGAGGCGCCGTGGACCACCATGTACATGAAGTCGTCGTAGTCCTCGAGCTTTGGGCGCTGACCGAAATTCTGCGCGTCCTCCACGGCCAACGGGTGGACCTTGAACACCGTGAGGAGCAGGTCGCGGGCTTCGTCATCGACCCCGTCGAGATCCAGCCAGAGGAACTCGCCGGCGGCGACGCGCTGCTCGACTGACTGCCGGGTGGCCGGAGACACATGTCCCTCGAATGTCAGGGTCCCGTTCATGCCCCGATTCTGACGCCGCCGCCCCGCGCCGGCGGGGATGGGCAGCCGTCGGACCTACCGTGACGCTGCCGTCCGTGACGGGGCTCAGGCCAGACGGACGAGCACCTCCTTGTAGCGTCGGCCGTTGGCCACGTACTCCGCCGCCGAGGCCCGGATGAGGGTCAGGTCGGACCGGCCCGCCCGGATCGTGGCCGGGACGCCGAGGGCCAAGGCACCGGGGGGCACCCGCATCCGGTTGGGGACCACGGCATTGGCACCGACGGTGGCGCCGGAGCAGACGACGGCATGGTGGAGGACGACCGATCCCGATCCGACCAGGCACTCGTCCTCGAGGGTGCACCCCTCCAGGTGGGCGAGGTGCCCGATCACGCAGCCGTCGCCGACCGTGGTGGGGAATCCGGGACCGGCGTGGATGACCGTGCCGTCCTGGACCGACGAGCGGGCGCCGACGGCGATGGTGCCGTAGTCGCCCCGGAGCACGGCCCCCGGCCAGATCGACGACTCGGCCCCGATGGCCACGTCCCCGATGACCACGGCCTCGGGATGCACGTAGGCCCCGGGGTCGATGGCGGGTTCGAGTTCTCCGAGCCGGTAGATGGGCATGGAGTGACCCTACGGCACCGTGCCCCAGCCGGTCGCCGGCCCACCGGGAGGCCCGGAGGCCGGGTCGACCCGCCGGACGGCGCATCGCACGTTATCCTTTGCCACGCCCTGACGGCCCTGCGACGGCCTGGCCGGTGCCGGACCGGAGCGTGCCGGGACCCGGCGGTCGGGCCCCGGGCAGGCATCCACACGTGGGCTCCGCGCCCGAAAGGGAAGATGATCATCACGCCACCAGAGCCGCAGGGGTCGCCGGCGGCGGCCGAGCCCGATGCCCACCCGCGGCCGGCCACCGCGCCCGTCGACGGGCCGGAGGGTGGGGGCGGCGCCCAGGCCAACGGGCAGGCCGGCACCACCGCCCTGGCCGAGCGATGCGTGTGGAGCCTGGTGTGGCTGGGTGTGATCAGTGGCGGCTTCCAGCTCTGGGGTTCGTGGTCGGCCTGGTCGTTCGAGGGCGTGGCGGCCCCCTTGTTGGTGCTGGCCGGCATCGTCGGCCTGGCCGCGGTATGGATCGTCTCCACCCCCCGGTCGCCGGTCATGCAGGTGACGGCCATGGCCATGGTGGTGGCGTCGACACTGGCCAACCAGGGGATCGGCATCCACACCCGCCACTACTACAGTACCGACTCGGCCGCCTTCAACCAGGTGGCGGCCCGGTTCCTGATGCGCGGGGTGGATCCGTACGCGGTGTCGCTCAGTTCGGCATCCAAGCTGTTGAAGGGGCCGGCCCAGTTCTGGACCTACCTCATCAACGGTGGCCACGTCGACCATCTGTCGTACCCGGCCGGCTCGATCCTGCTGCAGGTGCCGGCGCTCGCCCTCGGGTTCCATCACCAGATCGTCGATTGGCTCGACCTGTTCGCCTGGCTCGTCACCGGCGTGCTCATCTTCGTCCTCCTGCCGGCTTCGATCCGCTGGGTCGCCGCTCTGCTGCTGCTGGCGCCCGCGTTCAGCGGGGTGTTCGGATCCGGGGGCACCGATGCCGCCTTCCTTCCCTTCCTGGTGCTGGCCGTCTGGCGGTGGGACCGCTTCGGCCTCGGACGGAGCGCAGGGTTGGCCCGGTGGATGGGCCCGGTGGCCCTCGGCCTGGCCTGTTCCATCAAGCAGACGCCGTGGTTCTGCATCCCCTTCATCGTCATCGGGCTGGCCATCGAGGCCCGGCTGTCGGGCCGCCGACCTTG
Source organism: Acidimicrobiales bacterium (assembly GCA_049521915.1). Taxonomy (GTDB): domain Bacteria; phylum Actinomycetota; class Acidimicrobiia; order Acidimicrobiales; family RAAP-2; genus Bog-756. The sequence goes on along the minus strand of JBEKOI010000063.1, from coordinate 6,641 downwards.
GCCGCTGGTCGGACGGTACGTGGCCATCGTGGCCGGGATCTTCGCCGTGGTGAACCTGCCCTTCGTGATCTGGCAGCCCTCGGCGTGGGTCCGGGGGGCCTTCCTGCCCTTCGCCCAACCGCTCGTGGCCGACGGGCAGGGCCTGGCCACGCTGGCCCTCCACGGGATCGCCCACGGGGTCTCGCTGCCGCTGCTCTCCCTGGCCGGGATCCTGGCCTTGTTGACCATGATGGCCGCATTGGTGGTGTGGTACCCGGTGATGAAGCGGGTGTGGATGCTGCTACTCCCCCTCGCCTTCTTCGTGGCCACCCGGAGCCTGTCCACGTACCTGTCCGATCTCTACCCCGCGGCCATCGTGGCCGCCGTCAGCGTGGCCGCGGTCCCCCGCGCCTCGCCCGTGGGGGCCCGGGGCCGGCTCCGGCTGCCGCTCGGCTTGGCCGCCATCGTTCCGGCAGTGGCCGCCGTCGGCGTCTGCGTCCTGGCCTTCGTGTCCCCGCCGCTGCAGCTCAGCGTGCGTTCGGTGCAAACGTCGGACGGCGCCTCGACGCTCAACGCCATCACCGTCTACGTCCACAACACCACCGGCCAGACGGTCACGCCCCACTTCATGGTCTCCCTCAACGGCGCGCATCCCGACGGGTTCTGGTATCGGCGCCGCGGAGGCCAGGTGGTCCTGGCGCCCCATGGCTCGACCACCGTGACGCTCCAGACGATCAACCCCCGGTCGCCGTTCGGAGCTCCCGCACACGGGTCCCAGTGGCTGGTGGAGGCGTACACCACCTCGCCTGAGGCCCTGAGCACCACGCCGCTCATGTCCTGGCAGCTCGGCCAGCCCGCCTGACGGCCGCCACCCGCCGCCCCCCGCCGCCCCCGGCCCGCCCCCTTCTAGACTCGGATCCCGGAGGCCCATCCCGGGCCACGAACGAGGAGGCAGCACATGAGTGACGTCGGGGAGCTCGGCCATCCGGTGTTCGACGCCGACAACCACTACTACGAGGCCCTCGACGCCTTCACCCGCCACCTCGATCCGGCCCTCGGCCCCCGTGTGATCCAGTGGTCCGAGATCAACGGCCGCCGCTACCACGTCATCGGCGGGCGGGTCAGCCGGGCGGTCACCAACCCGACCTTCGACCCGGTGGCCCTGCCCGGGGCGATGTACGACTACTTCAGGGGCAATCCGGACGGACGGAACCCGATGGAGTTCCTGTCCCAGCGCGAACCGGTCCGCCCTGCCTACCGCCGACCCGAGGCCCGCCTGGCCGCCCTCGATGCCCAGGGCCTGGCCGGATGCCTGCTCTTCCCCACCCTCGGCATGATCTACGAGGAGCCGCTGGCCCACGACCCCGAAGCGGTCTGCCATCTGTTCCGAGCCTTCAACCGCTGGCTGGTCGAGGATTGGACCTTCGACTACCGCGGTCGCATCCTCGCCGCCCCCTACATCACCCTGGCCGATCCGGGGTGGGCCGCCGACGAACTGGCCTGGGCGCTGGATCAGGGTGCCCGCACGGTGGTCATGCGACCGGCGGCACCCACCACCGCCATCGGGCGCCGGAATCCGTTCGATCCCATGTTCGACGGCTTCTGGGGCCTGGCCAACGAGGCCGGCGTGGCCGTGGTCGTCCATGCCGCCGACAGCGGGGGCTCGTCGAACGGCTATGCCGTCGACGGGTTCGGGGCCACCTTCACCGGGGGATGGAAACCCTCCATCAAGTCGTTCGCCATCGAGCAGGCCATCCGTGACTACCTGCTGACCCTGATCTTCGAGAACCACCTGGAGCGGTTTCCGAACCTGCGCATCGCGTCGGTGGAGAACGGGGCCGAGTACCTCCCCGATCTGATCAAGAAGATCAGATCCACAGCCAACAAGATGCCCGGCTACTGGAGGAACGACCCTGTCGAGACGCTCAGGCGTCACGTGTGGATCAATCCGTTCTGGGAGGACGACGTCTACCAGGTGGCCGAGTGCATCGGCACCGACCGGGTCATCTTCGGATCGGACTGGCCCCACATCGAAGCCCTCCCCGAGCCGATGGAGTACGTGGCCGAGCTCAAGAATTTCGACGATGACGACCGTCGGATGATCCTCTACGAAAACGTCCAGGAGCTGATCACGCTCCGACCCACCTGAGGCACCCTGCCCCGACCGGGCCGGTCAGGTGGGGTTGGCCACCGGTGCGGTGGGAGTGGCGCCCACCGGGCAGGCCCGGGGATCCCATGGCTCCAGGCCCGACGTGGTGGACGACGGGGCTGCGATGGCAGATGCACTGGGAGAGGTCGTGGCCGGTGCCACCGCCGTGGAGGGCACACTCGACGTTCCACCAGAAGGCACCGCGGTGGTCGATGCCGCCGGCGGGGCCGGCGGTGCATTCACCGTGAACTGAGTACCGGTGAGCACCGTCACCTCCGCTCCGTCGGTCACCTGGCTCGGGTCGTAGGCCATGATGACCGACCCGGTCATCGAGTGGGCCACCCGCTCGGCCGCCGCCTCGGCGGCAGCAGACCTGGATCCGTAGAAGACGACTGTCTCGGCCACGTCCCCGACGGGTGCCGCGTCGCCCACTCCGGCAATGTGGAAGCCGAGGGCGGCGAGGGACTGCGCGGTGTCGGCGGCCTGGTTGTAGGCGCCGGTACCGTTGACCACCGAAACCGCCACCGTCGCCGAGGCTGGAAGGGCGCCACCGGTCATCGAGTCGACACCCGGTCCGATACCGAGGACCTGGTCGATGGCGCTCTCGTCCTGGGGCTGGGACGGGAACTCGACGTCCCCATAGGTCCCGCCCTGGTACTGGAGGCTGCCGCCGGCTCCATCGGGATCGGTGACCACCGCCACCGGCATGGTGAGCTGGGGCACCGCGTTGATGTCGACCGAGTGGAAATCGAGCACCAGGTTGGCCATGTCGCTGACCGCCCATGACTGGTCGAAGGTGAGGTCACTCTTCACCGAGTTGATGAGGTTGAGGTCGGTGAGCGGATTTCCGAGCCCCTGTTTGGCCACCGCCGCACCCAGGACCCGAAGGAACTCGTGGTCCCGGCGGATGCGGGCCAGATCGCTCAGGTTCTCCTGCGGCCAGTCCTCGGCGTACGTGCTCGTCGTGCCACTGTCGTACTGGAGGTGTCGGGCCCGCACCACCTCCAGCGCTTGGGTCCCGTTCAGGTGGACGCAGGTCGCGGCCTGGACGTTGAGGCCCGATTCGGCGTCGAAGACCGATATCGGGAACGACATGTTGATGCCACCGAGGGCGTCCACGATATTGGCGAACTGGTCGAAGTTGAGCGACACCGCGTGTTGGATGGGGATGCCGAAGTCCTCCTCGATGGCGGCCACCAATTGGGTGAGCCCCTGGAACAGGCCGGCATCGACCTTGTTGGCGCCGGTGCTGCGTGCGTTCGGGATGAACAGGTCGCGAGGGAGGGAGAGCAGCGCCAGTCGGTGGTGCGCGGGGTCGGCGTGGAGAATCATGATCACGTCGCTGTTCACGCCGTTCACACCTTGTGAGCACAAGCCGTAGGCCGGGTTCTGCACGGTGAGGGCACAACGAGAGGTCGAGCCCACCATGAGGATGTTCTCCGTGCCGGCCTCCTTGCCGGTGGTGAGGGCACCGTTCAACCCCTTCACCTCGACGCGATTGAGGTCGTGGGTGACGTAGTACGTGTACCCGGCCCCGCCCCCCACGATGACAAGGAGGACGACCAGACCGATGAGCACGATCTTGCGGGCCCGATGGCTACCCTTGGCCCTTTTCTTCGTCCGGTGCCGGCCCCCCTTGCCGTTGTCCGATTGCTGCATCTGTTGGCCGAGGGCGGACAATCCGGCCTCGTTGGCCACCGGCGCGGTGTCCCCGCCCTTTTTCGTACCCGACCTCGAATGGCTACCGGTTTTGGTGCCGCGAGCCTTTCTCTCCTGCTCTTTCATCAGGTCCCCGAGGCCATCCAGTCCGCCGGCAACGTACGGGGAGTCGGGTGAGCCCTGGGCAACCGGATCGAAGGCGCGCCCGAGTTGACCGGGTTCACTCATAAGCCAGAAGCGTAGCAACGGTGGCTGTCGAGGTGGTGCCACGGCGCCGTCGTGTCCGGGGCGCGATCCCTGCTGGACCGGGTATTCCTGCCCGCCGGGCGGTCCCTCCGCTGGACAGGTCGGCACGGTCCGGCGAGGCGTGGTAACCAGTGCATCGGTGGAAACAGAGGAACTCATCGCCCTGGGGGTGTACGACCCCGATGCGGCCAATGCCGAGGGGCGACTGGAGCTCATTTCCTTGGTGACCGCGTTGGGCGCCACCGCCGAGGAACTGATCACGTTCAAGGACACGCTGCCCGCCCTTGCCGGCGTGCTGGCCATCCGGGGCGGGCCGCCGCTGACCCTCGAGCAGGTCGCGCAGCAGTCAGGACTCACTCCCACCGAGGTGCGGACGCTGGCCCGGACGTCCGGGATCCCCGACCCCGAGCCGGATGTGCCCATCTTCACCCCGGGATTCGTGGCCTTCGCCTCACGCATGGCCGAGGTGACCGATGTCTTCGGCGAGGATGCCACCAGCCAGCTGATCCGGGTGTTCGGACTGGCCATGTCACGCATCGCCGATGCGGTGATCTCGTCCTTCCTGGTCAATGTGGCCCCTGGCGCCCAGCGCGAGGATCCGGTCGGCCTCGGCGTGGCCCGGGCCAACGTGGAAGCGGCGTCCCTGCTCCCCTTCGTCGCCCCCGCCCTCGATGCGCTCCTGCGCCAGCACCTCATGATCGCCAGGCGCCTGACGACGTCGGACGCGGACGTGATCGGCTTCGAGACCCGCCAGCTGGTCGTGGCCTTCGTGGACCTGGTCGGTTCGACCGAACTGGGTGAGAAGCTCGAGATGAGCGAACTGGGGGCCACGTTGAGCGACTTCGAGAACATCGCCACCGAGACGATCACCGAGGGCGGCGGCCGGGTCGTCAAGCTCATCGGCGACGAGATCATGTTCACCGCGCCGGACGCGTTTGCCGGAGCCTCGATCGCCATCGATCTGGCGGACGCATTCGACGACCACCCGACGGTCCCGCAGGTGCGCGCCGGATTGGCCAGTGGAGCGGTCATGCTCCGCGACGGCGATGTCTTCGGACCGGTGGTCAACCTGGCCAGCCGCGCCGCCAAGGTGGCAGGCCCGGCGGAGGTCGTCACCACCGCCGATGTGGCCATCGACGCGGGGTTGCCCCACCAGTCCCTGGGACCCCATCACCTCAGTGGAATCCCCGGTGACGTCGAGCTCTACCGGCTCATCCGCAACTGACCGGCCGGCGACGGGCGGGTCAAGGCGGATCCCGACGAGCCCAGTCGCGCCGGTCCATCACGGTGAGAATGCCGGCGTGGACGATCGTGAGCTGCTCCTCGCAGGCGGCGATGTCACGGGCCAGCTCCTCGAGCTCGGCCACCCCTCCGGGGAAGAGATCGGCGCGGGCGCCCCGTTTGGCCTTCTGGCTCATCACGTCCCACGCTGACGGGCCACCCGCACCCGACGTCAGCGACCAGGCACTGTGTATGGCCTCGTTGCGTCGCCGCCGGAACTTGTTGGCGCTCCTCCTCCACACTCTGAAGTCCGCCAGCTCTCCGGTGGTGTCGTCCCCGTACGACGAGAGCAGGGACTCGATGGTCTCCCACACGTTCTCCACACGCTGGCCGGCTACCACGGCGCGGGCCAATGCCTCGTCGCGGCTCCCGACCAGGCTCATGAGCACGAGCCCGGAGGCAATCTCGATGAGCGACCAGTTGGCCGCGACCCGTCCGAGGGCCCGGTGGAGCTCGTCTTCGTCGCTCCCGTCCTGTTTCTCGGGATGTCCCGTCTCCGCGGATTTCGACCTGCCGGAGAAGCGGAGGACTCGGTTGCTCCCGGTGAAGGGGATGATGCTCCTGACCTGTCGCCTCATGGTCGGACGACCCGGGGAGCCGGCGCTCTCAGCCTTCCCCGTGTGGCGCCGCCGTGGGTGACCGCCCTGTGGCCCCGGTGCCGGCCACGCCGCCTGCCATCCCGGGCGACTGCGTGTCCAGCGGCGTTCAGATCTTGATCTTTCCCTGGTTCACGACGGTGACCGTGTGCGGGGAGGCGGTCGAGCTGTAGATACAGAGGGTGGCCTTTATCGTCCCGCTGATCATGCCGATGGTCGTGGTGCCCAGGGAACGGACGTATCCCGCCTCGGTCACCATTCTCTCCTTCGAGTACCCCGGCTTGGTCGCGCAGGTATTGCTCGAACCCTGGTGCAGTTTGTAATCGGGGATCAAACTGCTCCGCTTCCCGTCGGCCCAGGTGATTGCCCACGTGGACATGACGAAGGTCCCATGGGTCGGCGACGCCCCGGCTTCGTGGGCCACCGCCCCGCTGCCCGTGCAATGGGACAGCTCCTGGCTCGTGGCGCCCCCCGAGAGCGTCGAACAGGTGACCGTGAGTGGTAACTCCGCCGCGGTGGCGCCACCCGGGATGACGGCGGCTGAGATCGAAGCAACCGAAATTGTCAGCGCGGTACCGATCATGAGTCGGAAAAGAAGCTGGTGACGCATGCATTCCCCCCAGGTGCCTGCTCGTGGGGTCTGCCGGCCCCGCCAACATGTCCGATAGCTGCAAGTCTATCTCCTCTCGAGCGCGTTCGGCGTCGGGATTCCGCCCCCGGGACGCATCGAA
>JBEKOI010000062.1:0-27689 GCA_049521915.1 Acidimicrobiales bacterium | reverse complement strand
TCCAGGCGGACCACGACGGCGCCCGCCCGCGCCGACTCCTCGATCGTGAACCGCAGGTCCCAGCCCTCGAACGGCTTCTCCACCACGTCGAGGTTGTCCATGGCCCGCTCGGTCTGGCGCGCCTTGGCCGCCAGTTTCTCCGTGCGGTTGATCCGGAAGTCGCGCTGCGCCTTGTCGTTGTCGCGCTGGTTCCGGGACTCCCGACGGACACCGCTGGTGGCCCACTGGCGCTGCCGCTCGGCCCGGCTCTCCAGTTGACGGCGCTGGCGGTCGTAGCGCTCGTAGGCCTCGGAGGCGTGGCGGCCGGCGTGTTCGCGTTCCGCCTGATAGCCACTCCACCCACCCCCGTACTGACGGGCGGACCGGCTGTGGGGATCGATCTCGAGCACCGTCGCCACCGTCCGCTCGAGGAAGTGGCGATCGTGGGAGACGATGACCGTCCCACCGCGGCGCGAGCGGACCCACGCCTCGAGGCGTCCGAGCCCCTCGAAGTCGAGATCGTTGGTCGGCTCGTCGAGCAGGGTGATGTCGAACCGCGAGAGCTCGATGGCGGCCAACGCCACCTTGGCCTCCTGGCCGCCCGACAACGAGGACACCTCGGCCTCGGCCAGTTCGGTGCCGACGCCGAGCTCACCGAGGACTTCGTCGATCCGTGCGTCCAGATCGGCAGCCCCCAGCCAATTGAACCGGTCGAGGGCGACCTCGTAGCGGTGCGCGGCGGCCGCGGTTCCCTCGGCCAGGCCCGCGGCCGCCTCGGTCAGCTCCGATTCGGCGGCCCGGGCGCCGGTGCGACGGGTCAGCGCCCGCCTGACCGTCTCGCCGCTGACGACCTCATGCTCCTGGGACAGGTAGCCACGTGTGGCCCCCGGCGGGTCCAGGACGATCTGACCCTCGTCGGGTGCGATGACGCCGGCCAGCAGCTGGAGGAGGGTCGACTTGCCGACGCCGTTCGGGCCGACGACCCCGATCCGGCTCTCGGGGCCGACCGTCAGGGAGACCTGATCGAGGACGGTGCGGCCACCGCGGTCGTGGGTCAGACGGCGCGCCACCAACGTGGCCGACGACGGGCGGGCGGTAGTTCGGGTGGGTGGAGTGCGGGGCGCGGGCAACGGGAACCTCCGGGACCATGGGACGAGGGTCGGGCACGGGGCAACCTGTTCTCAGCGCACGGGTCAAGCGTAGCGCCGCCTGCACGGGGCGGACGGCAGGACGGGAGGACGGAGCCACGGCGGCAGCCGTTCCTCCGGTGACGGTCCGTCCCGTTACGGCTTGTCGCTCCCGACCACCCACATGGAGAAGAACTGCGAACCCCCGCCGTAGGCCTGGCCGAGGGCCAGCCTCGCCCCATCGATCTGGTGCTCGCCGGCCTGGCCCCTCACCTGCATGGCCACCTCGAGGAACCGGAGCATCCCCGACGCACCGATCGGGTTGGATGACAGCACGCCGCCCGAGGTGTTCCACGGGATGTCCCCGTCGAAGGCGGTGGCACCCGACTCGGTCAGCTTCCACCCGTCGCCCAGGTCACAGAAGCCGAGGTTCTCCAGCCACATCGGCTCGTACCAGCTGAACGGCACGTACACCTCGGCCACGTCGATCTGCCGGCGCGGATCGGTGATGCCGGCCTGGGCGTAGACGTCGGCCGAGCAGTCCCGCCCGGCTTGCGGATTGACCTGGTCCCGGCCGGCGAACATGGTGGGCTCGGAGCGCATGGCCGTCCCGTGGATCCATGCCGGGGGGAACTCCCCGGACACCGCGTCCTCGGCGGCCAGCACCATGGCCGCGGCACCGTCCGAGGACGGACAGGCCTCGAGGTAGCGGAGCGGGTCCCACAACATCATCGAGTCCTCCACCATCTTCATGTCGATGTCGGCCAGGTGCAGGTGGGCGTACGGGTTGCGCATGGCGTTCTGCCGGTCCTTGACCGCCACCATCCGGCCGATGTACTCGGGCGCGCCGGACCGGCGCATGTAGGCACGGATGTGGGGGGCGAAGTACCCGCCCGCCCCGGCCAGCAGCGGAGCGGCGAAGGGCTGGGGCACCGAGAGCGCCCACATGGCGTCCGAGTCGGACTGCTTCTCGTAGGCCACGGTCAGGACCCGCTTGTGGATCCCGGCCGACACCAGGTGGGCGGCCACCAGGGCGGTCGATCCTCCCACCGAGCCCGCGGTGTGCACCCGGATCATGGGCTTGCCCACGGCGCCGAGAGCAGGGGCCAGGTACAGCTCGGGCATCATGTTGCCCTCGAACATGTCCGGGGCCTTCCCGATGACCACGGCGTCGATGTCGGTCCACGTCAGATCGGCGTCGGTCAGGGCCATCTTGGCCGCCTCCCGCACCAGGCCGGCGATGGACACGTCCTCCCGCTTGGCCTTGTGGTGGGTCTGGCCCACGCCGATGACTGCACAACGCTCTGCCATCACTCACCCTCCAGGACGCAGACGAGGTTCTGTTGCAGGCACGGGCCCGATGTGGCGTGGGCCACCGCCCGGTGGGCCTGGCCCGAGGAGATCCGGGTGGCCGCCTCACCGATGCGGATGAGGCCGGCCGACATGATCGGGTTGGCGGCCAGCGGGCCACCGGACGGGTTGATGGTGACGGTGTCGTCCAGTCCGAGTGCGTCCCTCAGGATGATCTCCTGGTGGGCATAGGGGGCATGGAGCTCGGCCACGTCGACACGGCTGTCGGCCACGCCGGCCACTTCTGCGGCCTTGGTCGTCGACGGTGACGTGGTCAGGTCGCGGGCGCCGAGCGAGTGGGACTCCATCCGGTGGTCGAAACCCGTGATCCACGCCGGGTTCTTCGACCACCGGGCGGCCTTGTCGCCCGCGGCCAACACGATGGCGGCCGCTCCGTCGGTGATGGGCGGCAGGGTGTGGCGCCGCAACGGTGAGACCACGTACTCGTCCTCCAGCAGCTTCTCGACAGGTACGTCTTTTGCCACCTGGGCCTTGGGGTTGGACAGGGCGTCCTTCCGGCTGCGGGCGGCGATGGCCGCGAACTCCTGCTCGGTGCCCTTGCCCGCGTCGATCAGGGCACGGGCCTGCAGCGCGGCCAGGCTGACCGGGTCGGCCCACAGGGGGGCCAGGTAGTACGGGTCGAGTTGGAGGGCCAGGATCTCGTTGAGGTTGCCCAGCGATGAGCGCCCGAAGCTGTAGACGAGGGCCGCATCGATCTCCCCCTCCTGGAGGAGGACCCAGGCCTCGTAGAGGGCCCAGGCCCCGTCCATCTCGACGTGGCTCTCGGCCCTCGGTGGCCACACCCCCACCGCGTCGAGGGCCATCACGAAACTGAACGGACCACCGATCAGGTAGTCGGTCGAGCCCGAGCAGATGAAGTCGACGTCGTCCTTGGTGATCCCGATGTTGCCGAACACCTCGGCGATCACCGGCATGAGCATCTCGACCTCGTTGTGCCCCTCGTCACGGCGAACGTTCTGCGACTGTGCGAACGAGGCGACGGACACGGGCCGGCTGGTCCGGGTGGCGGCGCTCACAGGTAATCCTTGTAGGTCTCGTAGTCGGCGTCGGGCTCACCGTTGGGTCGGAAGTACTTGACCGAGGCCAGCGACGGGGTGAGCTGGTCCGGATCCACCCATACCGCCTCGACCCGCATCCCCATGCGGATCTCGTCGGTCGGGGCCTCCTGGATGAGCCCCATGAACGAAAGGTTGGCCCCGTCGAGCAGGACCTGGGCACAGATGTAGGGGATCTCGATCGACTGTCCGGCGAAGGGCACGTTGACCACGCAGTAGGTGGTGATGGTGCCCACATTGGCCAGTTCGACATCCTCCGTGGTGGGCACGCCGTCGGTCGGGCACGAGCCCCTCGAGGGGACATAGACCTTTCCGCAGACGGAGCAGCGCTGGCCCATGAACTTGCCCTGCTCGAGGCCGCGCAGGAAGCGGGACTGGGCCACCCCGGGAGTGAATTCGAAGTCGAGGCGGATGGGCGTGGCCAGGGTGGTCACCGGGCCCAGCTCCCCGACGTTGGTGTCCGCGCTCATCAGGCGGCCCCTGCTTTCGCCTCGGGCACGAAGGCCTCGATGTCGGCCATGGCCCCGATCCGCTCCGGAGCGGGCCGGAACCGCACCGTCACCCGGTCACCGCTCGACAGGTTGTCCGGACCGCCGCTGTCGACGACATGGAGGAGGGCTGTGTCGGCCCCGTCCAGACGGATGAGCGCCCAGGCGAACGGCCGTTGCAGCGGGTGCTTGGGCAGCGGATGGGAGACCCAGGCCCATGACTCGACGGCGCCGCCCGGTCCCACCTCCACGATCTCCCCGGTGTCCTCCCCGGTGGTCGGGTCGTACTCGGTCGGAGGGACGATGACCGATCCTCCTGACCCCTGCACCCCGAGCAATCTCCCGTCGCGGAGCCCTGTGAAGAAGGCCCCGATCACCGGCCCCACCGAACGCGAATACGGATATTCGAGGCGGTGACTCGCATGCAGCACTTCGCTCTCGGGCATCCCGATTCTTCCCCCACAACTCGTCGATTCTGGTTTTTGGGAAAGTAGAACACATTTCACTTTTGAGCGCCAACAGTCCCGCTCCGGGGTTCGGGCGGCACCTGCGGCGCTACCGTGGCACCCATGGCCGAGTCGACAACCAGGCGCCCCAACATCCTCCTCATCGTCTCCGATCAGGAACGGCAACGGTCGTGGCTCCCGCCGGGTGTCTCACTCCCGTGGCGTGACCGCCTCAGGGCCGAAGGGCTCGAGTTCACCGACTACTTCACCCACTCCTCCCCCTGCTCCCCGAGCCGGGCCAGCTTGTTCACGGGCCGCTACCTCGAGGGCCACGGGGTGCTGGACAACGTGATCATGCCCGAGCACGACGAGCTGCCCATCTCCACGCCGACCCTCGGCTCGCTCCTCGGTGGCGCCGGCTACCGCTCGTCGTACATCGGAAAGTGGCATCTGTCCCACTCACCCACGCCGGACATGGAGGCCTATGGCTTCGCCGACTGGGACGGCAACGACCGCCACTTCATGGGATGGGCGGGGACCGGGGTGCACTTCGACCCGATCATCGCCGCCAACGCCGCCCGCTGGCTCGAGAAGAACGCCAAGCCGGCCGGGGGAACCGGTTCCGCGGAAGCCGGTTCCGCGGAAGCCGGCTCCGGGGAGGCCGGCTCCGGGCGGACCGATCCCTGGTTCCTCACCGTGGCCCTGGTCAACCCCCACGACGTGATGTGGTTTCCCGTGGACCAGCCCGGCTACCGGGAACGCCACCCCGACGACGTGGCCGCCATCCGCTCGGTGCTCGAGTCCGCCGCCTGGAAGGACGATGACCCGCTCCCCGTGTTCTCCGAGTCCTACCCGGAGGTGGTCGACCGGCTGCCGGCAAACTTCGACGACGACCTCCACACCAAACCCGAGGCCCATCGGCAGTGGCGGTGGGACCAGCAACACGGGCTCTGGGGATACATCGACCCGGAGGACAAACGTGCGTGGCTGCGCCACCTCGACTACTACGTCCACCTCCAACAGCTGGCCGATCGCAGCACGGGGACCGTGCTCTCCGCCCTCGAGGCCTCAGGGGCGTGGGACGACACCATCATCATCTTCACGTCCGATCACGGCGACATGTGCGGCTCGCACGGCCTCCGTTCCAAAGGCCCCTTCGTCTACGACGAGATCATGCGGGTCCCCCTCTACGTGAAGGTCCCGGGGATGACGAGGCCGGGCTCGGTCACATCGGCGTTGGGCAGCCACGTGGACCTGGCCGCCACCATCTGCTCGCTGGCCGGGGTCGGTGACGCGGCGGCGTCCACGGTGCAGGGGGTCGACCTGTCCCCGGTACTGGCCGATCCTGCGGCTTCGGTGCGGGACCACATCCTGTTCGCCCAGGACTCGGCCCAGACCACCGAGCTCAACAAGGTGCGCTACGCCCTGCGCGGGTTCTACGACGGCCATACCAAGTACGCCCGCTACTACGGGGTCGGCGGCGGCAAGCCCTCGACCGGACTGTGGGGCAAGCCTGCCGGCCACAAGCTCTTCGACGTCGACTGCGCCTTCGATGACAATGACCACGAGTGGTACGACCACGACTCCGATCCGGACGAACTGGTCAACCTGGCCAACGACCGATCCCGCCGCTCCGAGCTCCGCGACGCCTTCGAGCGGATGCGCACCTTCGAGCAGGATTCGTTCGTCTCGTTCGCCTGAGCGGTGGCCCTCGGCGTCGAGCTGGGCGATGGGGCCGGAGCGGAACGGTCGGGCGCGGGCGGGGCGGGGCCGGGCGGGCGGAGCGGGCGAGCGGTGCGGAGCCCGACCAGCGTGGTTGGTCGCATTTCCGGAATTGGCCTAATTATCGCCTGCAGCCGTTAGCTGGAGAAGGTCCCTATCGCCTGCAGCCGATAATTCGAGCAATTCTGGCAACTCGACCTTGTCACCGGTCACCCCGTGACCGGGCCCGCGCCACCCGGCCCGCGCCACCGGGACCGGGCCGGCGCCACCGGGCCGGCGTCACCGGACAGCCAGGCGGCCGACCAGATCCTCCACGAGGCCCCGGCAGCCCCACTCCACCATGTCGAGGCAGGTCTCGAAATCGACGTCATCGCCGTAGTACGGGTCAGGGACGTCGACCGCCCCCCCGGCCCGGGGGTCGAACCCCCGCAACATGACCAGACGTCCGTCGAAGCGGTCGTCGCCGGCGTTCTTCCGAGCCAGGCCCAGCAGGGTCTGTTGATGGCCACGATCCATGCACACCACCAGGTCGGTGGTGCCGAACCGCGTCGAGTCGAAGGCCTGCGCCCGATGCCCCGGGTCGCGGTAGCCACGGCGTTCGAGCGCTGATCGGGCCCGCGGGTCCATCGGCTCACCGGCGTGCCAGCCGCTGGTACCGGCGCTGGACACGACGAGGTGCTCACCGAGGGAGGAGCCGTCGGGCAACCGGGCGGCGGCGGCCAGCTCGACCAGCACCACGGCGCCCATCGGCGATCGGCAGATGTTGCCGGTGCAGACGAAGCAGACTTCGATTGGGTCGGGCACCGACTCATTCTGCACTGACCCGGGGTCACCCCGATAACCTGCCCCGAGAGGTGCGGTCCGAACGACCGCTCCGGGGAGGAACGGATGAGTGAGCAGCAGAGTCCCCAGCAGATGGGGCATGGTGTCAAGCAGCGCGACATCATCAGGATGTCGCCCGCGGAGGTCGACGCCTTCCTTCACGAGCGGCGACCGATGACGATGTGCACGCTCAACCACGACGGATCCATACACGCGGTGGCCATGTGGTACGGGTTCGTCGACGGGTCGATCGCCATCGAGACGAAGGCCAAGGCGCAAAAGGCTGTCAACCTCGGGCGCGATCCGAGGATCACCTGCATGTTCGAGGACGGCGACTACTACGAGGAATTGCGCGGTGTGGAGTTGGTGGGGCGGGCCGAGATCATCGACGAACCCGACAAGATGTTCGAGCTGGGAGTCAATCTCTTCGAGCGGTACTACGGGGCCTACACCGAGGAGTTGCGCCCCTTCGTCGAGACCATGCTCAACAAGCGGATCGTGGCCAAGGTCAACGTGGAGCGGACGGTGTCGTGGGACCACCGCAAACTGGGACTCCCCTCATCCCGTCCGGCCTGACCGGGCCACGTGGCGCCGTGCTCTCCGGGCTGGTAGCACTGTCGCCCAGACAAGGGGGGACCTGCAGATGATTCTCGATCGCTTCCAGTTGACCGACAAGGTGGCCGTGGTCACCGGGGCCGGCAGGGGAATCGGCGCGGCCACGGCCATCGGCCTGGCCCAGGCCGGTGCCGACGTGCTGATCTCGGCCCGGACCGCCGAGCAGCTGGCCGAGGTGGCCGCACAGATCGAGGCTGCCGGCCGGCGGGCGGTGGCCGTGCCTGCCGACCTCAGCGATCTCGACGCCGTGGCCGCCCTGGTCGACCAGGCCCGGGAGGCGTTCGGCCGCCTGGACCTGGTGGTCAACAACGTCGGCGGGGCCATGCCCCGGCCGTTCATGGACACCTCCCCGGGCCGGCTCGAGCAGGCGTTCCATTTCAACGTGTCGACCGCCCACGCCCTGCTCCGACCGGCCGTTCCGCTCATGCTCGAGGGAGGCGGCGGCTCGGTGGTGAACATCTCGTCGGCCATGGGGCGCCTATCGGGGCGGGGTTACGTGGCCTACGGGACGGCGAAGGGGGCGTTGGCCCACTACACCCGGCTGGCCGCCGCCGATCTGTCCCCGCGGATCAGGGTCAATGCCATTGCCGTGGGCTCGGTGGCAACATCGGCGCTCGACATCGTGATGCAGACCGACGAGTTGCGGGTCGCCCTGGAGGCCGGCACCCCCTTGGGCCGCATCGGCGACCCCGAGGACATCGCAGCCGCGGTCGTCTACCTGGCCTCCGAGGCCGGCTCGTACATCACCGGAAAGATCCTGGAGGTGGACGGAGGGATCGAGTCCCCCAACCTCGACATGGGCCTTCCCGACGTCTGAACCGGCAAACATCCCCGACCGAGGAGCAGCTCATGACCAAGACCTATCGAGTCGTCGCCTGGAGCACCGGCAATGTCGGCGTCCACGTCATCGCCGGCATCGACGCCCGACCCGACCTCGAGCTGGTCGGGCTGTGGGTGTCCAATCCGGACAAGGTGGGCAAGGATGCAGGAACCCTGGCCGGACTGGGCCGCACGCTCGAGGTGACCGCCACCAACGACGTCGACGCCCTGCTCGCCCTCGAACCCGATGTGGTCGTCCACACCGCCATGGCCGACAACCGGCTGATGGAGGCGATCGCCGACATAGAGCGGATCCTCCGGGCCGGGGTCAATGTGGTGTCGAGTGGGCCGGTCTTCCTCCAGTACCCCTACGGCGTCGTTGACGACTCGATGATCGACCCGGTACGAGAGGCCGGCATCGAAGGTGGCGTCTCCCTCTTCGTCAACGGCGTGGACCCCGGCTTCGCCAATGACGCCCTCCCCCTGGTGCTGAGCGGGGTGAGTGAGCGGATCGACGAGGTCCGGGTGGCCGAGATCCTCAACTACGCCACGTACGACCAGCCCATGGTCATCTTCGACATCATGGGATTCGGTCGGCCCATCGACGACGTGCCCATGATCCTGCAGCCCGGCGTGTTGACCATGGCCTGGGGAAGCGTCGTCCGGCAGCTGGCCGCAGGCCTGGAGGTCGAGCTGGATTCCGTCGAGGAGTGGTACGAGCGGGAACCGGCCACCGAGACCTTCGAGGTCGACTCGGGGACCATCGAGAAGGGGACCGCAGCCGCACTGCACTTCGAGGTGCGGGGCATGCGGGCGGGGCGGGCGGTCATCGTGCTCGAGCATGTGACGCGCTTGCAGGACGACCTGGGGGCGGCATGGCCGCAGCCGGCGGGCCACGGTTGCTACCGGGTGACCATCTCCGGCGAGCCGAACTACACCCTCGACCTGCAACTGCTGGGCAGCGACGGCGACCACAACACCGCCGGGCTCAAGGCCACCGCGATGCGGCTGGTGAACGCCATCCCCGATGTGGTCGAAGGTGCCCCCGGTCTCCTCACCGCCTTGGACCTCCCCCCGATCTACGGCCGCGGCCTCGTGCGCTGAGAAGTCGCCCCGCCGACCTGCCGGCCGGCAGAGTCACGGATGGCCGGGGCCGATCGAACAGTAGGGTCCGAGGCATGAAGCCCACCTTCGGAGCACGCGTATGAGCATGGGCATGGGCGGCCACGGGATGGGCGGTGGCGGCCAATTCGGCGGGGTCATGCGTTCCATGCGACGCGATGACTCGGTCACCCAGCAGCACGTGACCAAGGGCACCACCCGGCGCATGTTCACGTTCGCCCGGCCCTACCGCAGGATCCTCATCGGGTTCCTCGTGCTGGTGACCATCGACGCGGTGGTCGGGATCATCAATCCGCTCCTGTTCCGGTCGATCATCAACAACGGTATCGAGCAGCACAACAAGCACCTGATCATCGTCTTGTCGCTGACCGCCGCGGTGGTCGCCATCGTGGACACCGGCCTGACCATCGTCATCCGCTGGGTCTCGGCCAAGGTCGGCGAAGGGCTCATCTTCGACATGCGCTCGAAGGTCTTCGAGCACATCCAACGGATGCCCCTCGCCTTCTTCACCCGCACCCAGACCGGCGCCCTGATCAGCCGGCTCAACAACGATGTGATCGGCGCCCAACAGGCATTCTCCGACACCCTCTCGTCGGTAGTGTCGAACCTGATCAGCGTCATCCTGGTGCTCATCGTCATGTTCCTCCTGTCCTGGCAGATCACCGTGGCCAGCCTCATCATCCTGCCCATCTTCGTCTTCCCGGCGAAGCGGGTCGGTCGGCGGCTCTCGGTCATCACCCGCGAGTCCTACGCCCTCAACGCCCAGATGAACAACACCATGAACGAGCGCTTCAACGTGTCCGGCGCGCTCCTGGTCAAGCTGTTCGGGCGACCCAAGGAGGAGCGGGACACCTTCGAGAAGAAGGCCGGCCGGGTCCGCGACATCGGGGTCACCCAGGCCATGTACGCCCGCTTCTTCATTGCCTCCCTATCGTTGACCGCGGCGCTGGCCACGGCACTGGTCTACGGCTGGGGCGGCGTCCAGGCCGTCGACGGCGCGCTCTCGGTGGGTACGGTCGTCGCGCTGGCCTCGTACCTGATCCGCCTCTACGGCCCCCTCACCGCGCTGTCCAACGTGCAGATCGACGTGATGACTGCGCTGGTCTCTTTCGACCGGGTCTTCGAGGTCCTCGACCTGCCTCCGATGATCGCCGAGAAGCCCGACGCCCGGCCGATCCCGCCGGGCCCCGCCCGCTTCGAGTTCAGCCACGTCGACTTCCGTTACCCCACCGCCGAAGAGGTGTCCCTGGCCTCGCTCGAGTCGGTGGCCGTGCTCGACCCGAGCGTCTCCTCCCAGGTGCTCTTCGACGTCAGCTTCGTCGCCGAGCCGGGCCAGCTGGTGGCACTGGTGGGTCCGTCGGGCGCGGGGAAGACCACCATCAGCCAGCTCCTCCCCCGCCTCTACGACACCACCTCGGGAACCATCTCCATCAACGGGATGGACGTGAGGGACACCACCTTCTCGTCGTTGACCGACACCATCGGGGTGGTCACCCAGGACGCCCATCTCTTCCACGAGACGATCCGCGAGAACCTGCTCTTTGCCAAGCCCGATGCCACACCCGGCGAGCTCGAGGCGGCGCTGGCCGGCGCCCAGATCGGCACCATGGTCGCCTCACTCCCTGAGGGGATGGACACGGTGGTCGGCGACCGCGGCTACCGGCTGTCGGGCGGCGAGAAGCAGCGCCTGGCCCTCGCCCGGATCCTGCTGAAGGCACCCGAGATCGTCGTGTTGGACGAAGCCACAGCCCACCTGGACTCCGAGTCCGAGGCCGCCGTGCAGAAGGCCCTCGCCACCGCGCTCCTGGGCCGCACCTCGTTGGTCATCGCCCATCGGCTGTCCACGGTTCGGGAGGCGGACATGATCCTGGTCCTCGACCACGGACGGATCGTGGAACGCGGTCGCCACGACGAGCTCATCGGGGCCGGTGGCCTGTATGCCGAGCTCTACCGCATCCAGTTCAAGCGCCAGGAACCGGTCGAACGCGGCTGACAGATCGGAGATCTGACGAGCGCCGGCCCGGTGAGACGGCTTCGATGGGGGTCAGGCGGCCTCGCCCACGCAGAGGGAGCGCTCACCCTTGTCGTGGGCATCGCCCGGGTCGAGGACCCGGTCCGACGACCACTCGGCCACCCGCTCACTCGTAGCCCGACGGGCCCAGTCGGGCTCCATCCGGCCGTCGAGCCCATCACCGTGGTCGGCGCGCGTCATACGTTCGTCATCACCCATGGTGCACTCCTTTCTGAGTATTTCGTCGGTGTTGCCCGAGTCATTTCCATGAATCAGGCGAGATCTGCTGTCCTGTGAGTTTTGAAATCGGGAATCGAATTGCCGGTGATAGTCCGGTGTCGCGCCGGGCATCGGACCCGGACGGTGGGGGATGCTCCGGGAGGCGACGGGCTCGACATCGGTCGGGCCGGTCAGGACCGGACCTGGAAAACGAAAAGGAGCCGCTTCCTAAGAAGCGACTCCTCGACGAATCCAGACCTTGTTGGTGTCTGTTCAATCCGTCGAGAGTGCCTCCCGAGCTGCCTTGGCGCTCGATACGAGTGCATCCTTGCTACACGCCGTGGAGATGCCGGCGATGGACACCGCCATGGACGGCGCGCCCGGGCCGACCAGTTCCTGCTTCTCTTCTCCTTGGACCTTCTGATCCGATGAAGCTTGCACGGAGTCCACGGAGGGGAGTATAGCCAACCAAGTAGCCGGTCAAGTGTCATCCGAATTCTCGGCAATGTCCGGGTCGGACAGGCGCGTTCACCTGCATATCAGCGCCGGGTGGACCCGGGTCGAGGGTCGAAGCCCCGATCGCCGGCCGGGGCCGGGGGTATCCCGGGGACCGGTTCCGGCACCACTACCGTTGGCCGGTGCCCCGCTTCGTGGTCGACATCGCCCCGCTCAGGAAGTACCGCCACTTCCGGCGCCTGTGGGCCGGCCAGACGGTCTCGGGACTTGGATCCCAACTCACCCTGGTGGCGGTGTCGTTCCAGGCCTACGGGCTGACCCACTCGACGCTGGTCGTCGGCCTCATCGGCCTCGCCCAGCTGGTGCCGCTGCTGGCCGGCGCCCTGTGGGGCGGAACCCTGGCCGACGCCATGGACCGGAGGAAGGTACTGATCCTCACCCAGATGGCCATGGCCACAGCCGTCGGCGGGCTGGTGGCCAACGCCTCGTTCTCCCATCCGGCGGTGTGGCCACTGTTCGCCTGCACCGCGGCCGGAGCCGGCTTCCAGGGCGTCGACTGGCCGGCGCGTCGGGCCGCCCTCCCCATGCTGGTCGACGGGCCGGACGTGACCTCGGCCATCGCCCTGCAGACCTCCATCCAGCAGTTGGCCCTAGTGGCCGGACCGGCCCTGGCCGGCATACTCATCGCCACCATCGGCCTGAGCGCGGTCTACGGGATCGACGTGGCCACGTACGCCGTCGCCCTCATCGCCGCCCTGCTTCTTCCGGCCCTGGTCCCGGCGGGTGGCGGAACGCCGTTGGGTCTCCGGTCGATGGCCGAGGGATTCCGCCACCTCGGTCGCCAGAAGCTGTTGTCGGCCACCTACTGGATCGACCTCAACGCCATGATCTTCGGAATGCCCCGGGCCGTCTTCCCGGCCCTCGGGGTCGGCCTGTTCGGCGGGGGTGCCGGCGTGGTCGGCCTCCTGTATGCGGCGCCTGGGGCCGGGGCCCTCGTCGGCTCGCTGTTCACCGGATGGTGCAGCCGGGTCCGGCACCAGGGCCGGGCCATCGCCGCCTGCGTGGTCATCTGGGGCACGACCATCGCCGTGTTCGGCGTCGTTCCGGTGCTGTGGATCGGGCTCTCACTGCTGGCCATCGCCGGTGCCGCCGACGTCGTCTCGGCCGTCTTCCGCCAGGCCGTGCAACAACGCACCGTTCCCGAGCACCTGCAGGGACGCCTGTCGGGGACGTTCTTCGCGGTGGTGGCCGGGGGACCGCGGCTCGGCGACGCCGAGACAGGTATGGCCGCAGCCATCGGCGGCCCCCAGTTCGCCGTGTGGTCGGGGGGACTGGTCTGCGTGGCCGGCGTGGCCGTTCTCCTCTGGCGCGTCCCGGCGCTCTGGCGCGACAGCGGGGGTGGCCAGCCGCTGTCTCCGGGGTCGGAGACGAGGGCGATCGGCGAGGTCACCACCGAGATCGGCGAGGGAGAGCCCCTGTAGGACGGACGACGGCTCAGCCCTCCCGGCCACAGCCCGGAGCTACTGTTCGCCCGGTGAATCCCGATTGGCCCGGCGGGCCGCCTCCGGGCTGGTATCCCGATCCGGCCGGGGTGAGGGCATGGCGCTGGTGGGATGGGCAGGGGTGGACGGGATTCGCCTCAGACCCGTCGGCGCCCCTTCGTCCCGGCTCCGCCTGGCCCGAGACCGCTGCCTCCGGCACATCCGGCGGAACCTTCCCCGGCACGTGGGTCCACGACCGCTTCGCGGCGGAGGTGAGGGCGGGGCCGTGGGCCAGGCGGGCGCTGGTCGGGTACCTGGCTGTGATCCTCGTCGGCCTGTTGGCGGCGTGGGCTGAGCGGTCGGCCCTCCGGGAGGTCCTCCACAACATCGACGTTCAGCGTCAGACCGGGGTCGTCCAGGACCAGGCCATCCCCGGCGATCTGAACCTGCTCACCCTGTTGAACCTGGTCCTCATCGCGCCCTTCTACGTCCTGTTCCTGAGGTGGCAGTTCGAGGCGGCGAGGACGGCCCAGTTCCTGTCCGTCCCGGCCAGGCGCTCGCCCGGGCTCGGCGTGGGCAGCTGGTTCATCCCGGTCGTCAACTTCTGGTTCCCCTACCAGTCCATCCGGGACTGCCTCCCGCCCGGTGACCCGGGCCGAACGGTGGTCGCCCGCATGTGGGCCCTGTTCATCGCCGTGCTGGTCATGAACACGGTCACCGCCGTCCTCGCCTTGCTGGGGAGCCCGGTGGGATTCGTCTTCGCCGCCATCACCCTGGCCCTCGGTGTCGGATTCGCGCTCGAGGGGAGGGCGGCGGTGGAGCTCATCGCCGACACCCATCGACGATTGCTGGCTCCGGGTCCGTCCGGGCCGGCCGACCAGCCCCCGGCCATCGGGCCATAGGCCGTTCGTCGGGATGAGCGTCGAATGGTCCGCCGGGGTGAGCGTCGAATGGTCCGCCGGGGTGAGCGTCGAATGGTCCTTCCGCTTGGTCTACCGTAAGCAGAGCGCTGATTCCGTTTCGCACCGCCCGGCACCCCTGTGACCCCCATGACCAGATCGACCGAACGAGCCCACTACAGGACCACCTTCATCGTGCTGTTGCTCGGCGTCTCGTCCTACGCCCTGCTCCAGTCGCTGGTGACCCCGGTTCTGAGGACCATCCAGCTCGACCTCCACACCACCCAGTCCACGGTGACCTGGGTGGTGACCGTCTTCTTGCTGTCGGCATCGGTCTTCACGCCCATCCTGGGCCGGGTGGGAGACATGGTGGGCAAGGAGCGGATGCTGGTGGTCACCCTCCTCGCCCTGGCCGTCGGGTCGGCGCTGGCCGGGCTGGCACAGTCCATCGTCGTGCTCATCGTGGCCCGGGCCATCCAGGGCATCGGGGCCGCCGTCCTCCCCCTGGCCTTCGGCATCATCCGGGACGAGTTCCCCCACGAACGGGTCGCCACCGGGGTGGGTGTGGTCGCAGCCATGACGGCCGTCGGCGGCGGGGCGGGGATCGTCCTGGCCGGACCCATCGTCGAAAACCTCGACTACCACTGGTTGTTCTGGATCCCGCTCATCATCACGTTGGTCGCCGCCGTGTGCGCGCACCTGTTCGTCCCCGAGTCGCCGGTCCGGACCCCGGGCCGGGTGAGCTGGGTGGCCGCGGTGCTCCTGTCGGGCTGGCTGGTGGCCCTGCTCCTCGGGGTCAGCGAAGCCCCGTCGTGGGGATGGGGTTCGCCCGGGGCGCGGTCTGGACGAACAACCTGGTCGCCTTTCTCTTCGGCATCGGGATGTACTCGGTCATCGCCTTCCTGCCCCAATTCCTGCAGACCCCGAAATCGTCCGGCTACGGGTTCGGGGCCAGCATCATCCAGTCGGGCCTCTACCTGCTGCCCCTGACGGTGACCATGTTCATCTTCGGGATGCTCTCGGGCCGGATCGCCGCGGCCTTCGGGTCCAAGGCCGCGGTGATCATCGGATCCATCTTCTCGTTGACCTCGTACCTCATCCTGGCCTTCGCCCATACCCGACCGTGGGAGATCTCCCTGGCCAGCACCCTGCTCGGCGTCGGGCTGGGCCTGGCCTTCTCGGCGATGTCCAACCTCATCGTCCAAGCCGTGCCCCCGTCCCAGACTGGAGTGGCCAGCGGGATGAATGCCAACATCCGCACCATCGGGGGCGCCGTCGGGGCCGCGGTGATGTCCTCCATCGTGACATCCATGCTGCTGAGAGACGGGCTACCGGCGGCGAGCGGGTATACCCGCGGCTTCGCCTTCCTGGCTCTGATGACCCTGGTGGCGATCGTGGCCGCCGTGTTCATCCCGACAGCCACGTCGGAGGCCGCCCATGCCGATCACGAGCCCCACCTCATGAACGCCGAACTGGCCATCGTCCCGGGCGGCACCATCACCGAAGGATGAGCGGGTGCACGAGACCCGGGCCGCCGTGACGCCGGGCCGCCGTGACGCCGCAGGACAACCTCGGGGCGGGGCGGGATCCGGCTCAGACGTCGGCCAGGTGGCGCAGCTGGAGTGAGAGCGCGATCTCCAGCACCCCGTAGATGATCAACCAGATGCCCATGATCACGGCCAGGGTGGCCAGGGTCAGATGGGGCACGACCAGGGTCACGATGCCGGCAGCGAAGGCAAGCACGCCCATGGCGATCCTCCAACCCCGGGCCTCGGACCCCTTGTCGGTGTAGGCGGTGAAGAACTCGATGATGCCCCCCACCACCCAGAACAGTCCGATGAGAAAGGCCAGTGTGGTCACGGTCTCATCCGTGTGACGCAGGAAGAGGATCCCGACGACGACCGACAGCAACCCCAAGAAGGCCGTGAACCAGCGCACGCCGCCGGTGTCCTCGTGGTCGGCGATGGCCATCACGATCCGGAAGAGGCCGGCCACAAAGAGCCAGATCCCGAGCAGGATGGCAAATGCGTAGACCGTGTCACGGGGTTTGATGGTGACCAGGACCCCGAGGATCAGGGTCACGATGCCGAAGAACAGCACCCACCCCCACGACTTCCCGATGATGCGAAGGATGTCTCGATCCTCCGCCGTGACACCCGCTCCCCCTGGCCCGGCCATGGCAACCTCCGTGTCGCTGCAGCGCTCCCGGTGGGGATGCGCCGTCGGCAGGACACCTTAGAACCCGGGCCGGGGCCGATCGCGGACCGGCGACCCGGGCCATCGCCAGTTCAGCCAGGTCGAGGTCAGGGCACCCTTCCCCCGGGCCGGGGTGGACGGCTTGTCGGCCCGGCACCCCGGGCAGGGCGCAGGCCTGACAGACCTGGCTGCCAGGCCTGCGCGCCCGACCGCGAGGTGACAGGAGCGAGGACGGCGACCTGTCAGACAGCGGGGTGTCAGACAGAGAGGACGTCAGACAGAGAGGACGTCAGACAGAGAGGACGGCGACCGTGCCCATAGTGGCCAACCGGGCGTCGGCCCCCATGTCGTGCACGGCCACCCGCACCAGCGTCCGTCCCGGACCACCGCCCAACACCCGGCACCGGGCCTCCACCGGTCCGACCTTGATGGGGCGCAAGTAATGGATCACCGTGTCCGCCGCCGCCGCCGACCGACCGGTGCCGCCATCACGACCATCGACGGCCCGGCACGCGGCCACATCGAAAAGCATGGCCACCGCACCCCCGTGAAGAATGCCCCAGGGATTGCGCAGCCGCTCGGCCAGCTCCAGCCGGGTCACCGACCCCGTACCGGGCTCGATGCAGAAGAATTCCTCCGGGGGCGGTGCATCAGGATCCGGCGGACCCATGGGGATGGCGAAGGGGCGGGTGACGGGGAGGTCCATGGTGCCGGGGTCGAGGACGGCGCTCGTCATGGTGATTGCGGCAACCGCCCGGTCGGCGAGGCCTTCATCGACGACGTCCAACGCGGCCACCACCGCGTTGCGCCCGCGGCGCAGGATCCGACCGTGCAGCCGGAGCGGCCCCCGATGGGAGAGGTGGGCGATCGTGGCCATCATGGACGTGGTCACGATCCACTCCGGATGGACCGACAGGCCGCACAGGAAGCCACCCAACGAATCGACGCTGGTCAGCAGGGCGCCGGTGCGAAGTCCTCCGCCGGCCCCCATCTGGTGGGCGTCCAGCGGAGCACGACCACCGATTTCGAAGAGGTCGCTGCCGGGGGGTGCCGGAACATCCCAGCGCTCGAGCCGCAGGTACTCGCCGACCGCATGGCGGCGATCGACGCTGATCACCGTGGTGAGCCGGTCATCGGCACCTCGGTCGAGCAGCTCCACGACCGCGCTCCCGGTGGACGTCGGACCACCGGCATCGAGCCTCCTCGACCGGGACACGATGGGCCCGACGCGCCCGAGGGCCAGATAGGCCACCTGCAGGTCGGTCACGACGGGCACGCCCTCGAACCCGACGTCCGCGCCCAGCATCTCGACGGTGGCCACCTCTCCGAGCGTGGCCATGACTCCGCCCTGTACGGCACCGAACGAATTGCGGAGGTACGCGCGCATGGGCAACGAGACCACGCCCGAGGCGGCGTCATCCACCGAGATGGACAGGACATCGTCGACCGGACCCTCGAGTCCGGACCCGGTGAGTGCCCATCGGACGGGCAGCTCCGACGACACGTCCTGCATCGGGTTGGTGTCCCTCCCTGGCAGGACGGCGAAGGTCATGGAGGCCCAGGCCGCCGGGGAGCCGGCGCCGTCGGTGCCGTCGGTACCGGAGCCGTCGTGGTCCATGTCTGAGCCGTCGTAGTCCACGTCGAAAACCAGAGCCTCGACGACCAGGGTGGTCCGGCCCCTTCGCAACACCGTGGCCCGCGCCTCGACGTAGGGGCCGACGGCCGGCCGCACCACCTGCAAGGCCAGATCGGCGGTGGCCATCCAATCGGGATGGAGGGATCGGAGGGCGGCGGAGCCACCCACGACGTCCACCAGGGTGGCCAGCACCCCGACCCTGACCCCTCCATCGGGTCCGGTGACGTACGGGGTCACCGGGATACGGACCTTGGCCGTGGACTCGGAGGTGACCTCGGCTTCCATGCCCAGGTCGCTGAGGAAGTGACGGCTGGGCGGGTACCCGCCGACAACCACTCAGCGTTCCTGTTCGGTCGGTCGGATCAGGACCTCGTTCACCACCACGTGCCGGGGGCGGGTGACGGTGAAGACGATCGACTCGGCGATGTCCTCGGAGCGCATCGGCTCCACCTGGCCGAAGGTGGCCAACATGCCCTCGATGACCTCCGGGCGGTTGTGTGAGACCAGTTCGGTCATCACCTGTCCCGGCTCGATGACGGTGACCCGTACGTGCCGGCGGGTCACCTCCTGGCGCAGGGACTCGGAGAACGCCGCCACCCCGAATTTGGTGGCGCTGTAGACGCCGTTGCCCTGCCGGGCCACCCGGCCGGCCACAGAGCTCACATTGACCACGTCGGCCACATGCCGGGGCTCACGCTCGGCCCCGCGGAGCAGGTGGGGCAACGCCGCGTGGGTGCAGTACAGCAGGCCCAGCACATTGAGCTCGACCATCCGCCTCCACTCCTCGACCGGGGCGTCGAGGATCGGGCCGAGCAGCATCACCCCGGCATTGTTGACCAGGGTGTCCAGGCGGCCGAACTCCCCCACCGTGCGCTCCACCATGGCTCGGGCCGCCGCCTCGTCGGTGACGTCGGTCTCGATGACCAGCACTTCGGCGTGGGGGCGGATCCGCTCGGCGATGGCCTCCAACCGGTCGAGGCGCCGGGCGGCGATGGCCACCGAGGCGCCCTCTGCGGCCAGGGCCACCGCGGTGGCCTCGCCGATCCCGCTCGATGCCCCGGTAACCAGGGCCACTGTTCCCTGAAGGCGACTCGTCATGTCCTACCTCCGATGATCGGTCGGTGCCGTCGGATCCGGTGACGGGTCCGTGGACGGCATCGGGTCACCGTAGACGCCATCGGCAGGTCGCGCCGTTCGATCAGCGGCCGTCGGGGTGGTGGCGGCCGTCGGCGCGCCGCGAACGGGGCGAACGGGGCGCACGGCCGGTCACGTCGACGTCCAGCCAGGCCTCAGTTCCCCGAACCGGAGCCGCGGATGCCAGTGGCCCGCGGAGGGTCCGATCAGGCGGCGGTCTGCCTCGACGACTTCGTCCCCGATTTCCGCCGGTTGCGGCGCCGGCCCCGCTGCCTGGTCGATGTGTCATAGGGCCGCTGGCTCGAGGCCGGGCTCTCGTGCAGTGCGCACCAGTCGGTGCTGTTGTACCTCGAGAGTCGGACCCGGCAGTCCGGCTCGATGCAGATGCGACCGGCTTCGTACACCTCGGGGGGAGTGCTCCCCGCCAGCCCGTCAGCCAAGAAAGACCCGTCCTCTACCGGTCGCCTGTCAACCATGTCGCCTTTACCCCTTCGTCATCTCGAATCACTGCATGGATCACTGCATGGATCACTGCGATATGAATGCGTGCTGCCAATGGGGTCTTCGGCATGAAAAGACACAAACTGTAACGGTCTGTCCGTGGCGGACGGAGATGTGGCCGGAGCTGGCCCGACGGTGCGTTGCTATCGTCATCGTCGTGCCCACGGCCGACCTCAACGAGCCGATCGGTGCCCCGCCGGAAGAGCCGATCCCGGCGACCGGGACCCCCTGGTGGAAAGAGGCGGTCTTCTACCAGATCTACCCCCGGTCGTTCGCCGATTCCGACGGCGACGGGATCGGTGACCTGGCCGGTCTCCGGGCCCACCTTCCCGAACTCGCCTGGCTCGGGATCGACGCCCTGTGGCTGTCCCCGTTCTACCGCTCGCCCATGGTCGACTTCGGGTACGACGTCAGCGACTACTGCGACGTCGACCCCACCTTCGGGACGCTGGACGACTTCGACCGGCTGATCGAGGATGCCCACTCGCTCGGGCTGCGGGTCATCATCGACTGGGTGCCCAACCACACCTCGGACCAGCACCCCTGGTTCACCGACGCGCGATCGGGAGCCGAGAGCAGCCATCGAAACTGGTACGTGTGGCGCGACGTCCGACCTGACGGAGCCCCACCCAACAACTGGGTGGCGGCATTCGATCTGTCCGCTCCGGCCTGGACCTTCGACGAGCCCTCCGGCCAGTGGTATCTCCACCTGTTCGACGCCGGCCAACCCGACCTCAACTGGGACGAGCCCGACGTGGTGCGGGCCATGCACGACGTGCTGCGCTTCTGGCTCGATCGCGGTGTGGACGGGTTTCGGGCCGACGTGATCCACTGCATCGGCAAGGACCCGGAGCTGCCCGACGACCCGCCGCCGGTGGCGGGCATCCCCCACAGCGCGCTCAACGACGTGCCGGTGACCCATCAACGGCTGCGGGACATCCGCAGGATCATCGACTCCTACCCCGGCGATCGGCTCATGGTCGGTGAGGTCTACCTGCTCTCGACGGCGGCGATCGCCACCTACTACGGAGACGGAGACGAGCTCCAACTGTCGTTCAACTTCCCGGCCCTCTACGCGCCCTGGCAGGCGGACCGGTGGAGAGCATGCATCGAGCAGACGGTCGAGGCCCTGGATGCAAGAGATGCCTGGCCCAGCTGGGTGCTGTCCAACCACGACAACCCTCGCCACCGCACCCGCTACGACCGGGCCGCGGCCGGCGGGGGCGAGGGTGGGGCCACCGCCGAGCGCCGCAGCGAGGCCAGGGCCAGGGCGGCCGCAGTGCTGCTCCTCACGCTCCGCGGCACACCGTTCCTCTACCAGGGCGAGGAGCTCGGACTGCTCGACGCCACCATCCCGGCCGACCGCCGAGTCGACCCCGGCGGACGGGACGGCTGTCGGGCCCCCATCCCGTGGGACGGGACCGACGCCCACGGCTGGCCGGGGGCCGGCGGTGGCGGTCCCTGGCTCCCGTTCCCGCCCGACTCGGAGCGTCGGAACCACGACGACCTCCGCAAGGACGACTCGTCCATCCTCCACCTCTACCGGCGTCTGATCGCCCTGCGTCACCGGGTGCCGGCACTGTCGGCGGGCACCTTCGAGCTCTTGGACCTACCGGAAGGACTGCTCGGCTACCGCCGGGGCCGGGGAGCCGACGAGTGGACCGTCGTGATCAACTTCGGCGACACTGCGGTCTCCATCGATGGCGCCCCCGGACAGCTGGGCGGACGACGCGTGGAGGTGTCGAGCGACGGAGTGGGTGAGGGTCAGCCCTTCGACGGACGGATCGGGTCCGATCAGGCCATCGTCCTTCGTCCCTGACCGGAACGACGACTCCTAGAGCCAGGTCTCGCGCCAGTGGTCCGGCGAACCCGCGTCGCCCAGAGCCATCGAGTGGGCGTCCTCGTGGCCGCTGCGCCTGATACAGCAGACCAACGTGCCCAGCCATGGACCTCGATCGATGCAGTGGACGGCGCCGCAGCGATGCCATTGCGGTGTCTCAGGCAACACCAGATCATCGAGATCGAAATCGGCGTCTGACCATTCACTGAGTTTCCGTACGTGATACGGGTCGATCGTCACAGTCTTTGCTGCCCCTTTTGTGTGTCGGATCCCTCTACACAATGATCGGTTTGAGTGGGCCGTAGCTGTAGCGGCAATTGGGTCGATCGGCCCACGTCGGGATGGGCGGTCGGCCGGGGCGGGCCGGGTCCACCCCCTCACCGGCTCCGACGGTCATCATGGGGATGAGACAGCCAAACGTCCGGTGGGGTAGACCAGATGCGAACGGTGCGATCACGAGGACTCCTCCCTTCCCGGCGGGTGCGGCCCGGCCACGACGGGCGCCACGGCACGGTGTCGGCCGGCCCCGGAGGTCGATCGAGGGTACCGGCGCCCGAATTGTTCAAACTTTCATAGCTCCAGACCAGCGGAAACAGACGGAAATGCCTGTTCGCCGCCTCTATATGGATCGGAGCGCTTGAGAATGATGTTCAATTTTCTTACATAGAGGTATCATGAGGCCATGAACGGCGAGCCGACCAAGGGCATCGAGGACATCGTGCGGCGGAATGTGGCCGCCCTGAGGTCGAAGGCCAACTTGACCCAGCAGGGCCTGGCCGACGAGATGCTGCTCCGCGGCATCGCCTGGACCCGGGAGACGGTGGCCCAGGTGGAGACGACCAACCGCCGGCTCGGTTTCACCGAAGCCATCGTGGTGGCCGCCTGCCTCGATGTTCCCGTGGCCCGGCTCACGGCCACCGGAGCGGCCACCGTGGCCGTAGGCGAGAGCGAGTGGACAGCGGCGTACCTCGGAGCCGCCATCGCCGGCACCACCGGTGACATCTTCCCCCCGGAGAGCTACGCCTCACCGTCGGCCAGAACGCCGCAACCACCCGAGGCCGCCGAACCAACGGTGCGGGTGGCCGCACCCGAAGAGGTACCGGACCGACGCCGTGGTCCGGGCGAGCGACGGGTGGCCGAGTCCGAATCCGAACAGCAGGGCCGCCGCGCCACGGACAGGCCGGTGCCCCAGGCCCCACAGAAGGCGGCCGAGCGCATCGAACGCCGGCTGAGGCTGCGGGTGACAGCCAGCGATGTCGACGCCACCGCCCAACAGCTCTGGTCACGGAGCCTCGACGCCGAGCGCGAACGCCGGGTGTCCGACCGGCATGCGCTGACCGGGGGCTCGCTGAAGACGATCCGAGGTCACGTCTCACGCGATCTCGACCGGGAGATCGCCTACGAGATGGAGCGGAGTCCGGAACGGGACGAGCCGCAGCCGGCGCGGCCCGGAGCCATGAGCACGGACGAGGCGACCTGGGAAGCCACCCGGCTCAACATCGTGCTGGCCAACAAGGGCTACAGCGACAGCGACGTCACCAGGTGGTGGAACTTCACCCGGCACGCCGAGCTCGACGACCAGACCATCGCCGAAGCCTGGAAGGCCGGGGAGTACGCCGCGGTGAGCCGCCTGATCGAGTCGCTGCCCGACAAGCACGGCGCCACCAACGCCGTCTACTTCGAGGAGTAGGCAGCGGCCGATCACGATTCGCAACAGCCCCCCGCCCTGTGAGAATGGGCGGATGGACATGGAACGATCGAGCGACAGTGCGAACCGGACGGGACTGCGGGCCCGTGCCATCGTGGCCGAGATGACCACCGACGAGAAGCTCTGGTGCCTGGACGGCGATGCTCCCTTCTGGACCGGCCTGACATACCTCTCGGAATCCGGCTACCACAAGAGCCCGTTCCGTGCCGCCGCGGTGGAGCGGCTCGGACTGCAGGGCTTCTCCTTCTCCGACGGCCCGCGGGGAGTGGTGGTCGACCAGGCCACCTGCTTCCCGGTCAGCATGGCCCGGGGCGCCAGCTGGGATGTCGACCTCGAGGAGCGCATCGGAGCCGCCATCGGCGAGGAGCTGCGCGCCGTGGGCGCCGATCTCTACGGCGGGGTGTGCGTCAACGTCCTCCGGCATCCGGCGTGGGGACGGGCCCAGGAGACCTACGGGGAGGACCCGCACCACGTGGGCGAGATGGGCGCCGCCCTCACCCGGGGCGTGCAGCGCCACGCCATGGCCTGCGTCAAGCATCTCGCCTGCAACTCGATGGAGAATGCCCGCTTCACCGTGGACATCACCGTCGACGAGGTGGCCCTCCACGAGGTATACCTGCCCCAATTCAGACGCATCGTCGACCAGGGTGTGGCCGCGGTGATGAGTGCGTACAACAGCGTCAACGGCGAGTGGTGCGGCCAGAACCGTGCCCTGCTGACCGACGTGCTCCGTACCGAATGGGGATTCGAGGGCTTCGTCATCAGCGACTGGATACTCGGCCTCCGCGATGCGGGGCGGTCGCTGCACGCCGGTCTCGACGTGGAGATGCCGTACCGGATGATCAGGGCCGGGCACCTCCGTGACGACCTCGACAGTGGCGAAGCCACCTGGGACGAGGTCGACCGGGCGGTCGAGCGGGTGGTGGCGGCCCAGCTCCGGTTCGCGGAAGTCCTCGGGAGGCCGGCGCCGGGCCGGGAGGTGCTGGCCGACGAGGGCCATCGATCGCTGGCCCGGGAGGCGGCGGCAAAATCCGTCGTCCTCCTGCGGAACGAGCCGGTCGACGGAGCCCGGCTGCTGCCGTTGGACCTCCCGCCGGGTGGGTCGGTCGCCCTCATCGGCGCACTGGCCGGCGTCGTCAACCTGGGTGACGGCGGATCGAGCGACGTCTGGGCCCCACAGGTGGTGACGGTGGCAGACGGACTGGCTGCGGCGCTGCCCGCCGGTGCCGTCAACCTGGACGACGGGTCCGACCCCGACACGGCTGCCCGGCTGGCCGCGTCCTCCGACATGGCGGTGGTGGTCGTGGGCTACACCCGGGCCGACGAGGGCGAGTACATCGGTGAGTTCGCCACCGCACACCTGGCCCACCTCTTCCCCGGTGACGACGACCCGGCGCTGGTCGAGCGGTTCACCGAGAGCATCGCCGACGAGCGTACGATCGAGCCCCCCGATCACGCCGCACCCAGCGCCGCGGCCGGCGGGTTCGCGGAGGGGGGTGACCGCAGCTCCCTGCACCTCCACGATCAGGATGTGGCCCTGATCAGGGCGGTGTCGGCAGCCAACCCCCGTACCGTGGTGGCCGTGGTGGCCGGCAGCGCGGTGGTGATCTCGGAGTGGGACGGCTCGGTGCCGGCCATCGTGCAGTCGTGGTACTCGGGAATGGAAGGGGGGCACGGCCTGGCCGACGTGCTGCTCGGAGCCGTCGACGCCTCCGGACGTCTCCCGTTCTCGGTCCCGAGGCTGGCCTCCGATCTTCCGGCCTTCGACGCCGGAGCCGAGACGTTCGTCTACGACGCCTGGCACGGGTACTGGTACCTGGACCGCAACGGCACCCCTCCCGCCTACCCGTTCGGTTTCGGACTCAGCTACACGACGTTCGCCCTGGTGTCGGCCGAAGCCGCGTCGGACGGTTCCGGATTGCGGGTCCGGGCGTCCGTCAGGAACTCAGGCCCGCGTGCGGGAACCGATGTCATCCAGGTCTACGCCCGTCGCCGGGGATCGAACCGGCCGGCCCGGCTGGTGGGCTTCTCCCGCTTCGAGCTCGAGGCGGGAGAAGAGGCCGCCGTCGACGTGGTCGTCGCCCCGGACGCCCTGGCCGAGCGCGATGTCGATGCCCATGCAATGGTGGTCCGTCCGGGCACCTATCTCGTGCGCGTGGCCCGCAGCGCAACCGACGACGGCATCGAGGTCGAAGTGCCCGTGGGCGGGCTCGACGGAGTCGTACCTCCATGAGCGGGGCCAACCAGCCCGAGGCGGAGGCGCCCATGCTGGTCGTCGTCACCGGTGTCCCCGGGACCGGCAAGTCCTCGGTGGCCGAGGTGGTGGCCGGCTTGTCCCAGGCATCGGTGCTCGGTCACGACTGGACCATGAGTGCGCTCCGGACCTACCCCGGGTTGCAACGGGAGCTCGACGACATGGAACCCCCGGGGCATCGAACCGTCGGCTGGGCCATCATGACCGCCCTGGCCAGGGAGCAGCTGCGGAACGGTCGGTCGGTGGTACTCGACGGTGTGGCCCGGGCGCCCGAGGTGGCCATGTGCCGGGAGGCGGCCCGGAGCGAATCGGGGCGCATGGTTGTGATCGCCACCCGGTGTTCCAACCGTGCCCTCCACCGGTCACGGATCGAGGGCAGGCAACGGGCCATACCCGACTGGTACGAGCTGGACTGGGAGCACGTGGAGCAGACGCTCGCCCACTGGGAGCCGCCGGATGGGGCCGACCTCTGCCTGGACGCGTCCGACCCGTGGACGGGCAACGTCTCCCGGGTCCGGGAGCTGCTCCGATCACCATGACGACGCTCGACGGGTGGGATCCCGCGCAGTACAACCGGTTTGCCGCAGAGCGGGAGGAGCCCTTCTGGGATCTCGTCCGGCTCCTCGCCCCCGTCGAGGCGGCCAGGCTCGCCGACCTCGGTTGTGGCGACGGACGGTTGACGTCCACGCTGCACACGAGGCTCGGTGCCGCGGACACCGTCGGGGTGGACGCCTCTCCGGCCATGATCGCTTCGGCCGCCGCCCATGCATCCGACCACGTGGCGTTCGAGCTCGCCGACATCGGGACGTGGGGACAGCCGGAGGGCTACGACATCATCTTGGCCAACGCATCGCTCCAGTGGGTTCCCGACCACCGGAGCGTGCTCGGCTCCTGGACCAGGTCTCTCCGTCCCGGCGGGCAGCTCGCAGTCCAGGTCCCGGCCAACGCCGACCACCCCGCCCATCTGGTGGCGGCCGAGGTGGCCGCCGAGCTTCTGGCCGAGCCCCCACCGGACCCGGTGGCGCAGAACGTCCTGTCGCCCGAGGCGTATGCGGTGCTGCTCGATGAGCTCGGATTCGCCCTCCAGGAGGTCCGCCTGCAGGTCTATCTCCACCACCTGCGCTCGACCGCGGAGGTCGTCGAGTGGGTCAAGGGGACCACGCTGACCCGGTTCAAAGAGCCGCTCGGCCCCGAGGGATGGCCTGGCTTCGTCGACCTCTACCGTCAACGCCTGCTGGCCGTCCTGGGCGACCGTTCGCCCTACGTCTACCCGTTCAAGCGCATCCTCATGTGGGCACGACGGCCGTGACGTGGTCGCAGGCCACGTGACCCCGGGACGGCGTACGCCCGCTGGTAGCGTGCGACCGGTGCCGCCTCCGTCCCCATCCATCCTCCGGAGCCGGCCGGCGCCGGGGCGGCTTTCGCCGGTCTCCGTGGCCAAGCGGGCGTTCCTCGCCGTGACCATGCTGCTGCCCCTGTTCGGTGCGGGGGTCACCATCGCCGCTCGGCCCGCGGCGGCAACGACAGTGGAGCAGTCCATCGTCGACTTCGCCGCTTCGCAAGCCGGCGCACCGTACTGCTTCGGTGGTGGTGGCATCCACGGACCGAGCGCCGCCACCATCAGTCCCCCCAACCCCGGGTGCGGCAGTGGCGCCAAGGGCTACGACTGCATGAGCCTGGCCCAGTATGCGGTGTACCAGGCGACAGGCATCGTGTTGCCCAGCAACGGCACCCAGCCGGCCGGGGTCGGGACGTTCATCCCGCCGGGGAACCTCCCCTACACCGGCG
>JBEKOI010000061.1:0-24370 GCA_049521915.1 Acidimicrobiales bacterium | reverse complement strand
GCCGTCGAAGCCATGGAGATCGACGAAGGGATGTTCTATCTGGGCCTCCTGGCCGCCTCCCAGCGGGTGCCCTTTCTGCCCACCCGGGCCGGGTTGGGTTCCGACGTGCTCCGGGTCAATCCCTCGCTGCGGACGATCGTCTCCCCCTACGACGACGGTGAGGAGTTGGTGGCCATGCCCGCCCTCCGGCTCGACGCCGCGCTGGTCCACGTCAATCGGGCCGACGCCAATGGGTCGGGCCAGATCCTGGGCCCGGACCCGTTCTTCGACGAGCTCTTCCTCGGAGCCGCCGATCGCCGCTTCCTGACCGCCGAGCGCATCGTCGACACCGACCGGTTCGCAGCCGAGGGCCCACTCCAGACCATGTGCATCAGCCGGCTGTTGACCGATGGGGTGATCGAGACGCCGGGAGGTGCGCACTTCACCGCCTGTGTGCCCGACTACCCGCGTGACGAGGAATTCCAGAGGAGCTATGTGGGGGCGGCGGCCGAACCCGAGCTGTGGGCGGACTTCACCCGGCGCTACCTCGACGTGACCGAGGCCGACTACCAGGCGGCAAACCAGGCGGCCATCTCCGGGGAGGCTGCGACGTGAGCTCGACGTCGGCTCCATCAGGTGGGTCGGGCGTCTCCAGGGCGGAGTTCTGCGCCATTGCCTGTGCCGAGGTGTTCCGCGGCGATGGCGAGGTGATGGCCAGTGCCTTCGGGACGGCGCCCGCGCTGGGCGCCCGGCTGGCCCGGCTCACGTTCGCCCCCGACCTCGTCCTGACGGACGGTGACGCGGCCCTGGTGTCCGGGGCTCCTGCACTCGGCGCCTCCCCGTCGACGCTCGTCCTCGAGTCCCACATGCCCTTCCGCCGGGTGTTCGACGTGGTGTGGTCGGGGCGCCGCAACCTGATCATGATGGCCTCGCAGATCGACCGCTCCGGCAACCAGAACATCAGTGCCATCGGGGACTGGGCCCGGCCCAAGGCCCAACTGGTCGGCGTCCGGGGGGCTCCGGGCAACACGGTCAACCACTCGACCAGCTACTGGGTGCCCAACCACTCGCGGCGTTCGTTCGTGGAGCAGGTCGACGTGGTCTGCGGTGTCGGCTACCTCCGGGCGGCGGCGGCCGGTCCGGCGGCCGGCCGGTTCCACGAGATCCGCCATGTGGTGTCCAACCTCGGGGTCTTCGACTTCGAGACGCCGGACAAGGTGATGCGGCTCCGCTCCGTCCACCCCGGGGTGACCGTCGAGGAGATCGTGGAGGCCACCGGCTTCGACCTCGTGCTACCACCTGACGTGCCCGACACCCGCACGCCCACCCCGGACGAGCTGGCGTTGATCCGGGACGTGCTCGATCCGGGAGGCATGCGCGACCGCGAGGTGCGCGGGTGACGGACCGGGACCCGGCTGACGGAGCCGATCGTCCTCCCGGTCCCCCCGGTCCGCCTCGTCCTCCCGGTCCCCCCGAGGGGGGACTCGCCGCCCACCCGGCGCTCGACACCCGGTTCTGCCGACTGGTGGGCGTCCGGTACCCGATCGTCCAGACGGGGATGGG
The DNA here is from genome assembly GCA_049521915.1 of Acidimicrobiales bacterium. Classification (GTDB taxonomy): domain Bacteria; phylum Actinomycetota; class Acidimicrobiia; order Acidimicrobiales; family RAAP-2; genus Bog-756. The sequence goes on along the minus strand of JBEKOI010000061.1, from coordinate 22,828 downwards.
GTGGGTGGCCGGACCCCGGCTGGTGGCCGCCACCGCCGAGGCCGGTGGGCTCGGAATCCTGGCCTCGGCCACCATGACCTATCCCGAGCTGGTGAAGGCCATCGCCGAGGTCCGCTCCCGCACCGATCGGCCCTTCGGCGTCAACATGCGGACCGACGTGGCCGACGTCGGGCAGCGGGTGGCCCTGATGATTGACAACGGGGTCAGGGTGGCCAGCTTCGCCCAGGCTCCCCAACCCGATCTGGTCGCCCGGTGCCGGGATGCCGGACTGGTGGTCATGCCCACCATCGGTGCCCGGCGTCACGCCGAAAAGGTGGCCGGCTGGGGGGTGGACGCGGTGATCGCCCAGGGTGGCGAGGGCGGGGGGCACACCGGTTCCGTGCCCACCTCCCTGCTGACACCCGCGGTGGTGGATGCGGTGGGCGAGACGGTGGCCGTGATCGCGGCCGGTGGGTTCTTCGACGGGCGCGGCCTGGTCGCCGCCCTCGCCTACGGCGCCGACGGGATCGCCATGGGCACCCGGTTCCTCCTGACCCGGGAGAGCCGGGTTCCCGACGAGGTCAAGCAGATCTACCTGGGCACCCCGGTGACCGGCACCGTCGTGTCCACCGCGGTGGACGGGGCGCCCCAACGGGTCATCCGCACCGATCTGGTCGACCACCTCGAGCGGTCGAGCTGGCTGCGCAACCTGCCCCGGGCCCTGGCCAACGCCCACTCGTTCCGGCGCCAGACGGACACGTCGATGTTCGCCCTCTTGAAGGAGGGGCGGGCGATGAAACAGGGCAACGAGCTCTCGTGGCCCCAGGTGGTCATGGCCGCCAACGCGCCCATGATGACGAAGGCGGCGCTGGTCGACGGCCGCACCGATGTCGGGGTGCTCCCCACGGGCCAGGTGGTCGGTGAGATCGCCGAGCTGCCCACGGTGGCCGAGCTGATCGGTCGCATCGTGACCGAGGCTTCGGCCGTGCTCGACCGGCTGGCTCCGGTACCCGCTCCCTGAGGGCGGCGACCGGCCCGGCGCCGGCCACCGCGTTTGCCGCCCGACCGCGCCGGAGACAGATCGTCCCGCTTTCGTGTAGACCTTCGACATCCGGGGTTTCGACTGACGGCGACGGGAAGAGGAGGTGGTGCCGTATGAGTGTCGTGCTCATCACCGGCAGCAGCAGCGGATTCGGTCTCGAGGTGGCGCTGGCATTCGCGAGGCACGGCGACACCACCTATGCGACCATGCGGGACCTGGCCAAGGCGGACAAGCTGCTCGACCGGGCCAAGGCCGAAGGACTGTCCGTCGAGCTCCTGGCGCTGGACGTCGATGACGACGCCTCGGTGGCCGCAGCCGTGAGCACGGTCGAGGACCGGCACGGCGCCGTCGACATCCTCATCAACAACGCCGGCGTCGACTACACGGGCTCCGTGGAGACCATCGACTTCGAGAAGGCCCGAGCGGTCATGGAGACGAACTTCTGGGGCCCGGTGCGCACCATCCGGGCAGCACTGCCGGCCATGCGGGCCAAGGGAGGGGCGGTGATCATCAACGTGTCCTCGGCGGCGGGGCGCATGCCGGGGACCCCGTACGGAAGCTGGTACTCGGCCAGCAAGCACGCCCTCAACGCGCTGACCGAGGCGATGTACCTCGAGCTCGACGGCATCGACGTCCGGGTGGCGAGCATCGAGCCGGGCTTCTTCAGAACCGAGATCACCCGCAACTCGGGCGCCCACCACATCGACGACGCCGATCCCTACGCCAGGGATCAGGCCTGGTTGGCGGACTTCTTCGCCAAGAGTGTCATCGAGGGCGGGGGCGACCCCGGGGACGTGGCCGAGGCCATCGTCCGTGCCGCCCACGATCCGGCGACCCCGGTGCACAACCTGGTCGGGGACGACGCGGCCATGCTCATCGACCTCTACCAACAGGCCGGTTCCATGGAGGCGTGGCTGCCCGTGGCCGTCTCGTTCGCCGAGTCGGTCGCCGGGCCCCGCCCGCCGCGGTGAGGCCCGTCCTGACAGCCTGAGCGAGCCGCGGCCGGGCGGTTGCGGGCGCTTGCGGCCGGGCGGGCCGTCCGGCACCATCGTCCGGGGGCCCGGGGCCCGGGCCGATCCCGCTGGGATTGACCGAGGTTTTGCCGAACGGCTGCGATCTTGCTTCAACCTCGCCGTGTCTCCCGGTGGGCAGGTCCCTTTCCGGCCATGTGCGCTGAGGCGATGGGTGGAGATCAGGGCGACCGGCCACTGGCCAGATGGGTACAGGATTCCCCTGAATTCATCCCGTTCGGCAAACGATCGGACCGGACGGCCCTTTGACGGCGATCACGGGATAAATTCCGCTTCCCACCTGGGATTTTGGCAGTCGAGCTGCCTCTTCGGGTGCCACAACGACGCCTGGGACGAGGTCAATGTGGCGGCCGGACCAGGGTCAATGGTGCCTCGACACGGTGACGGATTGCCCATTGTGCCGCCACTGCCTGTGAGCCATAATCTGGCCTAGCGGATTCGGCCATTGCCGGACCCGACTTTGGATATCACTGACACCCTGCCCACGATCAATGAGCGGCCTGAAGCCGTCTCGTTGATCAATTCAATGACCTGATTTCGAGGAGTTCTGATGTCGGAAGCAGTGCAGTCATCCTCGAGCGACCCGATGCCCGGTGCCACGGCGCGGGGAGCCCCGATGAACATCCTCGGAGTCGGCGCCGTGACCGGTTACGGCTGGGGCACGAAGCACCTGTGGGACGGGTTCCTGCTGGGCGAGAGCGCGGTCAAGCTGACCACCGGACTCGAGGGCTTCGTCGACGGTGGCCAGGCATACCTCTCCCTCATCGCCGACGAAGGGGACCGCCGCGACGGCCCCAGCCGGTTCATGCAGGCCGCCCGGGCCGCGGCACGCGAGGCCATCTCCGACGCCATGGAGCGGGGATGGAAGCCGGGCCCGGTCGTCGGGCTGGTCCACAGCATCGAGGCCGGCGACATCGAGACGTGGAGCAAGTTCTACCGCTCAGGCGAGAGCCGGGTGAGGCCCAAGACCTGGGTCAACATGCTGCCGTCGACGGTCCTCTCCCAGCTGATGAAGGAGAACGACTTCCACGGACCGACCATGTCCGTGTCGGCCATGTGCGCCACCGCCAACGCCGCCATGATCACGGCCAAGTCGTGGCTCGACACCGGCGTTGCATCGGACGTCATCCTGCTGGCCACCGACCTGTGCGGCGTGCCCCAGGTGCTGCGCGGCTTCAGCGACCTCGGTGCCGCCATCCTGAGCATGCCCGCCTTCGAGGCCTGCCGCCCCTTCCAGGAGGGGAGCCGGGGCTTCGTGGGCGGTGAGGCCGCCGTGTCCATGGTCCTGTCCAAGAACTCCCACGGTTCCTATGCGTCCATCCTCGGTGGGGCGATGACCATGGACGCGTCCAATCTGGTCGGTGTGGCCCCTGACCTGTACGAGCTGTTCCGCTGCTTCCGTCTGGCCATGCACAACGCCGGCGCCGCATTCGAGGACGTGGCCTACCTCAACGCCCACGGACCCGGTACGGGCCGGGGTGACGCGGCCGAGGCACGGGCCCTCGACGAGCTCTTCCCCGACGCAGCCGGGATCTTCTCGATCAAACCGCTGGTCGGACACTGCCAGTCGGCCGCGGCCGCGGTGGAGATGCTGGCCACGATCTATGCCTTCCAGACCGGGTACGTGCCCGCTCCGGCACAAGTGGCTCCGGGTCATCCCAAGCTCGTCGACGGACGGACTCCCCGTGTCCCGGGGTTGATGGTCAAGTCATCGATAGGCATGGGTGGCTATAACACGGCAGTGGTGGTCGCAGAACCCGACGACTGACATCGGCGGCCATCGGGCGGCCCTGGCGCCGACAGGCCTTGGGGCCGAAATATCCCCGCGACCAGGGCGGACCGGGAGGGCCTGCGGCTAAAGATCGAGCCTTATTGCGCCGATACCTGAGGTCTATGGCCACGACGAGTAGCTTCGGGAACAGGCGGTCGCGGGTTTCGTTCGACCGGGTGGACCTCGACGATTCGCCGCTGGGTGATCGGGCCTTCGAACTGTCCGAGGACGTCGAGCTCCTGGGCGAAGACGTCAAGTCGGTGACCTGGATCTACGACGTCACCAAGGACCACGTCACCTGGTCCTCTCCGATCGAGGAGTTCTTCGGCTTCGCCGAGGGGGTGCGTGGGTTCTCCGTCCTCCGGGACGATGCGCCGGCACTGACCACCGGCGGCACCGAGGGCGATACCGGTGACGCCGGTGACCAGGCCGAGGGCCCGACCTCAGGCGGGGCCGCCGACGACACCGGGGCCGCCCAAGACACCGGGGCCGCAGTCGATGACGACACCGGGGCGCCAGTCGATGCCGGGTCCGCCGACGACACCGGGGCGCCAGTCGATGCCGACACCGGGACTGCGGGCGAGTCCACCGGCCGGCCGGAGCCCGACACCGGCGGCCATGACTGGACGGGCGGGACGGGTACGGACCTGGTACCGGCCGGCTCGCGGTTCGCTGACGGTATCGACACCGGCGAACAGCTCCTGGCTCCGATACTGGAGCCCATCCGCAATGGGTGCCCACCGGCCGAGTTCGACCTCCACCTGTCCGTCCAGTGCCCCGACGGGATCACCCACAGTGTGGTCGTGCGCGCCTCGCCCACTCCCGCCCTGGCCCCATCCGATGCTTCTCCGGGAGACGCCCGGTCCTACTACCTCGGGGTCGTCGTGGACGTGACGGCACAGCAGCGGTACGACCGCGAGCTCGGCGAACTGATCGATCGCTACCGACTGCTGACCGAGGTCTCGCCGGACGTCGTCTTCGTGCATCAGAACGGGCGCTACGTCTACGGGAACCGGGCCATGGGCCGCCTGATCGGCGCCACCACGGACGAGGAGTACGCTCAAGCCTTCGCCCAGTACTACGGCGCGTCGATCACCGACTTCATGGACCCGGCCGACATCCCCGATGTAGCCGAGCGGCTGGCTCAGCTGACCGAGCCGGGACAGTTCTTCGAGCACGGCGAGGTCCGCTGCCTGCTCCCCAACGGCGAGTCCAAGGTGATGGAATTCACCAGCATCCGCACCACCTGGGCCGGCGAACCGGCCTATCAGGTCATCGCACGCGACATGTCCGAGCGCCGGGCGGCGGAGGCGGCCAACAGCTACCGGGCCAGCCTGGTCGCGCATGTCTCGGACGCCATCATCGGTATCGACGCCGACGGCAAGATCGAGAGCTGGAACGAGGCGGCCCACGCCATCTACGGGTGGAAGGAAGAGGACGTGGCCGGCATGTCGATCAGTGCCGTCGTCACCGCCAACCGCAGCGACAGCGCCGCCGTCCTCGAGCGGGGGCAACGGATCCACCGCCGCAAGGACGGGTCCGAGGTCGACGTCCTGGTCTCCATCGACCCGCTCATCGACGACGACACCCAGCCCTCGGGTTGGGTGGTGGTGTGCACCGAGCTGACCGACGCCCGACAGGCCGAGGCCGGCCGGCGAGCGGCCGAGGAGCGGTACGAGGCGGTCGTGGCCTCGCTCAGTGAGGGCATCGTGCTCTTCGACGAGTTCGGCAAGGTCTACGCCCACAACGAAGCCGCCAGCCGTATCCTCGGCGACCGCCTGAAGTCGGGAAGCGGTCACCAGATCTTCACCGGTGCCTCCATGGCCATCGAGGCCAACGGCCATCCGCTGTCGGCCGACATGTTCCCCCACGCCCGCACCCTGGCCACTGGGGAGTCCGAGGACGACATGGTCATCGGTGTCACCGATGCCGGTGGCAAGCGCCAGTGGTTGGCCCTGAGCTCCCGGCTGCTCTCGGGCACCGGCCAGTTGGACGTGCCCATGGTGGTGTGCTCGTTCACCGACGTCACCGACCGAAAGGCAGCCGAGGCCCAGCTCCACTGGCTCGCGTATCACGATTCGCTCACCGGCCTGGGCAACCGGTCCCTCTTCAGCGACGAGCTCGAGCGGGAGCTGATGGTGTCCCTGCAGCGGGGAACCAACCTGGCCGTCCTCTTCATCGACCTCGACCGCTTCAAGCTGGTCAACGACTCCTTCGGCCACGCCAGCGGCGACGAGGTCCTCCTGGCCCTGGCCCAACGGTTCAAGTCCGCAGTACGCGGCGGTGACGTGGTCAGCCGGTTCTCGGGTGACGAGTTCGTGGTGCTGTGCCGCAACGTCCACGACGTGAACGTGGCCGTGAGCCTGGCCACCGAGTACTCGAGGCTCCTGGCCGAGCCCGTGCAACTGTCGACGGGGCGCAATGTCGTGGTCACCTGCAGCGTCGGTGTCTCCTTCGTCATGCGCGGCCGCCAGACGGCCCAGGACATCCTCCAGCAAGCCGACGTGGCCATGTTCCAGGCCAAGAACAAGGGCCGGTCGCGGGTCGAGGTGTTCGACGAGTCGCTCCGGGCCAAGTCGGTGGCCCGGCTCGAGATCTACGACGACCTGCGCCACTCGATCGACCACAACGAACTGGCCGTCCACTACCAGCCGATCGCTTCGGTGGGGGACGACCGCATCGTGGCCATGGAGGCCCTGGTCCGGTGGCATCACCCGTCGCGGGGCCTGTTGGGACCGATGGAGTTCGTCCCCTTCGCCGAAGAGACGGACCTCATCTTCTCGCTCGGTCGCTGGGTGCTCCGGGAGGCCTGCCAGACCATGGCCACCTGGCGTCGGGAGCTGCCCGGGGCCGAGAACGCCTATATCACCGTCAACCTGTCGGCCCACCAGCTGAGCGACCCCGATCTGCTCGACACCATCGAGTCGGCCCTGAAGGACTCGGGCCTGCCCGCCGAGGCTCTGGTCATGGAGGTCACCGAGAGCATGCTGATGAGCGACACCTCGGCGTCGATCGCCATGCTCGGGGGCATCCACGAGATGGGGGTCGGCCTCGCCATCGACGACTTCGGGACCGGGTACTCCTCATTGGCGCAGCTCAAGCGGTTCCCGGTCAAGATCCTCAAGATCGACAAGTCGTTCGTGGACGGGCTGGGCACGTTCGAGAACGACGAGGCCATCGTCGCCGCCATCGTCCAGTTGAGCAAGGCGCTCGGCCTTGTCGTGCTGGCCGAGGGAGTGGAGACACCGATCCAACTGCAGCGGGTGGCCGAGTTGGGATGCGATCTCTACCAGGGCTACCTCATGTCCCGTCCCCTAGGGCGTACGGGTGACGCCGGCCGTGAACGGCCGGACGGACTACCCCAGTCGTTCGATGATGGTGGCGTTGGCCTGTCCGCCGCCCTCGCACATGGTCTGGAGCCCGTAGCGGGCCCCGGTGCGCTCCATCTCGTTGACCAGCGTGGCCAGCAGGCGGGCCCCGGATGCACCGGTGGGATGGCCGATGGCGATGGCGCCACCGTTGACGTTGACCTTGTCCATGTCCGGATGGTGCTCCCTCGCCCACGCCAGCACCACCGAGGCGAAGGCCTCGTTGATCTCGACGAGATCGATGTCGCCGAGTGAGAGCTTCGACTTGGCCAGCACCAGCTCGGTGGCCGGGATGACCGCCGTCAACATGATGACCGGATCGTTGGCGGCAACCGCGAAGGTGTGGAACCGGGCCCTCGGGCGCAGGCCGAGCTGGCCGGCCTTCTCCTCCGACATGATCAGGGCGGCGGCGGCGCCGTCGGAGATCTGGGACGAGCTGGCCGCGGTGACGAGGCCGTTCTCGACGAAGCAGGGCGGCAACGACGCCAGTTTCTCGTAGGTCGATCCGGCCCGGACGCCCTCGTCGAACGAGAGCGAGCCCTCGCCGGCCGGATCCCCTTCGTCCGTGCCGGCCCTGGCCACCTTCTCCTCCACCCGGGCCCGGCGGGTGGCCAGTGGAACGATCTCGTTGTCGAACCGGCCTTCGGCGATGGCCCGGGCCGCCCGTTCGTGGGACTGGAGGGCGAACCGGTCCATCTCCTCGCGGCCGATCCCCCATCGGGCCGCGATCTCCTCGGCGCACAATCCCTGATGGATGAAGTCGAACCGTTCGTGCAGCGTCGGTCCGTAGGCCTCCCCGGGCCCGTGCTCGGTGGTCGACCCGATGGGCACCCGGCTCATGGCCTCGACACCGCCGCCGATGACGATGTCCATGGCCCCGGCCATGACGGCCTGGGCCGCGAAGTGGACGGCCTGCTGTGCCGAGCCACACTGCCGGTCCACCGTCGTACCCGGCACCGTGTCGGGGAAGCCCGCAGCCAGGGCGGCGTTGCGCCCGATGTTCATCGCCTGCTCCCCCACGGTCATCGTGCAGCCGTAGATCACATCCTCCACCAGGGCGGGGTCGAGGTCGTTGCGCTCGATCAGCGAGCGGAGCGGTTGTGCAGCCAGGTCGACGGCGTGCCAGCCCGACAACCGGCCGTTCTTCTTGCCCACCGGGGTCCGGACCACATCGACGATCACAGCGTTCGGCATGTGTTCATTCTGGCCGATGGGCCGAGGTAGCCGGAAATCCGGGTGGACCCGGCCCTACCATGGACGGGTCGCCGAGACCAAACGGAGGTCGCCCATGCAGGTCACGCCGCGCTACGGGGGCAGCAGCCTGCTCACCTTCGATGTGCCCGTCGACGATCCCTCCGTCCCCACCCTGCGCCAACGTCGACGGCTCGCCGCGCTCCTCGCCGGCCTCGACGACCGCCAGTGGTCGGCACCGAGCCGATGCCAGGGGTGGGCCGTCCGCGACGTGGTCGCCCACCTCCTGACCACCAACAGGTTCTGGACGTACTCGGTCACCTCGGGGTTGGCCGGCGAGCCCACCCGGTTCCTGACCGAGTTCGACCCCGCGGCCTCCCCGGCGGCCATGGTGGCGGCCATGTCGGAGCAGACGCCGGCGGACCTGCTGGTGCAATTCGTGGACAGCAACCAGGCCCTGGCGGGTGCCATCGGCAACCTCGACGCCGACTCGTGGGCGGCCGTCGCCGAAGCCCCTCAGGGCCACCTTCCCGTGTCCGCCGTCGTGCTGCACGCGCTGTGGGACTCGTGGGTGCACGAGCGGGACATCGTGATGCCCCTCGGGATGGACCCCGTCCTGGAAGAGGACGAGCTGACGGCCTGTCTCCTCTACGCCGCCGCCCTCGGGCCGACCTTTCTCGCCGTCATGGGGTCGACCCGGGAGGGCACCTTTGCCGTCGAGGCCACCGATGTCCCCCACTTCGTCGTCGACGTCGGTCCCGAGGTACATGTCAGGGCGGGGCCGGCGCCGGCCGGGACCACCGCGCTGGCCGGATCCGCCGTCGATCTCATCGAGGCGCTGAGCTGCCGGGCGCCACCGGTCGACGTGCCGTCGCCGGACCGGTGGATGACCGAGGGGCTCGGCCGGGTGTTCGGCACGGTCGGCGGGGCCTGAGCGCGGACCCCCGCCCGGGGCTCCCGGACGCCCACGTGGCCGCACCTAAGATGCACGCGATCACGCCTCACCGATCGACGATCCAGGCCGCGTGCGGGAGAGGCGGCGGTGTGTCGGATCCCGATCCCGCCGACGAACGATGAGCCCCGCCATGGACACACCGATGGAGTTGCGATTCACACCTGCCCAGGAGGCCTTCCGGGCCGAGGCGCGCTCGTGGCTGGCCGCTCACGTCCCCGCGCCCCGGAGCCTTGCCTCCCTCGACACGGCGGACGGATTCGAGGCCCATCGGCGATGGGAGCAGACCATGTTCGCCGACCGGTGGTCGGTGGTCTCCTGGCCCGAGGAGTACGGCGGCCGGGGGGTCGGCCTCTTCGAATGGCTCATCTTCGAAGAGGAGTACTGGCGGGCCGAGGCGCCCCTGCGTGTGGGCCAGAACGGGATCTACCTCCTGGCCCCGACTATGTTCGAGTTCGGCACCGAGGAGCAGAAGGAACGCTTTCTCCCGGCCATGGCCTCGGGCCAGGAGGTCTGGTGCCAGGGTTGGTCCGAACCCGACGCCGGCAGCGACCTGGCCGGCATTCGCAGTCGCGCCGTCCGAGCCGCGTCGGACGACGGTTGGGTGCTCTCGGGTCAGAAGACCTGGGCGTCCCGGGGTGCATTCGCGCACTGGTGCTTCGGCCTGTTCCGGACCGACCCCGAGGCCGAGCGGCATCGCGGCCTCACCTACTTCCTCATCGACATGGCCACCCCGGGGGTGACGGTCCGGCCCATCCCCCAGCTCGACGGCGAGACGGGGTTCGCCGAGATCTTCTTCGAGGATGTGTTCGTGCCCGACAGCCTGGTCCTCGGGGGCGTGGGGCGGGGATGGAACGTGGCCATGGCCACGGCCGGATCGGAGCGGGGCCTGAGCCTGCGCAGCCCGGCCCGCTACTCCGAGGCGGCCGCCCGCCTGGTCGAGCTGTACGCCGACACCGCTGCGGTCGACCCGGTGACTGCGGCACGGAGCGCCGATGCGGTGGCTCAGGCGTGGATGGACGCCGAGGCCTACCGCCTCAACACGTTCTGGACGGCCACCCGGGTGCTGCACGGCGGCTCCGTCGGCGCCGAGGCCAGTGCCAACAAGATCCACTGGTCCGAAACCGACCTGGCCATCCACCGCGCGGCACTGGCCCTGCTGGGCCCGGAGGCGGAGGTCCACGGGCACGGCATCGATGCACCGTGGCTCGACGGCTACCTGTTCGCCCTGGCCGGTCCGATCTACGCCGGCACCAACGAGATCCAACGGAACGTCGTGGCCGAGCGCCTGCTCGGGCTGCCACGCGCCTGAGCGGGAGCGAGGACCGTGCAGTTCGCGTTCACCGATCAGCAGACCGAGTTCCGGGACGCCGTCCGGCAGGTGCTGGCCAAGGAGTGCACGCCCGACGACGTCCGGGCCGCCTTCAAGGCTCCGGCGGCCAGGGGCCCCCGATGGTCCGTGCTGGCCGAGCTCGGCGTGACCGGCCTGTCGGTGCCCGAGGACCACGGCGGCCTGGGGCTCGGACTGGTCGATCTGGTCCTCCTGCTCGAGGAAGCCGGGCGGGTGGCCCTGCCCGAGCCGCTCCTCGAGACCACCGCCCTGGCCGCGCCGCTGATCGCCGAACTCGGCGGTGAAGGTTCGGCCTCCTCGGCCATCTCGGCCTCGTCGGCCACCTGGCTCGAGGGCATCGCGTCCGGCTCGGTGGCCGCCGCCGTGGCCGAACCGCGACCGGGCACGCGAGCCGTGGCCGGTGCCGACGGTGCCGATCTCTTCGTGCTCTACGCCCCCGGCGACGACGCGGGCCCGGAGATCCACCTCGTCACCCCGGACCGGGTGACGGTGACCCCGGTGCCCACACTCGACCCCTCACGGCGCCTCGGCCTCCCCGAGTGGACACCGACGCCCGAGTCGCGGCTCGCATCGGGCCCTGCCGCCCATGCCGGCGTGCAACGTACGGTCGACCGGGCCTCGGTGGGCACGGCCGCCCACCTGCTCGGGCTGAGCGACCGGATGATCACCATGACCGCCGAGTACGCCAAGGCACGCCATCAATTCGGGAAGCCGGTCGGAAGCTTCCAGGCCGTCAAGCACCTGCTGGCCGGGGCCCAGGTCAAGCTCGAGTTCGCCCGGCCGGTGGTCTACGCCGCGGCCTGGTCCCTCGACCGGGGTGAGCCGACCGCCTCGAGGTCGGCGTCCACGGCCAAGGCCGCGGCGTCGGACACGGCGTCGGAAGCGGCCCGGGTGGCCCTGCAGGTGCACGGGGCCATCGGGTACACCTGGGAGTGCGACCTGCAGCTCTTCCTCAAGCGGGCATGGGCGCTGGCCGAGGCGTGGGGTTCGGCCGCCGACCACCGGCAGCGGGTCCTGGCCTCGCTGACCGCGACCCGCGGAACCGCCACCCGCTGAACCAGGTCCGACCGACTAGGGCTGGGCGAACGCGTAGATGGGCATTCCGTTGTACTCGGCCGACATCGAGGGGAGATACGGCCCGTTGACGACCACGGCCAGCGAACCCGACGGCGCCGGGCCCGCGTCCCCCTCGATGGTGACGATGGCGCCGTCGGGCCACACCTGCATGACCAGGCCCACATGGAGTGAGCTCGCCGTCGACCAGGGTCCGGTCCCGTAGAGCACCGCGTCCCCCGGGAGCGGTGTCTCCGTCGGAGGAATCACCCCCGTCGACGTGGCCGCCCAGTTGTAGATGCTGCCGGTGAAGGGGAAGGACGGGATGGGCACCCCGGCCTGCTCCCACACCCAGGTGGCGAACAGCGCGCACCACTCCTCACAGGGCCCGTAGGGATTGCAGAAGCTCCCCGGGTCGGGGTCGCTGTTGACCTGGCTGTTGGCCACCGAGACGATGGCGGCCTCGGTCGGCGAGGGCGACGAGCTGCCCGGGTTCGAGAACGCGTAGGACCAGCCGTCCGGCTCCAACAGCCAGTAGCCGCGGGCGTCGGGGGTCAGGGCCATGCCGGCCACGGGAGGTACGTCGGCCGGGTCGCCTCCGTAGCCGTCCCCCAGCGATCCGTAGAACCCGACCGATCCGAACCCGAAGACACCGCCGTCGGTGGAGACCATCAGGTACCCCTTGTCGTGGGGGAACGCCACCATCGACACCACCGGGTCGTTGAGCGTCTCACCCCCCAGCGACCCGAGAAACGGCGCCTCCCCGAAGGCGAAGATGCCGCCGTCCGACGCCACCAGCCAGTAGCCGTCGCCGTCGGTCGTCGCCGCCATGCTGGTCACGGGCTGGTTCAACGGGGTGCCGCCCATCGATCCCAGAAAACGGGCGTCGCCGAAGGAGAAGATGCCGCCGTCCGACGCCACCAGCCAGTACCCCTTGCCGTCGGGGGTCGAAGCCATCCCCACGACGGGTTGGTTCAACGGGCTCCCACCCATGGATCCGTAGAAGCCGGCGTCGCCGAAGGCGAAGATCCCACCGTCCATGGCCACCAACCAGTAGCCCTTGCCGTCGGGGGTCGCGGCCATGCCCACGATCGGGCCGGTCAGCTGCAGTGCTCCCAACGACCCGTAGAACGGGGCCTGGCCCTCGGTGAACACGCCACCGTCGGCCGAGGCCAACCAGTAGCCCTGGCGCGCCGCGGTCGAGGCCGGGTCGACGGCCATGGCCACGATCACCGAACCGAGCGGTGCGGTGGGCGGCCGGTTGACCGACTGCGCGTCGCCGAAGGGGATGACCCCGCCGCCGGCGTAGACACGGGGGTGGACCGCCTGACCGGTGCCGGCCGCCTGCGCCGCCGGAGCCGGTACCGACAGCAGGATCCCGAAGATCAGGGAGGCGAGCAGCAACCCGACGGTCGCGGTCCTCGCCTCCCGGTTCGTCCTCTCGAGCATCAGCGAATCGTCACCTGGTGGATCGACGGTCCGAAAGGCACGCGGCCATGTTACAAATTCCGACGGGTGCCGCACACCGCACGGCCCGGACACCAACGGGGTCCCATCAGGAGCCGGTCGGGGTGGCTGAAACCGTGGACCGGCCCCTGGTGGCAATCGCAGGCCGGATGGTACTGTGGTCACGCGGCTACGCAGAGTGGTATTTGTGGGCCTACGCAGAGTGGTAGTTGTCGGGTCGAGAGGGGCAGTGGATGGGAACGGACAAGCGGTGAGCGCGCGACCCGAGCAACCGGAACCGTTCATCCGGGGCGCGGCCTACCCCGCCTCGGGCGGCACCCCCTACCCCCGGGCCAATCCCACCGATACCGCCAGGCTGCCCGCCGACGTGTGGGCCACGGCCTGCGTGCCGGTCGGGGTCCGCGTCGAACTGGTGGGCGACGCCCAGGCCATCGACATCGCCTACCGGACCACCTCGGGCAACCTCGGCTACCGGGGTGACGGCGCCGGCATCACCTTCTCGGTGTGGCGTGGCGGTCGCATGGCCTGCGAGGAGGAAGCGGTACTCGGCGACGGGCTCGTCCGGCTGTCGCTCGGCTCCGCGTCCCCGGACCAGCCGGCCATCATCTACCTGCCCGAGGGCATGCAGCCCCTCGTGCTCTCCCTCACCGCGGTCAAAGGAGAGATCGCTCCGGCCCCGGCCCTCCCCCGGTGGCTTGCCTACGGCGATTGGACCACCCAGGGATGGATCGCCTCGGGCCCCGCGCAGGGCTGGGCGGCCATCGCGGCCAGGAAATCCGGGCTCAACCTGGTCAACCTGGGCTATGGCGGCGCCGGGCGCGGCGAGATCGTCTCCGCCGAGCACATCGGCGGCCTGACCGCCGAGATCATCACCATCGCCTACGGCGAGAGCTGCTGGACCCGGGTCCCGCACAGCGTCGGCATGGTCACCGAGGGATTCCGGGGCTTCCTCGACGTCGTCCGGCAGGGCCACCCGACCACGCCCGTGGTGATCGTCAGCCCCGTGCTCCGGCCCGACGCCGAACACGTTCCCAACAAGCTCGACGCCACGCTGTCCGATATCCGGCACGCCATGGAGTCGGTCACCCGGGACCGGATCGTGGCCGGGGACGACGCCCTCTCGCTGGTCGCCGGGGAGGGGATCATCGAGGCCGACCATCTGGCCGACGGGATCCACCCGGGCGACGAGGGACACAAGCGCATCGCGGCCACGATGGCCAAGGCCCTCAACGCCGCCATCGAGAATGCCGGCCGGCCCCCGGTCGCCGAAGTGCTCCGGGGTCGGATGCACACCTTCCCGCCGGGCCCGGAGGCCCCTGACCTCGGGATCGACGGCACCGTCGACTCGCGGGAATCCGACAGGACCGACGCCGCATCGGTGCGCTGACCTACGCTTCCCGTCGACAGGACCACGAGGCGCCGGTCGACGGGAGACCAACCATGGAAGCCACCACGCTCATCGATTCGTTCCGCGTCGACGGGAAGGTGGCCGTCGTCACCGGGGCCGGGAGCGGCATCGGAAAGGCCACTGCCAAGGCGCTGGCCGGGGCCGGGGCCACGGTGGTGTGCGCCGATGTCGTCGGCGACACGGCCCGGGCGACCGCGGAGGAGATCACGGCCGCCGGGGGCACGGCCGAGGGAGCGGTCCTCGATGTCTCGGACAAGGCACAGGTCGACGAGCTGGCCCGGCGGGTGGCGGACCAGCGGGGCGGCATCCATGTCTGGTGCAACATCGCCGGCATCATGCTCGGGGGCCCGTTCCTGGACGAGTCCGAGGAGGATCTCGACCGGATTCTGGCCGTCAACCTCAAAGGGGTCTTCTTCGGCTGCCAGGCCGCCGGACGCATCATGGTCGACCAGCCCGAAGGGGGAAGCATCATCAACACCTCCTCGGCCGCCGCCGACGCACCGAGCCCCAACATCGGGAGCTACGCCATCTGCAAGGCCGGGGTGGTGCAGATGACCAAGACGTTGGCCACAGAGATCGGGAAGAAGCACGTCCGGGTCAACGCCGTGGCCCCCGGTTTCGTGATCACGGGCATGACCACCGGGTTCTTCGGTCAGGAAGCGCAAGACGCCCTGGTGGCCGCCATGAGCAAGGGCGCCCCGCTGCGCACGGTGGGCGAGCCCGAGGACATCGCCGCCGCCATCCTCTACCTCGCCTCGGACGCCTCTCGCTTCATGACCGGCCAGGTGATCCGCCCCAACGGCGGGGTGGCCATGGTCTAGGCCGGCCGGCCCTTTTGGTGTCCGGATCAGGTGGTCCTGTCGAGCATCGGTTCCGCCGGGACGCCATGCGGCCGCCGGCCATGCACCCCCGGCTACCTGACGCACCGTCAGACCAGGCGGTACACTCGGCCCATGTCCGACATGCCCTGGATCATCTCCGTCGACGACCACGTTGTGGAACCTCCCAACGTGTGGATGGATCGCCTCCCGAAGAAGTACCACGACGTCGGCCCCCGGATCGTGCGTGCCCCGATGGGGGAGATCACCTTTGTCGGTGGCAAGCTCACCGTGGTGCCCGGCTCGGAGGGATTCCCGACCGACTGGTGGTACTACGAGGACCTCAAGCGACCGCTGCTCCGGGTCGACTCCGCCGTTGGCGTGCCCCGCGACGAGGTGACCATGCGTGGCGTGACCTATCAGGACATGCGACCCGGTTCCTACGAGGTCAAGCCCCGGCTCGAGGACATGGACGTCAACCACCTCGAGGCCTCGCTCTGCTTCCCCACCTTCCCGCGGTTCTGTGGTCAGACCTTCACTGAGGCCGAGGACAAGGAGCTGGGCCTCCTGTGCGTGAAGGCCTACAACGACTGGATGGTCGAGGAGTGGTGCGGACCCGAGGCGAAGGGCCGCCTGATCCCGTTGACGCTGGTTCCGCTGTGGGACGCCGAATTGGCCGCCGCCGAGGTGCGCCGCAACGCCGACCGTGGCGTGCGTGCGGTGTGCTTCAGTGAGATCCCCCCCTTCCTCGGCCTGCCCTCCGTGCACGATCCCGGCCACTACTGGGACCCCTTCTTCCGCGCCTGCGAGGAGACCCGAACGGTGATCAACATGCACATCGGATCCTCGTCCAAGATGCCGTCCACCTCGGCCGACGCTCCCCCGGCCGTCGGGTCGACGCTCACCCACTCGAATGCCACCTACTCGATGGTCGACTTCATGTTCTCGGGGGTGCTCGTGCGGTTCCCCGAGCTCAAGCTGGCCTACGCCGAGGGGCAGATCGGCTGGATTCCGTACATCCTCGAACGCGCCGACAACGTCTGGGAGGAGAACCGGGGCTGGGGCGGGGTGGCCGACATCGTGCCCGAGCCGCCGTCCACCTACTTCCACCGCCAGATCTACGGCTGCTTCTTCGACGACGCCTTCGGCCTGAAGAACGTCGAGTCGATCGGGGTGGACAACATCACCTACGAGTCGGACTACCCGCACTCGGACTCCACCTGGCCCAACACCCGCCAGATCGCCGAAAAGCAGATGAAGGACCTCACCGACGAGCAGATCTACAAGATCGTGCGGGGCAACGCCATCAGGCTCTACGACCTCGACTTCAAGTGATCCGCCCGGCCTGAGCCGCCAACTCCATGGACCTGCGCTACACCGACGCCGAGCAGGCGTTCCGGAGCGAGCTGCGCCGCTGGCTGACCGAGGCTCTGCCCACAGTGCCGCCCAGGCCCTCGCCCGACGACTGGCCCGGCCGCCGCGCCTACGACACCCACTGGCAGCGATTGCTCTTCGACGCCGGCTACGCCGGTGTGGACTGGCCGGTCGAAGGCGGCGGTCGCGGGTCGACGCCGGTCGAGGAGCTCATCTTCAAAGAAGAGCTCGAACGGGCGCACGCCCCCTACGTCGGGGTCAACTTCGTGGGCCTCCTCCATGCCGGTCCGACCATCATCGCCGAGGGCACCGCCGCCCAGCGCCAGCGCTACCTTCCCCCCATCCTCCGCGGGGACGAGGTCTGGTGCCAGGGCTTCTCCGAACCCGACGCCGGAAGCGACCTGGCGTCGCTGCACACCCGGGCCGTGCGGGACGGCGACGACTACGTCGTCACCGGATCCAAGATCTGGACGTCACACGCCGAGGTGGCCGACAACTGCGAGCTGCTCGTCCGCACCGGTGCCGACGACAGCCGCCACCGCGGCATTACATGGCTGATCCTGCCCATGGACGCTCCGGGGGTGGAGATCCGCCCGCTGGCCACCATCGCCGGCTCCACCGAATTCGCCGAGCTCTTCCTCGACGAGGTCCGGGTCCCGGTGACCAACCGCGTCGGCGAGGAGAACGACGGATGGAGGGTGACCATGGTCACCCTGAGCTTCGAACGGGGGACGGCCTTCGTCGGCGACCTGCTCGAGGCCTTCGAGCTGCTCACCGCCACCGTGGCCTTGGCCCAGAGGACCGGGGCATGGTCGGACCCGGGCATCCGCCGTCAGGCCGGGCACCTCAAAGCCGAGCTCGACGCCTTGTGGGCACTGACCAAGCGCAACGTGTCCCAGGCGGCCCGAACCGGCATCCCCGGCATCGGCGGCACCCTGTTCAAGCTGGCCTACACCGAGACCCGCACCCGGCTCGGGGAGTTCTCGCTCTCCCTGCTGGGCCGGGCCGGCCTGGCCGCCGATGATCCCACCGGGGCCGACGGGCTGGGAGCCCTGCCCTCGGAAAAAATGGTGGAGGACTGGCTCAGGGGTATCTCCCTGACCATCGCCGCGGGCACCTCGCAGATCCAGCGCAACATCGTCGCCGAACGGATCCTCGGACTGCCCAAGGAACCGGCGCCGGCTCGGGCTGCATCGCCGAACGCCGCGCCGGCTCCGGCCTCGGCCTCGGCCCCGGCCCCGGCCCCGACCCCGTCCCCGGCCTCGGCCCCGACCCCGAAGGGCTGAACGGCTTGGACTTCGAACTGACCGAATCGGAAACCGATCTGGCCGCAGGTGTCCGCCAGTTGTGTGCGGGTCGGTTCACCCTCGAGGGGATCCGCCGGCTGGAGGGCGCCGACCGGGTGGTGGACCGGTCGGGATGGCGGGAACTGGGCCAGACCGGCGTGTTCAACCTCTGCCTGGCCGAGGAGGCCGGTGGCGTCGGGCTCGGGCTGACCGAAGCGGCGCTCGTCTTCGAGGAGCTGGGGCGGGCGTTGGTGCCCGGCCCCCTGGTCGCGTCGCACCTGGCCGCCGGTCTCGTCGAGGGTGCCGACGACGGCTCGGTGGTGGTCGGACTTGTCGAGGCCCCTGCCTCCGGGAGCGCCGGTCGGGCGGGCACGACGGGCACGACGGGACGGTCGGGGGCAGGAGGTCCGGCGGTGCCAGCGATCATCGAACACCTCGACGATCTCGACGTCCTGCTCGTGGTCTCCGATCTCGGGATCGCATCGGTCGATCCCCGGACCCTCGAGGCCACGCGGTTGCAGCGTCCCATGGATCCGCTGACACCCGTATGGACGCTCCCCTCGCTGCCGCCGGGAACCCCGGTGGCCGGGCCCGACATCGCCCACTGGTGGCGCCGTGACGGTGCCGTCCTCACCGCCGCATTCCAGGTGGGCATGGCGGCATGGACCACCGAACTGGCAGTCGAGTACGCAAAGCAGCGTCGTCAGTTCGGCCGGCCCATCGGTGGATTCCAGGCCGTCAAGCACCTGTGCGCGGACATGGCCGTGCGGACCGAGGTGGCCCGATGCGCCGTCCAGGCCGCCGCCGTCACCGTCGACCAGCCCGATGTGGGCGACGGGGATGTTGCCGCCGCCGGGGCCAAGCTGCTGGCAGACGAGGCGTCCATCACCAACGGGAGATCCTGCATCCAGGTCCACGGCGGTATGGGGTTCACTTGGGAGGTCCCGGTGCACCTGGCCTACAAACGAGCCCGTGTGCTGGCCACCCAGTTCGGGACATCCGATGAGTTGGCCGAGGATCTGGCCGGGTCGGTAGCCGGGTCGGTAACCGGGTCGGTGGCCGAAGTACCGGTCGGATCGCCGGCCGACGGGCCGGGGGTCGGAGTCCAGTCCGACCGGGGCCTATCCTGATCCGGTGAACGCCACTCCCGTCACCCCGCCGCAAGACGTCGTCACCGTTCTGCCCGCCGGAAGAACGGTCTTCGGGATGCAACTTCCAGTCCAGTCGCAGTCGACCATCTACGTGCAGCCCTGGGAGACCTCAGCCGGGCCCGAAGAGCTGGCCCAGGTGACATTGGCCTGCGAGGCCGCCGGCTTCTTCTACGTCGGCGTCTGCGACCACACCTTCATTCCCTCCCGTCTGGCCGGAGCCATGGGGACCACCTGGTACGACACCATCGCCACCCTCGGCTGGCTGGCCGGGATCACCACCGACATCCACCTCCTGTCGCACGTGTACGTGATCGCCCTCCGCCACCCCTTGCGTGCGGCCAAGGAGTTCGCCACCCTCGACGTTCTATCGGGCGGCCGGGTCGTCTGTGGGGTCGGCGCCGGGCATGTCGCCGAGGAATTCGAGCTGATGGGCCCGGAGTTCGACCACCGGGGATCGGCCACCGATGAGGCCATCACCGGTTTGGCCGCAGGGCTGGCAACGGAGTACCCCGTGCTGGACGGCGCGCGCTGGAAGGCGTCCGACGTCGGGCTCAAGCCGAGGCCCGTACAGTCCCCTCGACCACCGATCTGGGTCGGTGGATCGTCCCCGGCTGCGCTCAAGCGCGCCGCACGGTTCGGCGACGGGTGGCTCCCGCAGTCACTCGGGCCGAACGTGGAGCTCTTGGGCACGCTGCGCCGGCTGCGAGACGAGTTCAGGGACGGCGCGCCCCTCGACATCGGCGGCATCGCCGACCCCATCTACGTCGGTACGCCACCGGATCGACTCGAACTGCCAAAGGGCACCGTGGCCGGTCCGGCGGATCTGGTGGCCGCGTATCTCCGCCCCTTCGCCGAGGCAGGCGTGGGCCAGGTGCAGGTCCGGTTCCCGTCGCGGTCGGCCGCCGAGCTGTGCGATCAGATCGCCACGTTCGGTCGGGAGGTCGCTCCACTGGTGGCGCACTGACCGTGCCCGCCGGTACCCACCGGATGGTGGAGCACTGACCATGCCCGGTCGCACCCGCCGGCTGGTGGTCCTGACACTGGCCCTGGTCGTCCTGACCGGTCTCGTCGTGGCCGACGTGGTGACACTGACCAAGGCCCGACCGAGCTTCGTCCACGAGACCCGCGACGTTGAAAATCTGATCAAGTCGACGACCACCACGACGGTAGCTCCGAGGAGAACAACCGGGACCACCTCGCCAGCGTCGATCGTCTCGACCACGGGTCCGGCACCCTCCACCACCTCGCCAGCCTCCACCACTCCCTGACGGTCTCGACTGCACCGGCCCGTCTGACCGAGCCGCGCGTCCGGTCAGGGGACGGTGGTCGTCGTGGAGGTGTCGGTCCCCGATACGCCGGGCACCGACGAGGTCGTGGTGGATCCCGATGTCCCCGGTTGCGAAGTGGTCGACGAACCTGTGCTCACTGACGTGGTCGACGTTGGCTGATTGGCAGTTGTCGTGGTCGGACTGCCCGTATGGGTGCTGGACGTCGTGGACGTGGTGGGCCGGACAGTCGTGGTGGTCGTGATGTTCGGGTTCGTCGTGGACGTCGTGGACGTCGTGGTCGACGTCGTCGTGGTCGACGTGGTCGTCGTCAAGATCCCGACGATGTTTCCTCCGGCGTCGGAGCAGGTGCCGCTGGCCGTACAGGTGATGCTGCCCGAGTTGGGCGGATAGAGATAGCACAGGGTCCCGAATCCGAGAAACAGGATGATCAGCAACAGCGTGGACCGCCGGATCGGTAACCGCCGATGGACCGGCACGGACATGTAGCCGACCAGTGCGCTGTGCTTCTCGACCGGAACCCTGGGCTCGTTCGCGTTGGCCTCGTTCGCGTTCGCAGCGCTGAATCCGGGGGTTGCGGACTGACGCATCGTGGGATTGACGTGGGTGTCGGCGTCGTTTTCGCTGTCGTTGTCGTTGACTTCAGTCATCGGTCATCAGTCGTCAGTCGTGGATGAAAAGGTGGCACGATGCGTCGGTCATGACGGAGCCGGATCGCCGATCGACGGCGAGGTGATGCCGGCGGACCGCAGCGCGGTAGCGGCCCGCAGCCGGACCTCCCGGGCCACCTCGAACTGACGTCCGGGCAGGGTCCGGGCGATCAGCCGGAGCTGCACGTACCCGACGTCGATGGTTTCGACCCCGGCCACCACCGGCGGACCGAGGAGGAGGTCCTTCCACTGGGGATCGGCGGCCACCTGGGCGACGACGTCCTTCAGCAACGACGTGACCTGTTCGAGGTCCTCGGTGACCGCCACCGGGATGTCGACAACCGCCTTCGACCAGTCCCGCGACAGGTTGGTGACCTGTCGCATGGCGCTGTTGGGCACCACCACCAGCTCCCCCTGGGCGTTGCGCAACTTGGTGACCCGGAGAGTGACCTCCTCGACGGTCCCGGTCACGCTCCCCGTCGACCCGGGGACGGACAGCCGGATCAGGTCCCCGAAGGCGAACTGGTGCTCGGTCAACAGGAAGAACCCGGCCAGCAGGTCACCGACCATCTGCTGGGCGCCGAACCCGAGACCGATGCCGATGACGGTGGCCGGGGCCACCAGTGTGGTGAGCGGAATCCCCAACCGGTCGAGGGCGAGGATGCCGGCGATGAAGGAGGCGAGGGCCACTACTGACCATTCGACCGCTTCGCTGACGGCGCGCGAACGCTTGAGGCTCTCGGAGGCCAGTGCGCCCGATTCGATCTGCCTGCGAATCTGATTGTCGATCCACCGACGGCGGCGCGCTCCGAACCAGTGCGCGAACCGCACGAACAGTCCGGCCCCGAGGACGAGCACGATGGCCGGGAGCAGGTGGTTCTGGAGCCAGGTGTGGTCGATGTCCGGAAACTACCATCGACCCCCGACCTACCCCGGCGTCGGCCAGGTCGCTGCCTGCATCCAAGGCGGGCCTCGTCGTCTCCTGCCCATGGGTCTCCAGTTCCCCCGCGTCCCTCGGCTCCGGCCCCACCATCCGGAGCCCTCATGTCGAAGTCCAAATTTCTAAATTGTCGTAATTATTGGCTCTAGGCGATAATTGTCCCGACCTCGTATCGCCTGTAGGCGATAAAACGGCCAATTCGGCCAATTGAACAACTCGTCTCCGGGCCCCGCCCCGCGCCCGTCCACGCTCCCGCGCCCGCGCCCGTCCACGCTCCCGCTCCCGCTGCCGCGCCCCTCCCCGCTCCCGCTGGGCCGCCCGTCCACGCTCCTGCTGCACCCCCTCCCCGCCTTCGGCCACGCTCCGGCTACCCGGCGGCAACCCGATCCTCCGTAGGGTGCGCTCGGGCGGGATTCCGGCAGGTGCCATAAACTGACGGTCTGTCAGCTCAAGGTTCGACTGCGCGACGCGGCCGGCCGGCAGCCAAGCAGCCACCATCACGACGCCGCACCCATCACCCCAGCGAAGGGAACACCACCATGCTCGACTACGTGATCCGAAACGGCCTGGTCGTCGATGGCACCGGGGCGCCCGCTCGTCAAGCCGACGTCGGCATCTCCAACGGCAGGATCGCGGCCGTCGGCCAGATCGACGAGAAGGGGGCCATCGAGCTCGACGCCGAAGGTCTGGTGGTGGCGCCGGGCATCATC
>JBEKOI010000060.1:0-15727 GCA_049521915.1 Acidimicrobiales bacterium | reverse complement strand
GCGTGATCCCGTAGCCGTTCCCCGAGTACGGGCCCGTATAGCTGCCGACCGGTGGGAGGGTCGTGGGTTGGACCGGCTGCGTAGCCCGCGTGACCGACCAGGACTGCTTGTTGGAGGTGCAGCTGTAGACGGACCCGTCGGTGTACTTCGCCGTCTCGAGGACTGAGCCGGCCGCTTCGGGAGCCCCGTTGCTGCTGAAGCCTTGGAACCGACCGGTGAAGGTGATGGTGAACGTCGTCGGGTAGTTGTCAGCCCCCACCACCCCGGTCTGGGTCGAGGTCGAGGAGAACGACCCGTTGGCCGCCAGGGCCACCGAGTCGAGCACGACGGGGGCGTCCGGCGAGAAGGTCGTCCCTGTGCACTCGAGGTAGTCCACCGGGATGGAGATGTCCTCGATCGCGGTCTGGCTTCCCGACACGTACAGCGTGATTCCATAGCCGTTCCCTGAGTACAAGCCCGAATAGCTACCGGAGCGGGCCTGCACCACCTGGATCGCCGATCCGCTCACCGTCTTCCCGTGCGCGTCGGTCAGCTTCACCGTCACCGTGTAGTGGCCCGGACCGACGTACTGGTGCGTGGCCCTTGCCCCGAGACTGGCCAGCGTGACCGCCTTCGAGCCGTCACCCCAGGTCAAGAGCAGCTTCTTTGCGGAATCCCCCTTCGGCAGGATGCTCTTGCTGACAGCGACCGTGGCGTTCTGTCCCACGGCCACGGTCGTGGGCAGGAGGGTGACGATCGCTTGGGGACCGGCGGCCGCGCCGGCGGTGCCGCCCAGACCTGCGACTGCCAAAGTTGAGAGGATGAGTGACAAGGAGAACGCGAGAATCGCCATCCGCCAACCGCGGCGGACGATCGAGGTCCCTTCCGGCGTGCGACTCCCGGATCCTTCGCGAGAGGCCGACGCCATCGCGTTCGGCCGACTTTGGCGGACCATGGTGATCTCCCTGCTAGATCGTTGAGATGTTGCGTTGCCCGTTGCTTGAGCCTTTCTAACCGAACGGGGCGTTGTCTGTCACCAGGGATTTACCCTCAGGCACAGCCACGAACACGGAGAGAGATCGATGGTTGTCGCTCCGTGGCGACAGCCCGCACATCGTCAACGCTGCAACGCAGAGCCTGGCCCACCGCCGACCGACTTCACGGGTCGATTCGTCTATCGTCCGCGTCAATGACAATTCTCATGCGCCCGGGAAGCGCCGACGACGAGCAATCTTTGCTCGGGCTCTTCGACGAAGCAGTTCTCTGGCTGACCGAGCGGGGCCTGAGTGGACAGTGGGGAAGTCGGCGTTGGTCGGAGCGGCCCGAGACCAGGCAGCGGGTGGCCAGCTTGGCCAGGAGCCACGGGCTCACCGTCGCTCACGTGGGCGATGAGTTGGTAGGCGCTCTCGAAGTCAGCGAGGTTTCACCTTCCTACGCGCCGGTGACGGAGGAGGCCGGACTCTACATCGTGCTCCTTCTGGCTTCCAGACGGTTCATCGGGCAGGGGATCGGGACGGCGTTGTTGGATCATGCCCGTTCCGACTGCCGGTCACGGGGCCTGAGCCTCCTGAGGGTTGACTGCTGGGCCGGCGGACAACAGCAGCTTGTGCGGTACTACGAATCGGCAGGGTTCACGGCCACCGAGTCCTTCGATCGGAGAGGTTGGCCAGGTCAGCTTCTTATCCAGCGCGTTGATGGATGAGCGTGCCCAGGGCACCGCTCATCTACCGGGCAGGAGCACTAGGACCCGGGGTCGGTTGGCCAGGAGAGCGTCGCAAAGATCTTGATCCCGTTGTGCTGGTCCGACGGAAAGATCATCTCCTTGTTGGGCCGCACCTCACAGAGGAAGCCGGGGAACGCCTCCAGATCGAAGAGTGAGACCGGCCACGTCCCGTTGTTGAAGAGGATCCACAGCACCCCCGGCTCCTTCGTGCCCAGTGAAACCTGTGCCAATTCCGGGACGACGAAGCTGAGGTTCCCGTTCTTCAAGGGGAGTTTCTGAAGATCGAGTCTCGAAGTCTTCTCAGTTTCGGGCATCTTCCTCATTTCGTCGATGTCCGTCGGTCAGTTGCCGGCCGCTGCTCTCCGAGGCCCTCGACATGACCCGGGCAGTCCCATGGCCACGTCCCCTCCGTTGCGCCCATCGCCCGGCCAACCCACCCGACAGGCTCGGTGCAGTCGGTGGGGGAGCCGAACCCCTGGTCCGGCCCCCGACCCGCCACCCGCCGGCGGTTCACCGGTTCGGTCCGTACCGCCTCAGGAGAGCGCTCCACGACTGCCAGGGTAGGGCGGCGAGGTCGCTCCCGCGCTTGTCACCAAACTGTCACCGAAACTCCCTTGGACATCCCCGGATCGGGTCGGTTGAGACTAACGGGCCACTGCGCACCCTGGCCACTCGACTGCCGACCCCTGACCGCCTGTACCGGGCCGGCTCGCCGGAACGCCGGAACGCCCACCCGGTTCTGCGAGAATCGGGATGTGATGGTCAGACCCGCCCGCGCCCAGGACGCTGTCGCCATTGCCTCTCTCCTCAACGCGCTTCTGGCCACGACGACGATCGAGTGGACCGATACGCCGCACACGTCGGAAAGCGTCCTGGCCTGGCTGGACGAGCATGAGACGGTTCTGGTGGCCGAGGAGGGGGATGACGTCGTCGGCGTGGCCGCATTCGGTTGGTTCCGGGACGTCGTCAAGCGCCCGGGTTATCGGTTCACCGTGGAGAACACGATCCACGTGCGGGAGGACAGATGGGGTTCGGGAGTGGGTCGGGACCTCATGGGCGCGCTCATCGACCAGGCGCGGACGAGTGGCAAGCACACGATGATTGCGGCCATCGACGCCACCAACCAGGGGTCGATCCGGTTCCACGAGCGACTCGGATTCGTCGAGGTGGCCCGCATGCCGGAGACGGGTGCGAAGTTCGGTCGCTGGTGCGATCTCGTCCTCCTCCAGCTCCATCTCGATGAGCGACCGACACCGCCGGAATCCTGAAGGCCCTCG
The DNA here is from genome assembly GCA_049521915.1 of Acidimicrobiales bacterium. Classification (GTDB taxonomy): domain Bacteria; phylum Actinomycetota; class Acidimicrobiia; order Acidimicrobiales; family RAAP-2; genus Bog-756. Next base: position 12,748 of record JBEKOI010000060.1, on the reverse strand, counting down.
CCGACCAACTGACCGATCGTCACCTCGAACCCCGTCGCACCGTAAGATCCCGGTGTCGAAGGAGCGGCCATGAAGGCGAGACCAGGCTACGACGCCCTCGTGATCGGAGGAGGCATTGCCGGCCTGACCTCGGCCATCGCCCTCGAACGTGTCGGTCTGCGCGCACGCATTCTTGAACGGGCCACGGCCCTGACCCAGGCGGGCACGGCGCTCTCGCTGTGGCCCAACGCGCTGGCCGCCCTCTCCGAGCTGGGGCTGTCCACCGCTCTCACCGACATCGGGATCGAGGAGCCGGGCGGGATCATTCGGGATTGGACCGGTCGGGAGATCGTCACCCTCGATCAGACCCGACTCTCTCAGCAACTCGGCACACCCACGTTGGTCGTCCACAGGGGAAAGCTCCAACAGGTCCTGCTCCGCGCCGCGTCCGGCATACCCATCGCCATGCACACCACGGTGTCGCACATCGCCTCACATGCGAGCGGGTGCGTGGTGACGACATCCAGCGGTGAAACCTTCGATGCCCCCCTGGTGTTGGCCTGTGACGGCATCAGATCCGTGGCCCGCCCGGTCATGGGCAATCCACGGCCGCGGTTCAGCGGCAGGAGCAGCTGGCGGGCCGTGCTCGACGGTGCTTCCCATCTCGTCTCCGGTGCCTGCCTGACCACGGGACAGGGCAAGCAGTTCATCGCCAGCAATCTCGAGGGCGACCAGGTGTATTGGGCCGCCGATGTCGGCCTGCCCGAAGGGGCCAACGAGGCCATGGTCGGCAGGAAGGAGTTCCTGCTCCGACAGTTCTCCCAGTGGCACGATCCCATCTGCGAGCTCATCGAACGCAGCGACGAGGAGGACCTCGTGATCGCGGACGTCTTCGACTCGCTCCCGAGACGTCTGTTCCGTGACCGTGTCGTCGCGCTGGGAGATGCCGCTCACCCCATGACGCCCGATCTCGGGCAGGGTGCCTGTCAGGCGATCGAAGATGCCGTCGTGCTGGCGGCCTGTCTGTCCAAGAGCCGGGACGTTTCGCAGGCGCTGGCCCGGTACGAGGCCGCCCGGCTCCGACGGGTCCGGATGGTGGTGCGGTCATCGCGCCGGCTGGGACGGATCGCCACCACCGATTCCAAGGTCGGCTCTCGCATGCGGGATGGATTCGCTGCGCACATGCCGGACTGGCTCAACCGGAAGCTCGTCGGGCGATATGCCAGCACAGCCTCGTTTCTGAAGACGCTCCCGCAGGTTGCCTGAGCTGGAGATCCCACGGGACGGGTCGGCTGTGAATCTCGTTTCCCTTGGATGGGCCACCTAGAGTTGCCTCCAGCCGGGTGGAGCGAGAAACCCGGTCCGACGGTTCGGTGTGCCACATCGTCTGACAGGTGGACCGAACCGCGGTCGTGAGTCTCACATCGACGAAGAAGGGGGCCCGAAGGGCTCATGGCCAGTTCACCTCCAGCAGCACCCGAATCCAGGGCACACGGGAAGCTGCCCGGCCGGACCTCCCTTGTGTGGCCGTTCGTAGCGGCCACGGTGGCGGCCGTCATCGTCATCGCCTACCTCGTGCACTGGGGACGACGGTACGGTCTTGACCTCCACGTCTACAGGGATTCGGTGGGCAACTGGAAGGCCGGGCACGATCCGTACTTCTCCTCGTTCACCCGTTACGGACTCCCGTTCACCTACCCCCCGTTCGCCCTGCCGTCCCTGGCTGTCCTGACGTTGGCCTCGTTCACGGTGACCCAGTGGTCGCTGTGGGGAGCGAGCATCCTTGCGGCCACGGCCTCGGTCGTGTTGGTCATGCGGGATCGAGGGCAGCGGAGCCACCTCCGCCTCTGGTTGGGCGCGTTCACCTGGGTCTGCGTGGCCGTTCTCCTCCTCGAGCCGGCCCGGAGCGGCGCCGACTACGGGCAGATCGAATTCGTTCTGATGTTCGTCGTCGTGGCCGATGTGACCGCGGTTCCGGCTCCCTACCGGGGCCTCCTGATCGGCATCGCCGCAGCCATCAAGCTCACGCCGCTCATCTTCATCGCCCTCCTGCTCGTCGAGCGGGACTGGAAGTCAACCGCCCGGGCGCTGGCTTCGTTCCTGTTCTGCACCCTGCTGGCCTGGGGGCTCTGGCCCGGACTGTCGAGGGCGTTCTGGAATCACGACGTGGTCCGGCCGTCGAGGGTCGGGCCCGTCGCCTTCGCCAGCAACCAGTCGTGGTACGCCATTTTCCACCGAGCCCCGTTTCCGGCCACCGGATCAGCCGGGCTCTGGCTACTGGTGTCCATACTCACGGTCGGCCTGGCCGTCTTCGTCGCCTGGAGATGTGCCGTCACCGGGAGACAGTCCCTCGGGCTGCTCGCGATCGCTTTCGCCGGTCTGCTCGTCAGTCCGATCTCCTGGACGCACCATTGGGTGTGGGTGCTCCTGATCCCACCGATCATCATCGGCCACGGGAAGGCGGCCATCCCCACCGCCGTCCGGACCATGCTCTGGGCCATCGTGGCCATAACCATCGTGAGTCCGTACTGGTGGTTCTCCTCCGGGGCGCCGGCCGATGCCCTGGAGGCGCTGCTGCCCCTGTGGACATTCGCACTTCTTGTGACCTGGAGCTCGATCGAGCTGGCCGGCTGGCGGGGTGGCAGGCCGGTGACGACCTCGCCAGCCGAGTCTGAGGGAGCGTCTACGACGCCTTCCGGCGACTCGGTGCTTTCGCCCCCGTCTTCGAGGTGATGCTGGTCGGGGACTTCGCGCTGGTGGCCTTCCGGGTCGGCGCCGGCTTCTTGGCCGGAGCCCTCTTCTTCGGGATCGAGGGCTTCGAACCCGTGGCCGACTGCTTGGCCTGACCGGCTCCGTCCTTGATCGATTTGATGCTGGCGCTCAAGACGTCCATGAGGTCGGCGACGTTCGTGGCCGCCGGCTCGGTCGACCCGAGCACGATCTCGTTCCCCTGCTGCTTGGCCTCGACCAGCTCTTCCACCTTCTGGCGGTGGGTGTCGTGATACCGGCTCGGGTCCCATTCCGATTCCATGGACTCGAGCAGGAGCTTGGCCATGGAGATCTCCCGCTCGCTCAGCTCGCCGGCACCGGGGAGGTCGGGCAGCTCCTTGGTCGGTGACCGGATCTCGTCGGAGAAGTACATCGTCTCCAGTTTGAGCACCTCGTCGTCGGGGCGAATGGCCACCGGGTACTCCTTGTTCCGCATCACCAGCGTGCCGATGGCCACCTTGTGCGATTCCCGCATGACCTGGCGGAGCAGCGCGTAGGCCTTGCCGGCGGCCTCCCCTTCGGGAGCCAGGTAGTAGGTCGAGCGGTAGAAGACGGGGTCGATCTCGTCCAGATCGACGAAATCGGTGATCTCGATGAGCCTCGACCGCTCCGGTTCTGCGGCTGCCAGCTCATCGTCGGTCAGGATGACGTACTCGCCCCCGCCCAGATCGAATCCCTTGACGATTCTGCTGGCCTCAACTTCCTTGCCGGTCCGTTCGTTGACCTTCTTGTAGCGGATCCGGTCCGAGGTCCCCGCTTCCAGTTGGTTGAAGTGGATGGCCTTGTCCTGGGTGGCGGGATAGAGCCCTACCGGGACGTTGACCAGCCCGAAGCTGAGCGAGCCCTTCCAGATGGTACGTGCCATGCAGCTCCTTCGTCGCGGTCAGACCGGGTCCGACACCCTGTCACAGCCCCCGACAAGGTTAGTTCCGGCCCGCGATCCTCCTCAATAGGCAGTTTCAATGGGCGTTCGATGGGCGGTTCGGAGGTCCATACCCGGTCCGGCACCGAAAAATGCCCCCGGTCGGGTGCGGTGAGGCCGGAAACGGCCGATGTGGTCGCAGTACCGACCCAGCTCATCCGTCGACCGTCTTGAACCGCCAATTCCCGAGATCGATCATGTGCACGCTGCATGCCTCCACCTCGACCAGGTTGCCCCGGGGGTCCGCGAATTCACCGCTTCCCTCGACCGGCCCGGGACAGGCATGGGCGGTCCCGGTGGCAGGATCCCGGCACAGTCGGAAGCAGTGACCCGGGTCCATGATGAAGGCCGGGGCATAGTAGGCTCCGCCTTCGCAACCCCGAGTGCTAGCTGGTACCGGCGACTCCGCCGGCTCGATCCGGCGGGCGACAGCGGGCGGCCGGGACCTGACCCGCCGAGTGACCAGGGCCACCGCGACCAGCACGATCGTCGCTGCAGTGAGGATGATGGCGAGGTTCACGCGCAGTCGACCTCGACCTGCCCGGCAGATGGAGACGTCGGTCGGAGTGGCTGCTGCATGGTGGATCTCGCCTGACCGGTCATGGCGCGCACCTCGGGGTCGACTGTCCGCGCCAGTATGGCCCAACGGTGTGACCCACGGATTCCGTCGACAGCGGGTGGGGGGGGCGGAAAGTGCCCATCAAGTGTCCAAACCGACCTGCCGATGCCAGACCCATGGAGGCCCGTTCGGCATCGGAGCACGTCGCCGTGCTGTTGCGCTCCAAGTACCGCTGCGATCGGTGCTACAAGAATTGCCAGGTTCCCTGCAGGTTCACCGGCGAGGAGTTCCGGCGGCTGGTCCGGGCCGTGCGCGCCATCTGTGACGGTGACGCCTCGGAGACGTCGGGAGGGCCGAGGAGCGAAGCACCATGATGGATTGGGTCACGAGTGACGGGCGCGCCGGTCCCTTGCCTCGCGGACTGGAGCGATCCGGACCATGCAGTTGTAGGTCACCAGGGCGATGGCCAGGTGCATGGTCATCAGCACGGCGACGGCCTTTGCCGGCGCACCGTTGAGGAAGATCCATACGTCCGGCGCGAAGAGCACGACGGTCACCAGGACGGCCAGGCGCAGGTACAACCACCGCGGCGCGGAGCTCATGCGGGTGACGATCGGCCACCCCACGCAGGCGATGAGCACGCCGATGATGGTGAGCTTGGAATAGTCGGAGAACCGGAAGTGCACGTATCCCTTGGTCGACGGGAACACAGCCGTGCCGATCGCCACCAATGCCGCATCCGCCGCCAACGAGCCGACGAGGGAGGCCACCGTGGCCACCACGACCATCACCGCCGAAGGCTGCCGGTGTCCGGGCGCGAGGTCGACGCGGGCCCAGCTCAGCGCTTCTTCGAATGCAGTGGGTTGCGGACTCACAAGTTACTCCTCCCGGCCTCTGTGGCGACTGCCCTAGCCTGCCTGCCCATGGTACGGCCCCCATGTGACAGGAACATGAAGGAGGCCCGGGAGAATTTCGTCATGTTCCGGCCCGGGCCGACATGGTGATGAAGTCACGCGCCCACCAGGGTTCGAAGTACCTGCCCGGAGTGCCGACCATCCCAGGCAGAAGCTCGGCCCCGTTCGACGGCGTGGCCGCCCCCGAGGGTGTGCTCGGGCTGTAGACGGAGAAGTTGACCCAGTCGGTGTTGATGTCGAGCTCCATGGCCCGAACGGCTCCCGCCCGAACCAGGAGATCGGCCAGATCGGTGATGTTGAGCCCGGGACCCCCGACGTAGACCAGAGCCCCGTCGGCAGTGATCCCGACCCCCGAGCGCCAGACGTACACGGCGTCGCCGAGTGTCGCCCCCCACCTGGTCGTGTCGGAAGCGTCAAGGCCGGCAACGGGTTGGCCGCCATCGACGATCAGATCCAGATTCTGGCGAACCGAGACCACCGAAGGGCTCATGGCCACGTCGGAGCCCCATGCCCCGACCGTGGCCGAGCCGTCGGCGTCGACGACGAAGGAGGCGGCCCCGGTCCTCAGGGGAACGATCGTCCGGCCATCGGTGTAGTAGCCGCCATCTGCCGCTGACATCAGGAAGCCGGCGTTGAAGGCGGCGACGAGGGAGCCGGCTGGTCTGCTGCTGATCGGAGCAGTGTGGGTGAACGGTCCGCCTCCCGGGATGATGCTCCCGGAGTACAGCGTCGCCTTCAGCAGCTTGGTATCCATCCAGGCCACGCCCACGACATAGCTGGTGTGGACGGGATCCGGCCGCAACGTGGTCTCGTAGACGGCGGGGATTCCGGCGATCAGGCGACCGGCCGGCGACCACTGCCCTTCACCGGGGATGGGTGGGCTGGCGACGGGGACGATCGGGGCCGGCGGTGGGAGGTGTGCCGGGCCGGTGCTCACGGCCACCGGAGCCCGCTTCGGCACACGGATGGAGCCGGCGGGGGGCTTCCCTCCCCGGGCCGGCGGATGATGTGTGTACCATTCGTTCTCGATCCAGTTGACGGTGCTGGCCCCGCCGTGCTCTCGGGCCCACTCGGCGAAACGGGCGCTCACCGAGGCGCCGAGCGACGGATCGGTCAACGCCCCACCCAAGGAGACCGCGAGCCAGATCAGGAATCCGGCCAGCACGACGGCCACGATCCTGCGGCGAAGGAACTTGGACCGCCTCGGGCGTTTGTCCCGGCCGTCGTCCAGGCGTTGGGGCGGTCGAGCATCGGTCCTCGTGACGGTGTCGGTCAACGGACTCCGAGCTGCGTGTTACCGGCCGTCGATCTCGGGCCCGATCCCTCCCTACGGTGGTCGGCGCACTCCATTGGGTCCAGCGTACGCCCCGTTCCTGACGGTCACGTGAAGTTCGAAGGGAAGATCCACCTGTCCCCATCGGTCAACAGAGCGATGGATCCGCCTGATCGGCATCGAAGGGAGCCCCGTCGGCTGGTCGGGTCGTCGCACTACCGTTCGACCCACGCCCCGAAGCCCTCCGCCACGACACCTCCATCCGTGCGCCACCGGAGGGTGCACTTGTCACCGACCATGTCCCACCGGATGCCCTGACCACGGAATCGGCGATGGCCAGCCCGAGCCCGACCCCACCCGGTTCGTCGGTCCCGCGGTGGAAGCGGTCGAAGACGAGCGACCGTTGCGAAGCGGGGATCCCGGGCCCGGTGTCGTCGACACGGAGGAACACCCGACTGCTGTTCCCTCCCACCCTGACCTGCACGCGCCCCCCGGTGCCCGCGTACTTGCAGGCATTGTCGACGAGCACGCCGACCAATCGGTCGATCCAGCCCGCATCGGCCTGGATCCAATAGGGCTCCGCTCCCTCGACCTCCACCACCAGGATCACCCCGCGCCCGGTGGCCACCGGTTGGAAACGCTCGCCGCACACCCGCGCCGCGGCGGCGATGTCGGTGCGTTGTTCGCGTTGTGCAGTTGTTCCCTCATCGTCGGCCCGAGCCAGCCACAACAGCTCATCGATGACGTGTCGGAGCCGGTGACCCTCTTGCGAGATCCGTCCGAGCACCGACCGGTACTCCTCCGGAGACCGCGGACGGCTCAACGACAGCTCGACCTCGGCCTCGATCACGCTCAGGGGCGTTCGCAGTTCGTGCGAGGCATCGGCCGTGAACTCGGCCTGGCGCCGTTGCACGATCTCCAACGGGGCCGATGCCCGGAGGCCGACGACGAGGGATCCCGCATAGACGACGACCACGAGCGCCACCCCGAACAGGATCTCGGGAGCAAGCAGGGCGTTCCTCACCCTGTCCAGCTGAGCCAGGCTCTCTCCGGCGATCAGCCAACCCGATCCGAACTTGACGGCACTGACGCGAAAGAGCGTGCCACTGGCGCTGACCGTGGTCGGGGCACCGGTCACGGTCAGGTGGGGTAGCTGGGGGGACCCGGGGGACAGGGCCGTCGACGAACCGGAAGCCGTGCCCGTCCACAAGAAGATCGGCGCGTCATCGAGGTCTCCATCACCGGTCTTCGACGCCCGCGATGATCGAAGGGCCCGGGGGGTCTCCCTCGCAGTCTGCGAGAGACGGACGGCGATCCGGGCATCGGCCTGTTCTGTGAGGCGGCGGGCGACGAGCAGATTCAACGAGAGCACGGCCACCACGTAGCAGGCCATGACAACCGCCGTCGCCACCGTCGCCACCCTGGCCGCGTGGAGGCGCCGGGACCGTCCGGTGTTCACCGGGACACCAGTCGATACCCCGTACCGCGGACCGTCTCGATCCGGGCGGTGCTGTCGGCGATCTTGGCCCGAAGTCGGCCCACGTGGACGTCGATGGTGTTCGACCCCACCGCGTCCGCCTCGTTCTCCCAGGTGTGAAGAGCCATGGACCGCCGGGTGACGACCGAGGGGGCCCGCCGGAGCAGTATCTCGAGCAAGCCCGTCTCGGTCCACGTCAGGTCGACCGGTTCGCCACCCACCGTGACCTGGCGAGTGTCAGGGTCGAAGACCAGGTCGCCGCAGTGGAGGCGGGCACCGACGGACAGGGCCGGCCGCCGCTGCAGGGCCCGCAGCCGGGCCAGCAATTCCCCGAACTCGAACGGCTTGACGAGGTAGTCGTCAGCACCACCGTTGAGGCCGGTGATCCGATCGACGGTCGAATCACGGGCCGTCAACATAATCACCGGTACCCGCACACCCACCCGACGGGCCTGCTCGATGACCTCGAGACCGCTCAGCCCCGGCATCCGCCAGTCGATGACCGCCACCTCGTAGTCGTAGGTCCGGAGGTGGAGATCGGCGGCTTCGCCGTCGGCCACAGCATCCACGACATATCCGTTCTCCCGGAGGCCGCGTTCGAGAACGGAGCGCAGGGCGGCGTCATCCTCGGCGACGAGCACTCTCATCCCGGGCCGATCCGGGTCCCGAGCCAACGTGCCATTGCCTCAACGGTACCGACAAATGATGACGAGTTGATGACGACGTGAGGCCGTGGGGTCGGTGTCGACCGCCACGGCCCTCCTCAACCCGTCGATCGGCCCGATACCGACGAGCGGCTCCGCTTGACCAGGGTGAGGGCCAGACGGGGACAGCTGGCCACCGCCCGCTGCGCGTGATCGACGAGGTGAGGGGGCACCCCGTCACCGTCGATGACCGGGAAGCCCCATGGGTCGAGACGCACGCACTCGGGCAGCAGTTCGGCGCAGATCCCTTTCCCGTCGCAGGCGGTGGGATCGATGACCAGGTCGTATCGGATGCCGCTCACCGCGACGGCACCTGTCGGTTGGGCGGGATCACGAGAAACGGAGGCGCCGTGGTGTGGCATGGGCCCCGTTGCAGGTGGAGCGCCGCGTGTTCCCCGAACACCCGCAGCGCCGTCCGAACGAACCGGGCCGCACCGTCCGGGTGGCGGCAGGCGCCGCGGCCCTCGAGCAGTCCGCACAGCGCCGGTAGTGACGAGATGCCCCCGCGCAGTGAGCGCGGTTGCATGGCCAGGAGGTCCATGGTCGTGGTCAGGGCATCGAGTCCGTTGATGCAGGGCCCGCACTGACCCGCACGTTCGGCTGCGAGGTACCGGACAACCCGGCTCACCTCGAGCAGGGGGCAGACACCGGCCGGGAGCAGAACGAGGACACCCGGCCCGATCGATGAACCGTAGCCGCGGGCGGCTTCTTCGGTCAGGGGCATGGACCATGCTTCGGCCGTGGTCACCCAGCCACCGCCGTAGCCGCCGAGCAGCACACCCTGAACGGACGGGGCGGCGTCGGTTCCCAGGGAGAGGATCTCGGCCAGTCCGGTGCCCAGCGGCGCTTCGACGATCCGCGGATCGGGCCACCGCCCGACGACGGTCAGGAGCGCGGTGCCGGGCGACGCCGCGGTTCCGGCCCGGCGGAACCAGTCCGCACCGAACCGGGCGATCAGCGACGTGTGGGCCAGCGACTCCACGTTCTGAACCAGCGTCGGACGCCCGCCGACTCCCGACTCCCGGACCGAGCGGAGCGTCACGAACGAAGGGATGCCGGGGGAGCGGCCGTTGGCCGTGTTGACCACGGCCGACTCCTGACCGGCCAGGAACCGGTCGGGGGCGACCAGGATGTCGATGGAGCAGTGATCGAGTCCGCGACGCCTTCGTTCACCGATGGCATGGTCCATGGCGGGAACGCACGTTGGCGGCACGTGCACGAGGATCCGGGAGGCCCCGACGCTCGAGGCCGCCAGCACGGCGCCGTCGAGGATGAGATGGGGCAGCTGGCGGATCAGGAACCGGTCCTTGCCGCTGGCCGGCTCTCCCTCCGCCCCGTTGGCCACGACGACCGCTCTCTTGAACCCGGTGCCGCGTACCGATCGCCACTTGGTCCCGACCGGGAACCATCCGCCGCCGTGCCCCCGGAGCCCGCTGCGGTCCAGCTCGTCGATGAAGCTCGATCCTTTCCAGGCGGGAAGGGGACCCCAGGTCTCGAGATGCTGGTCGAGACCGACGGGAATCCCCAGCTCGCCGACACTGCTCAGCAGCCGCTTCGGCCCCGGCGGCGGGGTCAAGGAGCGATCACCCATGCCGTCCGCCGACCGGGTGGAGACGTTGCCCTCGGCGGACCTCATCGGCCTGCCACTCCTGTTACCGAGCCGGACACGGTGTTCGCGCTCTGATCGATGGCGACGGTCATCGTCAACGCCTGTGGGTTGGGCGTCGCCACCGAAGCCCCGATCGTGTTCCCGCTGAGCGACGTCACCGCCCCGTGGTACCCACCGAAGGTCACCGTGCCCGAAGACATGGCGATGCCCCCACTCTGGTCGGCGACGCCGTCCAGGACCACGACCAGGGGAGTGGATGACGGGTCCTGCAGCTGCATGGTCAAGGTCGCCTGCACCTCGCCCCGCGCATCCGGGGCCGTGGTCGAGACCGATCCGCTCAGTCCGTCGGTGAACGGAGTCGAGGGCACCGCGGCCGCTCCGCGGCCCGATGGCGTCGCCGCCGAGCCACCGCTAGTGGGCACGGTGTACCTCCGGGCCAGCTGGGCCAACAACGCCGGCGACGTTCCCGCACGATGCGACCAGCCGGGACGCAGCGGACCAACGGCCGCGAACACCACCATCCCCATCAGCGCCATCACCACTCCCACGGCGACCGCCGCCCGGCGTCCGACCGGGAATGTCCGGCCGGTGGCCAGGCGGCAGGCGACGGCAGCCAGCACCGCCGCCCCACACACCGCGTCGATGGCCAGTACGAAGGGGAGCGATGCGTCCGAACCGCTCCCGAGGCTGTGGAAGACGGCGATCGGCCAGCACAGGTAGGCCAGCCAGTGGACGAACCGCCAGGACGCGTAGCCGATGCGGTGTCGGAGGGCGCTGGTGACCAGCACGACCAGCAGAAGGTCGAACCCGAGCGCACCGAGCCCGATCCAGATCGGCCGGTACGGCGTGAGGAAGGGGAGGAACGCGCTGGCGAATCCGATGGGGACATACCCGTCGCTCACCGTCGTGACCACGTGGAGCCCGACGAATCCGATGCAGAACAGCGAGACGTTGCGGTGCACGCTCTGGGAGAGGAAGCGGGGCCACCGTTCGGTGGCCCAACCGACGGCGGCGACCACACCCATGACCACACTGACCGTCAGCAGGACCAGTGCCACGATGCCGGTGGCCCGGGTGAGGTACCAGAGCGCCTTGCCACCCGTGGCCGTGGCCACCTGGAGGGCGGCGGGATTCATGGCCGCGACCCCAGGAACGGCGACGGTCGAAAGGCGGCACGGGCAGCGTCGACGGACCCATCGGGCCAGCCACCCACGACCGCCGTGGTGCCGTCGAGCCCGACGAGCCGGGAGGGGAGACGCAGGTCATCGAGCCACGAGACCGCCGACCGGCCCATGACCATCGCCGCCGTGGATGCCGTGTTGGCATCGACGCAGGACCCGGCAGCCACCGATACGGTCTTCCACGGGCTGTCCGCCGGCAGACCGGTGGCGGGATCGATCAGGTGGTGCACCGAGAGTCCGCCGACCGTCCAGTGCCGCTTTCCGATCCCCGAGGTGGCCAGGCCTCCCGAAGTCACGGCCACGGCCACCTGCGCCTCGGTGTCACCGCAGACGTCGGCGATGCCGATGCTGAAACCGCCCACGGGAGCCGACCCGCCCACAGCGATATCCCCACCCAGCGACACGAGGACGCCGCAGTGCAGGCGTGAAGCGATCGAGGCGGCGGCCAGGTCGGCGGCCCAGGCCTTGGCCGTGGCCCCGAGGTCGAGCAGGACACCGGCCGGCAGCGCCACCGTCGACCGCTCGGCATCGACGGACACCGATCTCCAGCCGGCCACCGGACCCGACTCCGGAAGGTTGCCGGGCACCCCCTGCATCACGGCGGAGAAATCCCGGTCGTAGCCGATTCGGCACATGGCAGTGCCCACGGTCGGATCGACTGCACCCCCCGTCAGGCGCGCGGCTCGCAAGGCGATGGTCACCGACTCGAGCAAGTCGGCACTCACGGGAACCGGCCTCCCCGAACCGGCTTGGGCATGCAGGTCGTTGACCTCGGAGTCCGGGCGGAACCTGCTGGCCACCGCCTCCACCCGGGCCAGCTCCGCATGGAGAAGCTCGGTGGCGGCCACCACCTTATGGCAGTCGGTCACGACCAGGTCCACCCTGGTCGACCACACCGCCGAACGGTAGACACCGAGGCCCGAACGCCGGCTCACCTCGGCTGCGGTCCCGCTCAAGTTGCACCGCTCACCACAGGCGCCTGCTGCTGCGTCGGGGTCGGAGGGGTGTTCGGGGGCGAGAGGCTGCTCGGCTGCGATGTCCCCGCGGCCGGAACGCCCGATCCCGTACCTGACGCCGCGCCCGTCGTACCCGTGGTGCCTGACGCCGCGCCCGCCGGTATCGTCGAGTGCCCCGGAACCGCCCGGCTCACGTAGATCCCGATGGCCACCGCTGCCGTCACCGATGCCACCGCGATGGCTTTGGTGATCGAGTTGACCCGCTGGAGGGCGGCATCGCGTTGACTGCGAGCTCGATGGTCGAACCCGGGCGGCGGGTGGATCCATGCCCGGGACTGACGGTCGGTGGTCATGCCGCTCACGTTACGGATCGATCCTGACGTGGACATGACGTAAATGTTAAGA
>JBEKOI010000059.1:0-15796 GCA_049521915.1 Acidimicrobiales bacterium | reverse complement strand
CGTCGGGCGGGGAGTCGCTCCGTCAGTCGGCGCCGCGATCCGCTGTTGACCCGGCTCCCGGCGACGCCTACCATGATCAGCGCAGGGAAGTTCACCGTTGTGGGGCTCAACGGTTCCGTGGCATTTTGGGCGGACCACCAGGGGAGATCCACGAGTTGGCGGGCACGGGGAAGTCACAGCAGGCGGCAACGGGGACAGGGGCGCACAGCACCCCCAGAATGCCCTCGACGGGTCCATGTCCGGCAGCGCCGGTTCGTGTACCGTTTGGTGCGGGGCCGGAGTGTGGCGCCGCAAGTCCGAAACCTCGCCTCCTCTGGGAGGCACAAGTTCGCAGTTGCGAAGGGAGCGTTTAGTTCGCAACTCCTCATCCACCGGGTCCCCCGACGTTGGCTGCCCCCCTGCCCCTCGTGGTAGTCGGCGCCGGGGACCCGGCGGGCTCGCAAGCCCGACCTCAGGCCGCACTTCGGACAGTCAAAGTAAGTCGAGCGATGGGCGCGTTCGGCACGTGCTGAATTGTGGGCGCGGGCTGAACTGTCAGCGCGTGCTGGGGAGCCACGAGGGGCGAGCCGACTCGTAGCTCTCGATCTCGTCCTCGTACCGGAGGGTGAGGCCGATGTCGTCCCAGCCGTTGACCAGGCGGGCCCGGGTGAACTCGTCGAGCGGGAATGTCGTCTCGATGCGGGCCGAGAGCGCCTCGAGGGTACCCCGTTCGATGTCGATGGTGATCTGCATGGTGGGCTCCGCCATCACGGCGTCGAGCAGCGTGCGCCCGACCGATGCCTCCACCTCGACGGGTACCAGACCCGCCTTGGTGCAATTGTTGCGGAAGATGTCCGCGAACCCGGGTGAGATGACCGCCTCGAACCCGTAGTCCTGGAGGGCCCAGACCGCGTGCTCCCGGGACGAACCGGTCCCGAAGTTCGGGCCCGTCACCAAGATGGTGGCCCCGGCGAACTCCTCCCGGTTGAGCACGAACTCACGATCGTCGCGCCACTCGGCGAACAGCCCGGCGCCGAACCCGGTGCGCTCGACCCGCTTCAACCAGTCGGACGGGATGATCTGATCGGTGTCCACGTTCGAGCGGTCCAGCGGCACCGCCCGGCCGCTCACCAGCTGCATGGCCCGCATCTAGACCAGATCCTCGGGTGTGGCCAGGTGGCCGGCCACCGCGGTGGCCGCGGCCACCGCGGGCGAGACCAGGTGGGTCCGGCCCCCACGACCCTGGCGACCCTCGAAGTTGCGGTTCGAGGTCGACGCGGCCCGTTCCCCTGGGGCCAGCTTGTCCGGGTTCATGGCCAGGCACATCGAGCATCCGGGCTCACGCCAGTCGAAACCGGCCGCGGTGAACAAGACGTCCAACCCCTCGGACTCCGCCTGGGCCTTGACCCGGTGGGAGCCGGGGACCACCAGGGCCCGGAGCCCGGGATGCACCTTGCGTCCGTCGAGCACCCCGGCGGCAGCTCGCAGATCCTCGATCCGGCCGTTGGTGCACGATCCGATGAACACGGTATCGACGGCGATGTCGTGGATCGACGTCCCGCCGGCCAGCCCCATGTACTCGAGGGCGCGGGCGGCGGCTTCACGCTCGTGGGCGTTGGTGAAGGACGAAGGGTCGGGGACGGTGCCGTCGATGCGGCTCACCTGGGCCGGATTGGTGCCCCATGTCACATAGGGCGCCAACGAGGCCGCCTCCACGACGACCTCCTTGTCGAATCGCGCCCCTTCATCGGTGGGGAGGGTGCGCCACTCGGCCAGAGCCGCCTCCCACTCCCGTCCCTTGGGCGCATGGTCGCGGCGCTCGAGGTAGGTGAAGGTGGTGTCGTCCGGGGCGATCATGCCGGCGCGGGCCCCTGCCTCGATCGACATGTTGCACACGGTCATCCGGCCCTCCATGGAGAGGTTGCGGATGGCCGATCCCCGGTACTCGATGATGTGGCCGCTGCCCCCTCCGGTACCGATCTGGCCGATGATGGCCAGAACCAGGTCCTTGGCTGTCACCCCGGCGGGAAGCTCTCCGTGCACGGTGACGGCCATGGAGGCCGGCCGCTGTTGCGGGAGGGTCTGGGTAGCCAGGACGTGTTCGACCTCGCTGGTGCCGATTCCGAACGCCAGTGCACCGAAGGCCCCGTGCGTGGAGGTGTGGCTGTCGCCGCACACGATGGTCATGCCCGGTTGGGTGAGGCCTTGCTCCGGGCCGATGATGTGGACGATGCCCTGGTTGGCGTCGCCCATCGGGTAGCAGGTGATGCCGAACTCCGAGCAGTTGGACGCCAGCACGGCGAGCTGTTTGGCCGAGACCGGATCGGCCACCGGCTTGTCGATGTCGACGGTGGGCACGTTGTGGTCCGCGGTGGCGATGGTCAGGTCGGGTCGGTGGACGCGGCGCCCGGCCATGCGCAGGCCGTCGAAGGCCTGCGGCGAGGTGACCTCGTGGACCAGGTGGAGGTCGACGAAGATGATGTCGGGCTCTTCCGGGCCTCCGACATGGACGACGTGGCGGTCCCATACCTTTTCCGACAGGGTGCGGGGCGCCCCTCCGGAAATGGTGCCGGGCGGGGCTGCGGGCTGGTGGTCGGGGGTGGTGGGCATCGGTTTCAACTACCTACGGTGACGATCTCGACTTTGAGGGTACCCCCTGGAGCGGCGTACTCGACCGCATCCCCGGCCGCGTGCCCGAGCAGCGCCTGACCCAGGGGGGATCCGGGAGAGACCACGGTCAGATCACCCTGGCGCTCCTCGATGGAACCGACGAAGAAATCGGTCGTCTCGTCCTCGGCGTCACCTTCATAGCGGAGCGTCACCACGGTGCCCGGGGTCACCGTGCCGTCGGATGCCTGGCTGGCATCCACCACCGTGGCCGTCTTCAAGAGCCGCTGGAGCTGGCGGATCCGGGACTCCATCTTGCCCTGGCTGTCCTTGGCCGCGTGGTAGTCACCGTTCTCCGACAGGTCGCCGAGGGCCCGGGCCGATTCGATGGCCGCGGCGATCTCCACCCGGCCCCGGGTGGTCAGGTCCTCGAGCTCGGTCTGCAACCGGTCGTAGGTGTCTTGGGTCAGATGGGCGCCGGAGGTGTCACTCACGGCCCACCAGGCTAATAGGTGGACATCCCCGTTCCGAACGATCCGGCGTCGGGACGGTGGGGACCGGTCGGGACCGCCCGGCCCCCCGGTCGGCAGTGGGGCCGGCGGCCGGGTCGGCAGTGGGGTCGGCGGAGCGGGTCGTGGGACCGGGGTGGGCCACGGTCGTGACCACCGGGCGGTACCCGTGGAATGATCGCGACCAGATGCCCGAAGGCTGAACGGCCCGAGCGGTCAGAACAGCCCGAGCGGTAAGAGATGCCCGAGAGCTCGGACGGCCCGAGACCCGGAGGGCCAGAGAGCTGCAACGGCCGAGAACCGAAGATGGCCGCACCCGGCCGAGAGCCGACAAGAGCTGAGAGACGAGAAGGAGAGGTGGGGGATTTGGCTGACGATGTGGGGGCGGGGTGACCGATCCGTCGCATGCAGACGGGGATCACCGGTCCCGGTCGTTCGAGGCCCAATTCGAGGAGCAGCAGAACCAGCCCTTCCCGTGGAAGGCGCTCGTCAAGCGCTCGATCGTCGTGCTCATCGCCGGGGTGGCCCTCTACCTGGTGCTGCCCGAGCTCATCGCCTTCTTCCACGACTGGCCCAAGCTGGTCAGCCTCAACCTGCTCTGGTTCATCCCCGCCCTCGTGGCCGAGGGGATCCACTTCCTGTGCACGTTCTCGCTGCAGCGCATCGCCCTGCGCACCAAGGCCTGGTTCTCGGTCATCACCGCCCAGCTGGCCGGCAACGCCATCTCACTGATCGTACCCGGAGGGGCGGCGGCGGGTGCGGCCACCCAATTCAGGATGCTGGCCACCAGCGGCATGGACGCCACCGACGCCGTGGGTGGGCTCACCGCGTTCTCGTTCCTCGGCATCGGCGGGCTGTTGGCTCTGCCGGTGTTCGTGCTCCCGGCGGTGCTCTTCGGCGCCCCGGTCAGCCAGGGCCTGGTCGACGCGGCCATCATCGGCGCCATCGGCTTCGTCCTCTTCGTCGGCCTGGGCGCCTGGGTGATGGCGGCCGAGGGCCCGCTGCGAGAGGCCGGGAGGTTCGTCCAGTCCATGCGCAACCGTCTGGTCCGCAAGCGCACCCCGATCACCGGGCTGCCCGAACGGCTGCTGGAGCAGCGCAACCTCATCCGGACGGTACTCGGGCAGCAGTGGTGGCAGGCCACCCTGTTGTCGGCCGGCCGCCTGTTGTTCGACTACCTGTGCCTTCTCTTCTCGGTGCGGGCCGTGGGCGCCCATCCGCGCCCCTCTCTCATCCTCCTGGCCTACGCGGTGGCCGGGATCATCGGCCTGGTGCCGATCACCCCGGGCGGTCTCGGGATCGTCGAGGCCAGCCTCAGCGGTGTGCTCGTGCTGGCCGGGCTGACCGGGGTCCAGGCGGTGCTGGCCACGCTGGCCTACCGACTGGCCTCGTACTGGCTGCCGCTGATCTCGGGGCCCTTCGCCTACGGTGCCTTCAAGTACCGCTACCGCCACCCGCACGCCCCGCCACCCGTGGCTGCGGGGACATCGCCGACCTGAGGGGCGCAGCTGCGGCCACTCGGGGGCGCAGCTGCGGCCGATCGGAGGTAGCCGCGGCGGCCGGTCGGGGGTGGAGGACCCCGAAACCCGGGAGGGGCCCGTTGGCACCGTGAGGGGCGATCCCCCTCGGTACACTCGGGTGATGCGGATTGCCGTGGGCTCGGATCATGCCGGGTTCGACCTGAAGACGGCGCTGGCCGAACACGTCGCCGGCTCCGGCCATGACGTCGACGACCTGGGCACCGGCTCGCCCGACGTCTCGGTCGACTACCCCGAATTCGGGCTGGCCGTGGGCCGGGCGGTCGCAGAGGGTCGGGCCGACCGGGGCATCTGCGTGTGCGGGACGGGAATCGGCATCAGCATCGCCGCCAACAAGGTGGCCGGGATCCGGGCCGCGCTCGTGCACGACGTCACCACCGCGGGCCTGGCCCGGCGTCACAACGACGCCAACGTGATCTGCCTCGGGGGGAGGACCACAGGCGTGGCCGAGGCCATCGACGCGGTCGACACCTTCTTCTCCACTGAATTCGAGGGGGGCCGTCACCGCCGCCGGCTGGCGGAGATCGCCGAGTACGAATCCGAGTACGAATCGACGGACGAGGGAGAAAGGGAGAAGCTGGGATCATGAGCAGCCCACGCGCCGCATCGCCGTTCGACCGGTGGTTGGCCGCCGACCCGGAGGTGAGCCGGTTGCTGGGCCAGGAGGCCGAGCGCCAGTCGACCACCCTGCAGCTCATCGCCTCGGAGAACTTCACGTCGCCGGCCGTGCTGGCCGCCTCCGGCTCCATCCTCACCAACAAGTACGCCGAGGGCTATCCCGGCCGCCGCTACTACGGCGGGAACCAGATCATCGACGAGGTCGAGGAACTGGCCCGCGACCGGCTGACCGAGCTCTTCGGCGCGGAGCACGCCAATGTGCAGCCGCACGCCGGTGCCACGGCCAATCTTGCCGTCTACCAGGCCCTGTTGGAGCCGGGCGACACCATCTTGGCCATGCGCCTCGATCACGGCGGCCATCTGACCCACGGCTCGCCGGCCAGCATCACCTCGAAGATCTGGCGGTTCGTCTCCTACGGGGTGTCGCCGGCCAGCAACGACGTCGACAAGCCGGGGGAGATCATCGACTTCGACCAGGTGGCCGAGGTGGCCCGGCTCGAGCGGCCCAAGCTGATCGTGGCCGGCTCCACCGCCTACTCCCGGATCATCGACCCGCTGCCCTTCCGTCAGATCGCCGACTCGGTGGGCGCCCTCTTCATGTTCGACGCCGCCCATCCGGCCGGTCTCATCGCCGGTGGCGTCCACCCCTCGCCGGTGGGCGTGGCCGACGTTGTGACCTTCACCACCCACAAGACCCTGCGCGGACCGCGCGGGGGAGCCATCCTCTGCTCCGGCGACCTGGCCAAGGCCATCGACAGCTCGGTCTTCCCGGGGCTGCAGGGCGGTCCCCTCGAGCACGTGATCGCGGCCAAGGCGGTGGCCTTCGCCGAAGCCGCCCGCCCCGAGTTCCGCTCGTACGCGGCCCAGGTGGTGGCCAACGCGGCCGCTCTCGGCGAGGCCCTGGCCGACGCCGGGTTCCGCCTCGTGTCGGGCGGGACCGAGAACCACCAGGTGCTGGTCGACCTGCGCACCTTCGACGAGGAACTGACCGGCAAGGTGGCCCAGGAGGTGCTCGACCGGGCCGGCATCACCTGCAACCGCAACACCATCCCCGACGACCCCCGATCGCCGTTCATCACCTCCGGCCTGCGGCTGGGCTCGGCGGCGCAGACAACCGCGGGCATGGGACGGGCCGAGATGGGGACCATCGGGGCCCTCATCGGCCGGACCCTGCGGCACCGCGACGACGAGGCGGTCGTGGCCCAGGTGCGCGGCGAGGTCCACGAGCTGTGTGCCGGCTTTCCTCCCTATCCCACGCTGACCGGGACGTGACCGAGGGACGGCCCGGCCGGTGAGCCCGGGAGTGCCGCTCAATTGGTATGCCGTGCTGTTGGTGGTGGCCGCGCTCTCGTCGTGGGCCCTCACCTTCCCGGCCCGCAGCCTCGCCGTCCAGATCGGGTACGTGGCCCAGCCCGACGACCGCAAGGTGCACAAGCGGGTGACCCCCCAGGCGGGCGGTGCGGCCCTGTTCGTGGCCCTGCTGGTCACCTTCGCCGTGGCCGCGTCGATCCCGGCGCTCAGTACCCTGTTCCGGGGCTCCTCGGAGCCCCTGGGCCTGATCCTCGGGGCGGCGGCCATCTTCGTGGTCGGGGCCATCGACGACATCCGCGATATGTCGGCTCCGGCCAAGGTGGCCGGCGAGGTCCTGGCCGCCACGATCCTCTACTTCATGGGGGTGACCTGGTTCCAGTTCAAGGTGCCCCTGGCCGGGCTGGTGCAGCTGTCTCCGGAGTGGACCCCGCTGCTGACCGCGCTGTGGGTCATCGCCATCACCAACGCGGTCAACCTCATCGACGGCCTCGACGGCCTGGCCGCCGGGGTGGTGGCCATCGCCTCGGGCGCACTGGCCGTCTACGGGCTCCACCTCCAGCACCTGGGCAACCTCCCCTCCGACAACATCGGCCCACTCATCGCCGTCGTGACCTGTGGCATCTGCCTCGGGTTCCTGCCCCACAACTTCCACCCGGCCAAGATCTT
Source organism: Acidimicrobiales bacterium (assembly GCA_049521915.1). GTDB lineage: Bacteria > Actinomycetota > Acidimicrobiia > Acidimicrobiales > RAAP-2 > Bog-756. Next base: position 8,568 of record JBEKOI010000059.1, on the reverse strand, counting down.
CATGGGTGATGCCGGCGCCCTCCTCCTCGGCCTGCTCATGGCCGCCTCCACCATGCTGATCGGGGGCCGGACGGCCGGGACGGTGGGCGGGGTGGCGGCCACGAGCGGCCAGACCTACTTCTTCTTCGCCCCCCTGTTCATCCCCTTCTTCATCCTCGGGGTGCCCATCGTGGACATGGCCTTCGCCTTCGTGCGCCGGACGGCCAACCGCACCGGGTTCTCCACCCCGGACAAGAACCACCTGCACCACCGGCTGCTCCGCCTCGGCCACGGCCACCGTCGCAGCGTCCTCATCCTGTGGGCGTGGACGGTGCTGCTCTCCGGGTTCATCCTCTTCCCGCTGTACATCTCGAGCATCAACGCCGTCATCCCCTTCGGTGCGCTGGCCCTCGGGGTGATCCTCTACACCCTGTTCCACCCCTCGTTGCGAAGGCAGCCCGAAGCGGGCTCCGACGAGAGACAGCCCGAACCGGGCTCCGACCAGCAGGATCCCGGGGGGGCCGACGGAACCGGTCCTCCGGGTTCGGACGCCGAAGCCCCGGCTATGCCAGCCGCTGCCCCAGCCGGAGCCGGAGCCCCAACCGGAGCCGGAGCCGGAGCTGCAGCCGGAGCTGCAGGCGCTCCGGCCGGCGAAGCCCAGGCCACCCCGGCCACCCCGGCCGCCACCGGGGATCCCACCGTTCCGGTGGGCACGGGGGGCGCCCCGGCACAGAACGGTGGGGCGGCCAGGTCAGCGGGGGTCCGAGCAGCCCCGGGGGGCCCGACCGTCGAAGTGTGAACGGCGTGTTTCCTCCGTTTTGCCGCCGGGGGTGCGGAAGTGCGATGATGCATCCCGTGAATTGCAGGCCTCCTGACCATTCCAGGGGCACCATTCCGGTCGGCAGCCCGGCCGGCAACGGCAAAACCACTGCTTGAATTCAGGAACGACTCGTGAAGCTCCAAACTCCCCAGCCTGACGCGGCACGGCCCGACCATGGAAGACCCCAATTCCCAGACGGATCCGGACGACGGCACCGGGACACCGCCGACCACGGGGAGCGGACCGTCGCTCGGCCCCGGGGCGGTCGAGTTCCTCACCCTCGGGCTGACCTTGGCCGTGACCATCCTGGCCGGCGGGGCCCTCGGGTACCTGGTCGACCGATGGTTGGGGACCAGCCCGGTGTTCACCCTGGTCGGACTGGTGCTGGGCATTGCTGCGGCCGTGATGACGGCGGTCTCGCGAGTACGCAAGTACCTGTGACGCCCTCCGAGGTTCGCCTCGAGGCCGCTCGGGGGACGTCTGTGGCCGCGGCCGGCCCCCATGGTCCGGTGGTCGGGTGATGTTCGCCCACTTCGAGCTCCCGAACGTACCCGAGGTCGCCCGCCGGACCACTTCCATGGTCCTGGTCGTCGGGGTGGCGGCGCTCGTCGCCTCGGTGTCCTTCGGCAACGTGCTGGTGGGCCTGGGTGCCTGCATCGGTCTCGGGCTCGGGCTCTTCAATTTCCGGATGATCGGTAACTCGGTGGCCCGGGTGGCGGCCAGCGGGGTCGAGAACAAGCGGCGACCGCTGGCCATCAACACCTTCGGCCGTCTCGGGATCATCACGGTGGTGGCCATCGGCCTCATGCTGGTGTCGCACAGCCTCGGATGGGGCGTGTTGGGTGGCCTGTTCGTGTTCCAGATCATCCTGTTGACCAATGCAGCCCGATCGATGGCCAAGGGCGGCCCGATGACGTCGGTCGACGACGCCATCACCGCCAACGTGATCGATGACACCCCCGCCCCGCCCCCGCCGTCCATCGGGCCGGGCGACCCCCCGGGAAGTGCCTGACCATGCTCCTCGGATCCCACCTGCTCAGCGCGCCGCTCGTCGGCATCGACATCACGCCGGGCGTCCATCCTCAGGTCAAGCTGGGCGGGCTGACCTTCGACGTCGACATCATCTGGGCCACCATCATCGCCGGGGCCGTCGTCGTCATCATGGGCATGATCCTGCGGGCCAAGGCCACCAGTGGCGTGCCGGGAAAATTCCAGCTGCTGTGGGAGCTGGCCGTCGGCGCCATCCAGAAGCAGGTCAACGACACCATCGGACCGAGGGGGGCGCAGGTCGTACCGCTGGCCCTGACCCTGTTCATCTTCATCTTCACCTGCAACCTCTTCGAGGTGCTGAGCATCGGCTCCACCTACGACTTCCTGCCCGCACCCACCAGCGACATCAACCTGCCCCTGGCCATGGCGCTCTACGTCATCATCATGGTGCACCGGGCCGCCATCAAGAACCGGGGGTTCTCCGGCTATGTGAAGCACTACTTCACCCGGCCCTTCTCAACCAAGCTCTTCCCCGTCAACCTGTTCATGAACGTCGTCGAGGAAGTGGTCAAGCCGGTCACCCTGACCCTCCGTCTCTTCGGCAACCTCTTCGCCGGTGGCCTCATGCTCTCGCTGCTGGCCGCGCTGGTCATCTGGAAGCTCGGCCCGGCTCCCATCGGCGCCATCCTGTCCGTTCCCTTCACGGTGGTGTGGAAGCTGTTCGACATGGGGATCGGGGCCATCCAGGCCTTCATCTTCACCCTGCTCACCCTGTTGTACTTCGACACCGCCATGGCCCCGGACGAAGCTCACCAGAAGTCCGGCGCCGTCATCAACGCCTGATCTCAACGACAACCCCCACAAAGGAGAAGTTCCAATGGCAGACACCTCAATGGCCGACGCGGTGAAGATGGCCGGTGCCTTCGTCGGCGCCGGGCTGGCGCTGGGCGGCGGCGCCGTCGGCGCGTCTGTGGGCGACGGCCTGGCCGGTAGCCAGACGATTGCCGGCATCGCCCGTCAACCTGAGGCGCAGGGCCGCTTGACCACGATCATGTTCCTGACCGTCGGTCTGTGCGAGGCGGCGTACTTCATCAACCTCGTCTTCGCCGCTCTCTTCGTCTTCTCACTCGGGAAGTAGCACCACCGTGTCGAGGGGCGGCCCCGTCCGACCACCTGCATCGACCGGTGCGACCCGCACCCGTGTGGTCCGCACCGGTCCGGTCTCGACCGATCCGGCCCGCACCCGGACAGCCTCGACCGATCCGGCCCGTGCCCGGACCGCCCGCACCCGGCCGGCCGACGGAGCCCTCCGAACGACAATCCAAGGATGACGACAATGATTTTTGCCACCAGTAACTTCTTGGTCCCCAACGGGACGTTCATCGTCGTGCTGCTCGCCTTCATCGTCGTGCTCGGGTTCATCGGCAAGAAGGTCGTGCCGATCCTGGACAAGATGCTGACCGAGCGCCAGGAGCAGATCCGCGGCGAGCTCGAAGCCGCCGACAAGGCCAAGGCGGACGCCGAGGAGGCGGACACCGAGCGGCGGGCCCTCCTCGAGGAGGCGCGGGCCCAGGCCCACGAGATCGTCTCCCGGGCGGCGACCGCGGCCGATCAGGCCAAGCTCAAAGCCGAGGCCGACGCCCAGGCCATTCACGACCGGATCGTACAGGCCGCCGATGCCGAGGTGGTCATCGCCCGGCAGGCGGCTGTCGAGGAGGCGACGGCGCGCGTGGGTGAGATCGTCCTCGCCGCCGCCGAACGGGTCATCGGCCGCGAGATCCAGGCCGCCGACCACCAGGACCTCATCGACGAGGCCATCGCCGCAGTTCGGGCCGAGACCGCCGGCGCCGCCGCCGGCGCGAGGGGTGGCCAGTGAACCCAGCCCTCCAGGGCTATCTGGCTGCGATGGAGGAGTCGTTGGCCGCCACCGACGGGCTGGCCGACGCGGGCTCGGAGCTGGCCGCGGTGGCCGACCTGGTCGACGGCAACACGCAGCTGACCCTGGCCGTCAACGACGGCTCGGTGCCGGTGGCATCGCGCCGGGCGCTCCTCGACCACCTGCTCGAGGGGAAGGTCCGGCCCGAGGTACGCAGCCTCGTCCACCAGGCCGTCACCGTGGTCCCGGCCGGCGAGCTCACCGCCTCGTTCCACTGGCTGGCATCGCGGCTGGTCCACGCGGCCGGCCGCCAACCGGTCCCGTCGGTGGAGCCCGAAGCCGAAGAGGTGCTCGGACGGATGGGCTCGCGGAACCGGGTGTCCGGCTATGCCGCCGCCGTCTTCGAGACGGTGACCGTGGCCGAGCTCGAGGAGATCGAGGACCAGCTGTTCCGGTTCGCCCGCACGGTGGAGGCCAACCGGCGGCTGCGGGGCGCCCTCGGCGACCGCGACCTGCCCGTGCACGTGCGTCAGCAGGTGATCGCCCAGCTGCTCGGCACCCAGGTCCTGCCGGCCACCCTACGGCTGGCCGCCTACGCGGTGCGCGGGGGACGGGCCCGCGACATCGTCTCCACCCTCGACGCCCTGGTCGAGGACGCGGCCCGGGCCCGCGGATGGCGGGTGGCGCGGGTGCAGGCGGCCCACGAGGTCGACGAGTCCCAGCGCCGGTCGCTGAGCGATGCCCTGGCCCACCTGACCGGCAACCCGGTCGACCTGCAGGTGACCATCGACCCCGCGCTGCTGGGCGGCGTGGTGGTGCAGGTCGGCGACCTCCTGGTCGACAGCAGCACCCGCCACCGGCTCGATGAACTGAAGGAGCACCTCCTCCTGTCCGAGGCGGCCTACCAAACCCCACAAGCAAGGGATACAACCGATGACTGAGTTGACCATCACCGCCGACGAGATCACCTCCGCCCTCGAGCGGTACGTCGACGACTACACGCCCGAAGTGGGAACCGAGCAGGTCGGCCGTATCGTCGAGGTGGGTGACGGCATCGCCCGGGTCACCGGGCTGCCCGGCGCGGCGGTGAACGAGATCCTCGAGTTCGCCGACGGCACCGAGGGACTGGCCCTCAACCTCGACGAGGAGACCATCGGCGCCGTCATCCTGGGCGAGGACACCGGCCTGGAGGAGGAGCAGCTGGTCAAGGCCACCGGGCGGATCCTCTCGGTGCGGGTGGGCGACGCCCTGCTCGGCCGCGTGGTCAACGCCCTGGGCGAGCCGGTGGACGGAAAGGGCCCGATCGCCACCGATCAGACCCGCCGGCTCGAGGTCCAGGCCCCCGGCATCGTGAAGCGCCAGCCGGTGTTCGAGCCGCTCCAGACCGGCATCAAGGCCATCGACGCCATGACCCCCATCGGGCGCGGCCAGCGTGAGCTGATCATCGGCGACCGCAAGACGGGCAAGACCACCGTGGCCGTCGACACCATCCTCAACCAGAAGGGCCTCGGGGTGAAGTGCATCTACGTGGCCATCGGTCAGAAGGAGTCGTCGGTGGCCCAGACGGTGGCCACCTTCGAGCGCTACGGCGCCCTCGAGTACACGGTGGTGGTCCTGGCCGGCGCGGCCGACCCGGCCCCGTTCAAGTACCTCGCCCCCTATGCCGGCTGCGCCATGGGCCAGCACTGGATGGAGAACGGCGAGCACGCCCTCATCGTCTACGACGACCTGTCCAAGCAGGCCGAGGCCTACCGCCAGATGTCGCTGCTGCTGCGCCGCCCCCCGGGCCGCGAGGCCTACCCGGGCGACGTCTTCTACCTGCACAGCCGGTTGCTGGAGCGATCGGCCAAGCTGTCCGACGCCGAAGGCGGGGGTTCGTTCACCGCCCTGCCGATCATCGAGACGAAGGCGGGCGACGTGTCCGCCTACATCCCGACCAACGTGATCTCGATCACCGACGGCCAGGTGTACCTCGAGAGCGATCTCTTCTACGCCGGGGTCCGCCCGGCCATCAACGTCGGCATCTCGGTCAGCCGGGTCGGGAGCGCGGCCCAGATCAAGGCCATGAAGTCGGTGTCGGGTACCCTCAAGCTCGACCTGGCCCAATTCCGCGAGCTCGAGGCCTTCGCCACCTTCGGCTCCGAGCTCGACAAGGTGTCCCAGGCCCAGCTCGACCGCGGTTACCGGCTCACCGAGCTGCTCAAGCAGGGTCTCAACGCACCCGTGCCGGTGGAGGAGCAGGTGCTCATCATCTTCGCCGGCTCCGAGGGATTCGTGGACGACATTCCCGTCTCGGAGGTGCAGCGCTACGAGTTCGAGGTGCGGGCCTATTTCCGGGCCAGCCATGCCGACCTCCTCGAGGACATCCGGAGCACCGGGAAGCTGCCCGAGGGGGACAAGCTGGAGACCGCTCTCCGCTCCTTCGGCGAGGTGTTCGGCACCGGGAAGGTCGACTGACCATGGCCGGCGGTCAGGAGCGCGTACTCCGTCGGCGGATCAAGAGCATCCAGTCGACCAAGAAGATCACCAAGGCGATGGAGCTGATCGCCGCGTCACAGATCGTGCGCGCCCAGGGCCGGATCGCCTCGGCCAAGCCCTACCAGCGGGGCATGGCCCGCATCGTGCTGGAGACGGCGCTGGGTGATCCCGTCGCCGCCGGCCGACTGCTCGGGACCCCGGAGACGGTCGGCAAGGTCGCCGTCCTGGCCGTGGTGGCCGACCGCGGCCTGTGCGGCGCCTACAACACGTCGGTGCTGCGGGCCACCGAGCGGCTGATCGAGGCCGGTGCACCGACCGGCGTCGAGTACCGGTTGTTCACGGTGGGCAAGAAGGCGCAGGGATACTTCCGGTTCCGCGGCCAGGCGGTGGAGCGGTCGTTCACCGGGATCAGCGAACGACCGACCTTCACCGACGCCCGCGCCGTGGCCGGCGCCGTGCTCACCCCGTTCGTGGACGGGGAGGTCGACCAGGTGGTGGTGGTGTCCACCCGCTTCCTGTCGGCCGGGTCCCAGCGGGTCGATGTGCGCCAGCTCCTCCCCCTGATCGATCCCCGCCAACAGGCCGACGAGGAGGAGATCCCCGAGGCGCCCGAGGGGCCGCTCGGCTACACCGAGTTCGAGCCCGACGCCGCCATCCTTCTCGAGACGCTGGCTCCGCGGGCGGCCGAGACGGAGATCTTCGCCGCCCTGCTCGAGGCGGCGGCGTCGGAGGTCACCTCGCGCCAGCGGGCCATGGCCGCGGCCACCGAGAACGCCGGCGAGCTGATCACCAAGTACTCGCGGATCATGAACCGGGCCCGCCAGGACACCATCACCACCGAGATCATGGAGATCGTCGGCGGGGCCGAGGCCCTGCGGGCCGGATCCGAGTCGGACGAGCGCGGACTCATCATCGAGACCAAGGTCTGAACCCGTGACCCCAACCGCCGTGAACCCAATCCCCGTGACCCCAATCCCTCACGCCGCCGGCCGCGCCCCGCACCGACGCTCCGCCGGACAGTACTCACCAGTTGACGAACCAAAGGAAGCCCAGCGCCCATGACCACCACCGCCCCCCAACCCACTGATGTCGATACCGCCCTTCCCACCGGTCGGGTGGTGGCCATCGCCGGGCCGGTCATCGATGTCGAGTTCCCGCCCCACGCCCTGCCCGAGATCAACGGCGCCGTCGAGGTGGACGTCGAGCTCGAGGGGCACAAGGAGCTGATCGTGGCCGAGGTCGCCCAGCAGATCGGCGACGGCCGGGTCCGTTGCATCTGCCTGCGGGCCACCGACGGTCTCACCCGGGGCGCCGTGGTGCGCAACCGGGGGCGGGGACTGCAGGTTCCCGTGGGCGACGCCGTGCTCGGTCACGTGTTCAACGTGCTGGGTGAGCCGCTCGACACCGACTCCATCGGCGAGGTGGAGGCCTACTGGGAGATCCACCGGGACGCACCGGAGTTCGACACCCTCGAACCCCGGGCGGTGATGTTCGAGACCGGTATCAAGGTGATCGACCTCCTCGAGCCCTACGTGCAGGGTGGCAAGATCGGGCTGTTCGGCGGGGCCGGTGTGGGGAAGACCGTGCTCATCCAGGAGATGATCAACCGGGTGGCCATCAACCACGGAGGTGTGTCGGTCTTCGCCGGGGTGGGGGAACGCACCCGTGAGGGCACCGACCTGTGGATCGAGATGCAGGAGTCGGGCGTCATCGAGAAGGCCGCCCTGGTCTACGGGCAGATGGACGAACCTCCCGGTGTCCGGCTCCGTGTGGCTCTGGCCGCCCTGACCATGGCCGAGTACTTCCGTGACGTGAAGAACCAGGACGTGCTGCTGTTCGTGGACAACATCTTCCGGTTCGTCCAGGCCGGTTCGGAGGTCTCCACGCTGCTCGGTCGGATGCCGTCGGCCGTGGGCTACCAGCCCACCCTGGCCGACGAGATGGGCCAGCTCCAAGAGCGGATCACCTCGACCCGGGGGCGCTCGATCACCTCGCTGCAGGCGGTCTACGTGCCGGCCGACGACTACACCGACCCGGCACCGTTCACCACCTTCACCCACCTCGACGCCACCACCGAGCTCTCGCGCGACATCGCCTCGCTGGGGATCTACCCGGCGGTGGACCCGCTGGCCTCGACCTCGAACATCCTGGCCCCGGAGATCGTCGGCGAGCGCCACTACACGGTGGCCCGGCGGGTGCAGGGGGTGCTGCAGCGCTACAAGGAGCTCCAGGACATCATCGCCATCCTCGGCCTCGACGAGCTGTCCGAGGAGGACCGGGTGACGGTGACCCGGGCCCGCAAGATCCAGCGGTTCCTCTCCCAGCCGTTCAACGTGGGCGAGGTGTTCACCGGGCTGAAGGGCGTGACGGTCCCCGTCGACGAGACGGTCGAATCGTTCGAGGCCCTGGTCAACGGTGACCTCGA
>JBEKOI010000058.1:0-15990 GCA_049521915.1 Acidimicrobiales bacterium | reverse complement strand
GCCTTCGGCGATGCCCCGTTCTACGGGTCGATGGGCGGCCAGGTGCTCAACAAGCCCATCGTGGGCATGGCGGCCACGCCCACCGGCGCCGGGTACTACCTGGTGGCCGCGGACGGCGGCATCTTCGCCTTCGGCGATGCCCCGTTCTACGGGTCGATGGGCGGCCAGGTGCTCAACAAGCCCATCGTGGGCATGGCGGCCACGCCCACCGGCGGGGGATACCGCCTGGTGGCCTCGGACGGCGGCATCTTCGCCTTCGGCGATGCCCCGTTCTACGGGTCGATGGGCGGCCAGGTGCTCAATCAGCCCATCGTGGGCATGGCCACACCCACCCCGAAGAGCAGTGCGGTGGCGGCCGGTACCGGGACGGCGCCGGTGCCTCCGGTGGCTGCGCCCGGGTACTGGCTGGTGGCCGCAGACGGTGGCATCTTCTCGTTCCAAGCCCCCTTCTACGGATCTCCCGCCTGAACAAGAGCAATGACCTCATCCGAGCCATGAAAGGACTCCCCGTGACGCTGTGCATCTCCGCTGTTGCCTCGTTGGTCGCCTTGGCGGCCGCCGTGCGCTCGACCTGGTCGCCGTGCGGGCTCTCGATGCTGTCGACCATCACGCCGCTGAGCGAGAGGGCCAAGGGCCACTCCTACCGGGCGACGGCCGCGTGGTTCGTGTTCGGCGCCGTCGCCGGAGGCGCGACGTTGGGAGCAGCCATGGCCCTCCTGGCGCTCGGAATCCACGAGCTTCACCTCTCGCCGACGACGATCGGGGCCACTGCCTTCGGAGCGGCGTTGCTGGCGGCAGCGTCCGACGCCGGGATCGGCGGGATGAGGCTTCCCATCCATCGCCGACAGGTCAATGAGCGGTGGCTCGACCAGTACCGCCCATGGGTCTACGGGTCGGGATTCGGCTGGCAGATAGGTACCGGCCTGTCCACCTACATCACGACCGCGGCGGTGTACCTCATGGTGGTCCTCGGTGCGCTCACCACCGTGCCGCTGGTCGCCCTGGCCGTCGGCACCGGCTTCGGACTCGTGCGCGGACTCGCCGTGCTCATGACCCGACATCTGACCGACCCGGCCGAGCTGCGATCCTTCCACCGCCGGTTCGCCGATGCCGGACCTCTCGCGGGCCGGGCCGCGATCGCGGTCGAGGTCACCTCGGCGGTGGTGCTCGCCGTCTACCTTCGATCCGCGTCGGCCCTGGCCCTCGCGGCCGGCTCTGTCTGCGTGGCCACCGTGGCCGGCATGGTCATGGCCAGGGCCGATGTCCGCGGCGGCTTCCTTCGGGCCACCGCCGACGACCTGGTCGTACCCCGGAGCGCCGTCGCCGAGCGTTGATCGGGCGGCATCGACGTCCCGCTGTCGCCGTCGTCCCGGTCCCGCGACCGCCCGTCCCGCGACCGGGCCGCCTGTTCAGTCGCCATCAGCGGGACGGGGCCCACCGGTCGTCGAGGACACCCGGGCGACGTCGCCCACCGGTGGGTGTCCCGCCGGTTCCGGTTCCGGCTCGGGCCCAGATGGTTGCCCCGACGGATCCAAGGGCCCGACGCCGGTCTCGGCGTCCTCGACGGGCCCGGACTCGGGCCCGGACTCGGGCACGGGTATCGGTGCCGGATCGCCGCCCTCGCCGTTGCGCCAACGTCGCAGCGGTCCGATCCGCGTGATCAGCAGGATCGTCCCGGCCACGGCCAGAGCGATTCCGGCGCCCTGAACCAGAAGTGACCCGAGGTGGCCATCCTCCCCGAGCCACAGGTGCTCGTCGAAGAATCGCTCGATGCCCCACAGCACCATCCCCACCCCGATGACGATGCCCGCGGGGGGGAGCAGGCGCGGCGCCGGTCCGGCGCCATCGGCAGTCCCGACCGGCGCGGGTGCCGTGACGCGCAGCCACCGCTCGACGAGGAGCAGGATCACGAAGATCGTCGCGTCCTCGATCGACTGGAAGATCGGAACCGGGAGGCGCTTGCCGACCTGGTCGGCGTAGTACATGCCGAACCACTGGTTGGTCCGGTGGCCACCCCCGGCCACCATGAGCTGGGGTCCGAGCAGTCGACCGATGGCCCAACAGGCCATGAGCACCGGAGCCATCAGGTCGGCGAACCGCAATGACTTGAGCTGGGGACAGCGTCGTCTGGAGGAGACCAGAGCGACCGGGACGGCGAACAACAGGCCACCGAAGGACGAGAGGCCGCCCTGCCAGATGGCGAACACCTGAAGTGGATAGTGGGAGTAGTACGACAGATTGGAAAGGACGTGAAGGGCGCGGGCACCGACGATGGCGGCCACGATCACCCACACGAACATCCCGGTGACCCATTGCCACGGATAGCCGGCATTGCGCAGTCTCCGCTCGGTGTACCGCAGGCCGAACCAGAAGGTCAGGGCCAGCCCGATCCCGTACGTGTGGACCTCGAGGAACCAGATGTGGAAGGCGACGGGGATCGGTCTCATCGGGCAGTCGGTCTCATCGGGCAGCGGGTCTCATCGGGCAGCAGGTCTCATGGGGCGGCACGTCTCATGGGTCGGCGAGGAGCTGATCCGCGGGCAATCAGCTCCCACCAGTATGCCTCAGGGGCCCGATAGGGTGACAGCGGGACCCGGCGCCGCAGGCAGAGCGCCCGAACGGAAGGTGTGAACCTGTGGGATCGCTTGGGGGGAAGGCGGCCATCGTCACCGGCGGGGGATCGGGGATCGGTCTGGCCACCGCCACCCGGTTGGCCGAGGCGGGCGTCTCGGTGGCCGTGGTCGACCTCGACGGCGATTCGGCCGAAGCGGCGGCCGGAGAGCTCGGGGGCATCGGGTTGCAGGCCGATGTCGGCCGTTCCGACGCCTGGCCCGGCATCGTGGACGCGGTGACCTCCCGCTTCGGGGGAGTCGACCTTGCCCATCTGAACGCGGGGGTGACCACCGGCGAGGCCGACATCACCAAGGTCACCGATGACATCTACCGGCGTGCCGTCGGGGTCAACGTGGACGGGGTGGTGTTCGGCGTGCGGGCGCTGCTTCCCGTCCTGTCGGCTCGCGGGGGCGGCGCCATCGTGGCCACCTCCTCGCTGGCCGGCCTCATCGGCTTCTCGCCCGACCCCATCTACTGCCTCACCAAACATGCCGTCGTGGGTCTGGTCCGGTCGCTCGTTCCCCAGTTGGCCGAGCACAACATCACCATCAACGCGGTCTGCCCGAGCATCGTGGACACACCCCTCATCGACGACATGCGCGAGATGCTGGAGGGGAGCGGATTCCCGCTCATCGATGTGGCGGCAGTGTCGAAGGCGGTACTCGACCGCCTCGAGGGCGAGGAGTCCGGTCAGGCCATGGTCATACAGGCCGGCCGGGATGCCATCCCGTTCCGGTTCTCGCGTCCCCCGGGCCCCCGGGCCGGTGGCCAGGTCGGTCAGATGCCCCCATCAGGATTCGCCGCCCACGATCAGGGATGAACGAAAGGACACCCGCCGCTGTGGCGGTGTGCGGCGCTCGTAGGGCGCAGGCTGGGTGTCGGTCAGGTGACCCGGCCGACACCGGCGAAGTCGGAGCCGGTGCGCACGCCGGTGATCCACACCGAGGCTCCGGTGTAGGGCGCTTCGATCATCGAACCGCCGCCCACGTACATGGCCACGTGCTCGTCACCACCGGGACCGTAGAACAGCAGGTCCCCGGGTTCGATGTCAGCCAGCGGGATGTGAGTCGTGTCGTCGTACTGTGCCCCCGAGTAGTGCGGGAGGCTGATGCCCACCTGGGCGTATGCCCACTCCACGAGGCCTGAGCAGTCGAAGCCGGCCGGCGTGTTCCCTCCCCAGACATACGGGACGCCGATCTCTCGTTCGGCCGCCTGAACCGCACCCAACGCGCCGGGTGCCAGTGGCGGCAGCGGACCTGCGGGAACCGCGGCCGCGGTGGCCGCAGGGGCCGAGCCGCCGGAACCTCCGCCGCTCGAAGGAGCTGCAGCCGCGGCCTGGGCGGCTTGCGCCTGGGCCACCTTGGCATTGAACGCCGCCGCCGCCGCCTGCTGGGCCGCACGGGCCTGGGCTTGCTGCTGCTCGGTCACCAGGCGCTGGATGTTGCTGTCGACGCTGTCCAGCGTGGCCTGATCCTGGCTCTCGAGGTTCGAAGCCTGGTTCTCGGACTGCTGGAGTGTGTTCCGGGTGCTGGTGGCCTGGGTCTTCTGTTGCTGGAGCGCATTCTCCGTGGCCTGGAGGTGGGTCTGCGCCGTGTGGAGATTGTCGACGGTGGTGGTTACGTTGCCGGTGGCGATGGACGAGTACTCGGATCGGATGCCGCTCGTGTTGACGTTCGACGAGAACATCTGGGTGACCTGGCTGGACGTACCGCTGTTGGTGTAGTCGATGATGGCCTGGGTGCGGAGTTGGCCCTGGTCCTTGTTGACCGTGCCCTGGTCCTTGGTGATCTGCTTCTGGCTGGCGGCGATCTGGTCGGTCAACTGGGAGAGGCGGTAGTCGGCCGCCGTCACCTGCCCGGTCAGGGTTTGGATCTGTGCCTGGGTCGCCTGGATCTTCGCCGTGATGGCCGCGGCCTGTGCCCGGGCGTCGGCGATCTGGTCGGCGGAAGCAGGGCGCGTCGAGTAGAGCACCGTGGCGGCGAAGCCCAATCCGGTGGCAAGTGCAACCGTCGAAACGACCCTTCTTCGAGTCTTCTTTCGGGCAGGGGGAGGCGCACTTGGCTCTGACGTCGAGTACAGCTCGGCGTGAGTCATATCGCCTTACTGTCTAGTCGAATCGGCCCGAGCCCACAAGGACCCCCACGAAAGATGCCCTTGTGACCAGGGATTTCTCATCTGGGGCCGATCGGAAATGTCCGGGGCGCCCGGATCGGTCCGGCTCCGACACGAGCGGCCACCGGCCTCGGGGTATGGTCGGCATCCATGGGTGAGATCGTCGAATTTCCGAGCAATGGCGGGACCGGCAGCGGCTACCTGGCCAGCCCCGCCGGCGGAGCAGGATCAACGGCGGGCATCGTCGTGCTGCAGGAGTGGTGGGGGCTCGTGGCCCAGATCAAACGGACCTGCGACCGGTTCGCCGAGGCGGGCTTCACCGCGCTAGCCCCCGACCTCTACCACGGCACCACCGTCCCCCTGACCGAGCCCGACGAAGCGGGCAAGCAGATGATGGCGCTCAAGATGGACGCCGCGGCCGCGGACCTGAGTGGCGCGGTGGACGAGCTCGTGCGCCGGACGGGTCGGCCGGAGGTGGGTGTGATCGGGTTCTGCATGGGCGGGGGGCTGGCCCTGGTGCTGGCCACACAGCGCCCCGACGCGGTGAAGGCGGTCGTGCCGGCCTACGGGCTGGTCCCGTGGCCGGACGCTCAGCCGGATTATTCGAAGCTGGAGGCCGCCGTGCAGGGGCACGCCGCCGCGCAGGACGACTACTTCACCCCCGATGCGGCGCGCCAGTTCGAGAGCGAGCTGAAGGCACTGGGGAAGGACGTGGAGTTCCATTTCTACCCGGGTGCCGGCCACGCCTTCTTCAACGAGGACCGGCCCGAGGCGTACCACCGGGAATCGGCCGAGCAGCTATGGGACCGTACGGTCGCGTTCTTCCGACAGACGCTGGGTTGATCGCCACGGGCGTCGGGACAGGGCCGGGCCGTGGTGGCTGAGCCGGGTCTGGTCGAAAGGTACCTGACGCTCGGGCTCCGGCTCGGCCGTCACATCGACGGACTGGTCGACGCGTACTACGGCCCACCCGAGCGGGCCGCCGCGGCCGCCGCGGAGGCCTTGCACCCGCCGGCGCAGCTCGTCGGTCAGGCCAGGGGCCTCCTGGCCGCCATCGATGCCGGTGAGATGCTCGAGCCCTCGGCGGCGGCCGCAGCCGGCGGGGACGGGGCGGCTTCCGCCCGTCGGCACTGGCTCAGGGCGCAGGTCCTCGGGCTGCTCACCACGGCACGCCGTCTGGCCGGCGAGCCCATCGGGTACGCCGACGAGGTCGAGGCGTGTTACGGGGTCCGGCCGTCCAGGGTGGACGAGTCCGTGCTGGAGGGGGCACATCAGCGTCTCGACGAGGTGCTGCCGGGCTCCGGCCCCCTGGCCGATCGGCTGGTGGCCTGGCGAGAATCGCACGCCGTGCCGGTGGCCCTGCTGCAGCCGGCCATGAGCTCGCTGGCCGACGACCTCCGCGAGCGGACCCGTGCCCTGTTCGGTCTGCCCGAGGGGGAGCACGTCGAGTTCGAGCTGGTGTCCGGTCAACCGTGGGCCGGGTTCAACTATTACCTCGGTGACCTGCGCAGCCGGGTGGCGGTCAACACCGACCTGCCCGTGCTCTCGACGGGGCTCGCTCACCTGGTCGCGCACGAGTCGTACCCGGGCCATCACACCGAGCACACCCGCAAGGAGGTCGGTCTCGTCCGACGCCGCCACTGGTGGGAGGAGTCCATCTTCCTCGTGGGCACCCCGCAGTGCCTCCTGGCCGAGGGTCTGGCCGACCTCGGTCTCGAGGTGGTCATGGGCCGGCGTCCGGAGGAGATCGTCGCCGGGCATCTTCGGCCGCTCGGGATCCGCTATGACACAGAGATCGTGGCGGCGGTGTCCGAAGCGGGCGAGGCCCTCGGCGCCGTTCGTCAGAACGCCGCCTTCCGTCTCCACGAGGACGGCGCCGACGCCGAGACCGTCACCGGCGAGGTGGCCCGTTGGGGCCTGTTGCCCTGGGACCGGGCCGCCAAGGCGGTCGAGTTCCTCACCCACCCCACCTGGCGGGCCTATCTCACCTGCTACGTGGAGGGGCTTCCGCTCTGTCGTACCTTCGTCAACGGCGATC
Organism: Acidimicrobiales bacterium; assembly: GCA_049521915.1. GTDB lineage: Bacteria > Actinomycetota > Acidimicrobiia > Acidimicrobiales > RAAP-2 > Bog-756. The sequence continues at coordinate 9,227 of JBEKOI010000058.1, read as the reverse complement.
CCGGCCGTTTCGACCGGCTGCTCTCCGAACAGCTCACCCCCGACGTGCTCGAGGCCCAGATCCGGGCCGACGCGGCAGCCGCCGGTCCGTGACAGCGCGGGACGCAACCGGGATGGAGGAAACTCGCCGCGACGCCTCCTGCAACGCGACGCCTCCTGCAAGGAGCCACATGCCTGCCCAACGTCGTCCGGACGGCGAGGTCGACGAGATCCTGGATGCCGCCTCCGAGTGCTACCTGCGGCTCGGCGTGTCGAAGACCACGGCGGAGGACATCGCCAGGGCGGCGGGCATCTCGCGTGCCACCCTCTACCGGCGGTGCGGCAGCCACGAAGCCATCTTCCTGGCCGTGCTCACCCGTGAGGCCGAAGAGATGGCGGCCGACGCCGAATCGCACCTCGACCGCGCCGGTGTGGTCGAGCCGGCCCGGCGCATCCTCGAGGGCATGATGTACAGCATCGGCGAGATCAGGAACCGGCCCGTGCACGCGGCGGCATTCGGAGGTGACACCGCGGCGTGGGCCGCCGGACGGGCCATCCGCACGGATGCGCTCGGCCGCATCGGCGAGGCCAGTGTCCGACCCCTCGTGGCCTCGGCCCTGGCCGGGGGCCTCCTTTCCGAGCGCGACCTGGTGGACCTGGTCGACTGGATCGTCCGGATCCTCATCTCCTATGCCGCCGTGCCCGGCGACGGTGGACGCCACCCGGACGAGATCCGCGCCCAGCTGGCGTCGTGGTTCCTCCCCGCCTTCGAGGCCATGACGGACGGAGCCGTCCGACCCTCTGTGAGACAGTAAGGTCTTGCCGTCTCACGGCCGTTCCGGAGAGGAACTGGGGGGAGTGACGATGACCGACATGCAGGCCCTGCAGGTGACCGCGCACGGGAGTCCGGGAGAGGTGCTGGCGGTTCGCACCGTCCCTCGGCCCGAACCAGGGCCGGGCGAGGTGCGGGTGAAGGTCGGGGCGGCGTCCCTCAACTTCAACGACATCGACCGGTGCCGGGGGAAGTTGGTGTCGGTGCCCACGCCCCCGCCGTTCACCCTCGGGATGGACGTGTGCGGGGTCGTCGAGGCCACGGGCGACGGGGCGGAGCCGTGGCTGGGCCGGCGAGTGGTCGCCATCACCAAGACGGCGCTGGGCGGCATCGCCGAGTACGCCATCGCCCCCGCCGTCTCGGTGTTCGATGCGCCCGATCGGCTCGACGACGTCGAGGCGGCCGCCTTCATCCTGCCCTTCCAGACCTCGCACCTGGCCCTGTTCCGCCGGGGCCGGCTGGCCGGGGGCGAGACGGTGGTGGTGCACGCCGCGGCCAGCGGCCTCGGCACGGCAGGCATCCAGCTGGGCAAGGTGGCCGGCGCCAGGGTCATCGCGGTGGCCGGCGGGCCGGACAAGGGTGCGCTCTGTGCCGCCCTCGGCGCCGACCTGGTCGTCGACCACACGAGCGACGACTTCGTCGAAGCGGTGCTGGCCGACACCGACGACCGGGGTGCCGATGTGATCTACGACCTGGCCGGAGGCGACTTCGTCGAGCGCTCGTGGCGGTGCACGGCCAGGGGTGGCCGTTATCTCGCCGTGGGTTTCGCCGACGACGACGAAAACGGCATGAGCGGGCGACCCCTGCGGATGGCCTGCATCGCCAACATCGACATCGTGGGCGTCATGGTGGCCTGGCTGGACGACATCGATCCCGGCATGCGGAGGTTCGGGTTCAATCCGTACGGCCGCAGGGAGGCGGACGAGATCCACTCGGATCTCCTGCGCCTGGTGGCCGAAGGCGCCATCGAGCCGCACGTCGGCCGGCGGGTCACCATGGAAGGGGCGGGGGCCGCCCTCGACGACCACGAAGCCCGTCGTTCGATGGGCCGCACGGTGGTGCAGGTGGCCCGGTGACCGAGGCGGTGGCCGACGTCGACTACACCTGGCGCGACAGCGAGTTGCGTAGCACGCCCCTGCGCGCCCTCAACCGGGTGGGCGAGGGCCTGACCCGGGTGGGACTGAACCTCCCGTCGTTGGCACCGTCGTCGGTGGAGGCGTCGGCGGTCAAACTGGCCGGGTCCGGTGATTTCGGTACCGACACCTTCCGCGAACCGCTGGAGGTCTTTCTCGACGCCTGTGCCACCGAGGCCGACCTGACCACCTTCGGCCGGATCCTCATCTCCAAGATGCTGGCCGGCGCCCTGGCCAACCGCATCTCCCTGCACCGTTGGTCGCTGGACCACCCCGAGGTGCGAGCCGAGCGCATCGACGGCCCCTGGGTGATCGTCGGCCTTCCCCGTACGGGGACCAGCTTGCTGTCGATGCTGCTGGGGCTCGACCCCATGTCCCGCCCCCTCCTCCAGTGGGAGGCCGCCCACCCCATCCCGCCGCCCACGCTGGGCGAGGGGGACGAGGACCCGCGCATAGCCCAGACGGCGAAGGAGCTCGACGGGTTGATGAAGCTCAACCCCCCGCTCAAGGCGATGCACCCCTTCGGGGCCACCCTGGCCCAGGAGTGTGTGACCTTGTTCATGTTCGACATCCGCACCCTGGCCCTCGAGACGCAGGCCCATGTGCCCTCGTACGCCCGATGGCTGGAAGGTGCCGAGATGGCACCGGCCTACGCACAGCACCGGCTGGCCCTGCAGACCCTGCAGTCCCGACAACCCACCGAACGGTGGATCCTCAAGACCCCGAACCACCTCTGGCACCTCGGCGCCCTCCTGGCCGCCTATCCCGATGCCCGCATCATCTGGACCCACCGGGACCCGGGGCCGGTGGTGACATCGCTGGCCAGTCTGGCCAACGCCGGCCAGCGCCCCCTCACCAACCGGCGCGACCCCCGCCCGGCCGCCGAGGAGTGGAAGCGCAAGTGCATCTTCGCCCTGGACTCGGCGGTGGCGTTCGACGAGAAGTCGGGCGAAGGATGGTGCCGGCACGTCCACTACGACGCCCTGGTCGCCGACCCGCTGGGGACGGTCCGCGGCCTCTACCGAAGCTTCGGCGACGATGTCGGCGACCTGCACGCCCGGCGGATGCAGGCGTTCCTCGAGGACCGGCCCAAGGACGTGTTCGGGCGCCATCGCTACGACCCCGCCGACTTCGGTTGGACCTACGCCGGCCTGGGCGAGGAGTTCAGCGACTACACCGAGCGCTACCACATCGGCCCCGAGGCCCATCCGCCGGTCGGCATGTTCGACGGCTGAGCACAGGTCGCCGGGCCACGGCCATTTGGGGCTCCCCCCGATTCGGCCGTACGATCGGGGTATGTCCGAACGTTCAAGATACCTTCCGCGCCGCTCGTGCATGTCCTCTCCCGGGTCGAACGAGCGCTTCCTGGCCAAGGCACCGACGGTGCCCGCCGACATGAGCTTCCTCGACCTCGAGGACTCGGTGGCCCCGCTGGAGAAGGAGGCGGCCAGGGCCAAGGTGGCCGACGCCATCAAGAACCTGCCCTGGGACGACCGGGTCCTCTGCGTGCGCATCAACGCCTGGGACACCGAATGGACCTACGGCGACGTCATCGACGTGGTCTCCAACGCCGGCGAGCGCCTCGACGAACTGATGCTGCCCAAGGTGCAGACCGCAGCCGAGGTGGTGGCACTCGACCTGCTGCTCACCCAGGTGGAGAAGAAGTGCAGCATGCCGGTCGGCCACATCGGCATCGAGGCCCAGATCGAGACGACCCGGGGCCTGATCAACGTCGAGGAGATCTGCGCGGCCTCGCCGCGGCTGGAGACCATCATCTTCGGCCCGGCCGACTTCGCCGCCTCCATGGAGATGCCGGTCCTGACCGGCGGGGTGGCCATCCCCGAGTACCCGGGTGACCACTTCAACTACGTGTTCTCGAAGATCCTCATGGCCGGGCGGGCCAACGGGCTCCAGGTCATCGACGGTCCGTTCCTGAAGGTGCGCGAGCTCGACGCGCTCCGCGAGTTCTCCCAGCGGACCCGGGTCCTCGGCTACGACGGCAAGTGGGCCCTGACCCCGGACCAGGTCGGTGTGCTCAATGAGGTCTACTCACCGACCCAGGAGCAGTTCGACAGGGCCTGGGACATCCTGGACGCCTACCGCAAGGCCACCGAGGACGACCGGTCGGGTGCGGTGATGTTCGGCGACGAGATGATCGACGAGGCCTCTCGCAAGATGGCCACCAAGTTCGTGACCCGGGGCGAGCGGGCCGGGCTGAGCCGGACGCCGGGCTGAGCCGGACGCCGGGCTGAGGCGCGGCCCCCGGGAGCGGGCCGCCACAGGTGGCACCGGTGGGGACCGGTCGACAGACCGGGGCGGGCCGGCTCAGAACGTGAACTCGCGGTGCCACTCCTCGAGGACGGTGTAGTCGCCGTGCACATCGACCGGGCTCAGCGTGGGACGGCGGTAGAGGGTGAGTTCCAGGTCGGAGGCCGTACCGCTGACGACCACGTCGGTGTCCGTGGGTGTCGATCCGTCCAGCTGCCCGCGCTCGACGGCGATCCGGTCATGCTCGAGGGCCACCACCCAGCTCGCCCCGACGTCCGTTCCCTTGAGGGCCATGGTCCGGCCCGTCCCCCGTCCCGATCGGTCGCGGCTGGTGACGAGGACGTCGAGCACCTCGTCGATGCCGTCCTCGGCCAGGTCCGAGGCGATGGGCGTACAGGCGCGGCTCGTGGACTGGGCGTCGTAGCGGTGCACGGCCAACTCATGCGCGCAGCGACGGGACACGAACCCGGCCGTGTGGTCGGCGTCGAACCAGCTCCACACCTCGGTGCCCGAAGGGGTGGCGTCGAGCTCCTCGACGAGATGCCCGGCCAGCGCCGCCACCCAGGCGCCCAGTTCGTCGCCCCCGGGCGGTTCGGGGAAGGGGGTCTTCGGCCGCCCGGTGCCCTCGCACAGCACATGGCTCCAGAACCCGCAGAATTGGCCGACGTGGACGGCCAGATCGGCGATCTTCCAACCTTCGCAGGTCGGCACCAGATCATCCGGGGCGGCATCTTCGATGGCCACGGCCAGGGTCTGGCCCTCCGTCCTGACCGATTCGATGAGCGAGGCGTTGTCCACCGGCCCAACGTACCCCGGTGCCGTCCCCTGGGGTGGGGTCAGCTCTTGGCGTTGGCCAGGAGCCGTCGGGCGATCACCTTGAGGGCCAGGGTCTCGTCGGCCCCCTCGAAGATCGAGAGGACCCGGGCGTCCACGAAGTAGCGGCTGACCGGGAACTCCTCCGCGTACCCCATGCCCCCGTGGATCTGGAGCGCCTCGCGGGTGACCCACTCGGCCGCCCGGCACACGTAGGCCTTGATCATGGAGGCCTCGAGGCTTCCCTCGCCCTTTGACATCAGGCGGGCCACCTCGTAGGAGAACTGCCGCGTGGTCTGGATGAGCACGGCCATCCTGGCCAGCTTGGCCCTGGTCAGCTGGTAGTCGATGATCGGCGAGCCGAACACCACCCGGTTTCGCGCGTAGCCGACGGCGGCCTCGTAGCTGGCCTGCATGACCCCGATGGCCCGGGCCGCGGTCTGCAGCCTCCCGTTTTCGAAACCCTGCATCTGCAGGTAGAAGCCCTGCCCGAGACCCTCCTCGCCTCCCACCAGGTTGGCCTCGGGTACGAACCAATTCTCGAAGGCCACCTCGTAGGAGTGCATGCCGCGGTAGCCGATGGTGTCGATGGCCCGGCCCTCCATCCGGCCGGAGGACCCGGCGGGATGGCCGTCCTGGCCCGGGGCCTGGTCGAACAGGAACGCCTCACCCTCGGCCCGGGGCTTCGCCACCAGGAAGAGCGAGAGGCCACGATGGGCCTTGGCCTTGTCGGGATCGGTCCGCGCCAGCAGCATCAGCACATCGGCGCGGCCGGCGAAGGTGCACCACGTCTTGACGCCGTTGATCAACCAGCCGCCCTGGGCCCGAACCGCGGCCGTCGACACCCCGGCGACGTCCGACCCGAAGTCGGGCTCGGTGACGGCGACCGCCCCCATCACCTCCCCGCTGGCCAGTCTGGGCAACCACAGCTGCTTCTGCTCCTCGGTCCCACCATGCACGAGCGCCCGGGTGAGGATCTCGGGTCGGGTGATGAGGGATCCACCGGCGCCCAGCGAGCCCCACGAGAGCTCTTCGGTGGCCACCACCATGCCCATGTAGTCGGCCTCACCCCCGGTGGCGAAGCCCCCGTACTCCTCGGGCACCGACATCCCGAACCCGCCCATCTCCGACATCCCGACGATGATCTCCTCGGGAATGTCGGTGTTGGCCCGGTGGATGTGCTCGGCCCGCGGTCGGATCTGCTCCTCGGCGAAGCGGTGGAAGGTCTCCCTCACCAGTTCGAAGTCGGCATCGAGATGGCGAGGGCCTTCGCGGTCGGCCAGGGCGGACAGGAATTCCGGGTCGCGGTAGGCGGCCACGAAGGCCTCTGCCGGGGCCATCCAGTCGGGACCGACGCCCCACTCCCGGGAGCGGCCGACGGTCCGGGACGCCAGGTCGGCCACCGCGTCGGCGACGAAGGCACAGGCGATCCGGGCTTCGGTGTCCCCGTGCGACCCGTAGGTCAGTGCCGCCTCGGCCGTGCGCACGGCGGCGGCGGCATGGGCCACGTCGTAGGCCAGGACCTCGGCCACATCGGGCCCCCCGGCCCGGGCCAGGGCGTCCACACCGGCGGCCACGACCGATTGGGCCACGCCCACCGCGTCGGCGGCGGCGATGAGGTCGGGCACGGGCAGGGCGGTGGTCACGCCTCCAGGCTACCGAAGCGCCGGCGCCACCACGGAGCCGATCGTCGCCGTCGCCCCGGGCTTCAGCGCCCCGGGGCCTGGGCCACGATGGTGACCAGCGGCGGCAGTACCACCGGATCGTCCTCCGGATCGACCCCGGTCAGGAGCTTGAGATAGTCGGCCACCGGCCCCGGGCCGGCGCCGGCCGGTGCCTCGGCCCAGGCGTCGACGGTGATCAGACCGGCCTGGCGGGCCAGGGCGGGCAGCAGGGCGCCGATGTCCGGGTGCCGGGCCGAGGGCATGGTGAAGGGGCCACCGTTGATCCGGCCGGCAGAGGTGATCGGCTCCTGGGCCACCACCCAGCCCCCCGGGCGCACGGCACCGGCCATTCGGGCCACGACCGCCGCCGGATCGACCACGTGCAGGAGCAGGAATCGGCAGAAGGCGAGATCGACCGGCTCGGGCAGCCGGAGATCCTCCCCGGCCTGGGTGATGGCCAGCACCTGGCTGTGGGCGGCGGCAGCCTCGGCGACCTCGTCGCGGGCCATCGGGTCGCTGTCGACGGCGTAGACCCTGCCGTCCCGCCCGACGATCTCGGCCAGCGCCACCGTCACGTCGCCGCCTCCGGCACCGACGTCGACACAGGTCCATCCGGGCCCGATCCCCAGCCGGTCGAGCGCCGTGGCCAGCGGTCTCCGGTAGACGTCGTCTCGCAGTCCCCGCAGCTCCATGCGGCAACGTTACCGGCCGCCCCCGGCCCGGTCGCCCGGAAGGCCGCCTCGGCAATTGGCCAACGCCACCTGCCGAACTGCGGACCCCCGAGAGCCGGTAACCTCACCTCTCGTGAGAGTGACGATGATGTTGTGCGACGCCGCCCAGGTGTCCGACGGCAAGCTCTACGTGCTGGGCGGTGGGTGGAGCATGACCGGCCCGGATCCTGTGCCCTCGGCCATCGCGCTCAAGATCGACGTCGGATGGCACGAAGCAGAATCGGCCCATCATTGGGAGCTCTTCCTCGAGGATGCCGACGGCCGTCCGGTGTTGGTGGACACGCCCGAAGGCGAGCACCCGGTCGAGGTGCGGGGTGAGTTCACGGTCGGGCGCCCCCCGGGTATCCCCGAAGGCTCTCCGATCGACGTGGCCCTGGCCGTCAACCTCGGACCGTTGCCCCTCACGCCGGGCACCCGCTACACCTGGCGCATGGCCATCGACGGCGATTCGCAGACCGACTGGGTGCTCGGGTTCACCACGCGGCCGACCCTGGTACGGGACTGAGGGCACCACACCGCAGCCGATGGCCGTCGGTGCCCGGCCCCCGCTGGACACCACCGACGTTGCGTACTACACCAAGCCCATGACCACCTACGACCGTCCCTTCGGGCGCTACTTCGAGGAATTCGAGCCCGGTGACATCTACCGGCACTGGCCCGGCAAGACCATCACCGAGGCCGACGATCATCTCTTCTGCATGATCACCATGAACCACCATCCGCTCCACACGAATGCGTGGTTCGCCGAGAACGACACCCCGCAGGGTCGCAACGTCGTCGTCGGCAACCTCGTCTACTCGCTCGTGCTCGGGATGAGCGTTCCCGACGTCTCGGGCTCGTGCATCGCCAACCTCGAGGTGGAGTTGCTGCAGCACAAGTTCCCGACGTATCACGGGGACACCATCTACGCCGAGACCCGTGTGCTCGAGGTGGTCGAATCGCGCTCCAAGCCCGATCGCGGCGTCGTCACCGTGGAGACGAAGGGTTTCAACCAGCACGGCCAGGAGGTGTGCTACTTCCGGCGCAAGCTCCTCGTCTGGAAGGCTTCGGCGCTGCCGGCACGCCACCGGCCCTACGAGGACGCTTGGGGCTGAGCGCCCTCAGCGGTGCGGCACCCGCCGGCCGGGTGCTCGCCTGGTGGTTGCCGTCCGAGATCCGGCAAGAGCGCGACCAGCTGCCCTGGCGGTCGCCGGCCGTGACCCCGTGGGGCGTCCTCGTGTCCGAGACCATGCTCGCTCAGACGCAGGTCGGCCGCGTCGCCGAGCGGTACGGCCCCTTCATGGAGCGTTTCGCCTCGCCGCAGATCGTGGCCGCCGAGCCGCTCGGAGCGCTGCTGCGAGCCTGGCAGGGCCTCGGCTACCCGAGACGGGCGGCCAACCTGCACCGGAGCGCCGCTGCCATCGTCGCCGAGCACGCCGGCGAGGTGCCGTCCGATCTGGGCTCCCTGCTCGCCCTTCCCGGCGTCGGTCGCTACACCGCCCGCGCCGTGCGCGCCTTCGCCTTCGACGCCGTGACGATGCCCGTCGACACCAACATCGGCCGGGTGCTGGCGCGCCTCGCCGGGCGCAGGCTGCGCGAGAGCGAGGCGCAATCCCTCGGCGACGCACTGGCGGCCGCTCATGCGCCGGTGCAGCCCGAGGCCTCCGGAGGCCGGGCGACGGCCCTCGCCTTCATGGACCTCGGCGCCACGCTCTGCCTGCCGTCGGCCCCTCGTTGCCCAGAATGCCCGCTGCGCGAGGTCTGCAGCTGGGGCAGCAGGTCCCTCACGGCGCCGGGCAGTCGTCTGTCTGACCCGGCGAGAGGCTCCG
>JBEKOI010000057.1:0-22042 GCA_049521915.1 Acidimicrobiales bacterium | reverse complement strand
AGAACCGGTAGCCCTTGTCGGTGGGGATCCGGCCCGCGCTGGTGTGGGGCTGGGCCAGAAAGCCCTCGCGTTCGAGCAGGGCCATGTCCGAGCGCACGGTGGCCGACGACACGCTGACCCCCGGGGCGTCCACCACGTGCTGCGATCCCACCGGCTGGGCCGAGCCGATGTACTCGGTGACGACGGCGTTGAGGATGGCCGCCTTGCGGGCGTCGAGCTCGCCAGCGCCGGCGGCGCCCTCCTCTGTTCGGCTGCTGTCGGTGGTTCCCATAGGTGTCCGGTGTGGGGGTCGCAGCCCCGACCGGCGGGTCCGGTCGGAAACAGAGGCGCCCCGTGTTGGCACTCCACTCTAGTGAGTGCTGAACTGTTCCGGACTGCTATCGACCCTCGGCGGGCATTTCCCCGGGTCCGGCGCCCGGCGGGGCCTGGGTCAGGCCGTGGCCACGAACATGCGCTGGGTCATGGCCGGCCCGAGGGCGATGGTGGCCCCTCCGACCTCCAGGGTCAGGGTGCCGTCCGGGGCCCGGGCCTGGATGAGCGCGGTGGTTCCCGGGGTCAGGCCGTGGTCCCCGAGGTAGGACAGCGAGGCCGAGTCGTGCTCCACGCTCTCGGTGATGCGCTCGAGGCGGATCCTGTCCCCGGGCTGGGCCTCGGCCAGCCGCCGTTGTTCGGGGCCCACCGGTTCGACGCCGGGGATGGGATTGCCGTGCGGACAGGTGGTCGGATTGCCGAGGAGCACGACCAGCCGATCCTCGACGTCGTCGGAGATCACATGCTCCCACCGCCCGGCTTCGAGGTGGGCCTTGTCCCAGTCGAGCCCGATGATGTCCACCAGCAGGCGCTCGGCCAGCCGGTGCTTGCGCACGACGCCCTGGGCCAGGGCGGCGCCCTCGGCCGTCATGGTGATCTGACGGGAGCTGCGCACGATGAGATCGTCGGCCTCGAGGCGATCGAGCATCTCCGACACGGAGGGGGCCGCCTTGCCCAGACGTTCGGCCAGCCGGGCCTGGATCACCGGGATCCCCTCCTCCTCGAGGGCGAAGATGGTCTCCAGGTACTCCTCGACGGGCGGATGGAAGCGGTCCAGCACGCGGTCGATCCTACGGTACCGGGCCTGTCCGCGGTTCGGGCCGGGGGCCCGCCACCCGGGGCCCGGGCCCTGCCATCGGTGCCCATCCCCAGGTCCCGGCGTGCCCGGCGGCCCCGGGCACTACCGTGGACTGGGTGGAGTCCAGCCCGAGGCCCGATCCGGTCGACGACGGGAGGCTCGACTCCTCCGACGAGCCGGGCCCCCCGGAGGTCGATGCCGGCCCGGGGGCGGACGCCGACGGACCCGGGCCGACGGCCCACGACGGTGCCGCCCCGGTGCCCGCAGACGACGCCGGCGGGCTCGACGGGGGACGGGACCCACTCCGGTTCAGCAACTGGATGAAGCGCTCGGCCACCGGTGCAGTCATGACCGGCATCGCCGTCGGGCTCAAAGAGGCCCTCCAGCCCCAGCGGAAAGAAGTGCCGTTCGTGATCGAGTCACGGGATGATCCGGACGACCAGGACAAGCCCATCGACCTCCATTTCGACCCGGACAGCCCGGAGGCCACGGTGGCCATCATCCGTCGGCCTGTCGCCGGTCCTCCGGACCCACCTCCTCCGCCGACCTGAGCCGATGGCGCCGTCCACGGCCCACGAGGACGGTGATCCTCCCGGCCGACCCGTCGGCCAGGAGCACCACACCGACGCCATAGGCCAGGCCGGCCAGGGCGTCGGTCGGGTAGTGCCAGTGCAGGGACACCACCGCGGCCGTCATCCACAGCGAGAACACCGCGGCCACGACCACCGTGGCCGTGCGCCAACGGGGCGGGGCGGCGAGCACCGCCGCGGTGGCCAGGGCGGCGGCACCGACCGTGGAACCCGACGGGTAGGAGTACACCCCACCGAGTGTCCGGCCGACGGCCGGCTTGACCAACAGCTCGCTGGTGATCAGGGCCACGGCCGGCCCGACGAGGCAGGCGGCCGCCCGGAGGCGGTCCCGGCGGAAGACGACGGCGGCGGCCACGGCCGAACCCGCCAACGTGACCGCCGGATAGCGCAGCCAGGTCACCCGCGTGAACCACCCACCGCCGCCCGCCGGCACCAGGTTCAGGATCCACCGGTCCACCGTGACGGCCACCGTCTGATGGGCGACGTAGAGGCCGGCCGCGGCCACCACCACGACCAGGGCCGCGCCGGTGGCCAGCTCGACGAGGGACTGCCGGTCCCGTGAGCCACGAGGCCTGTCACGCCGACCACCCGCGGGACGGGCCGGAGCGCCACGGGCCACCGGTCTGCCGGCAGCGTCGGGTGGACTCACCACCTCGTCAAACCTACCCCTCCCTCCGTCCACGACCCCGTCGGGCTTCACACGACCGTGTCCGCACCGTGCCCGCACCGGGCCCACACCGTGCCCGCACCGGGCCCGCGAACGCTAACGTTGCCCATCCTCCCCGCTCGGCCCGACACCGTCACCGAACCGGTGCCGTCCAGGGCGCCGGGCACCTCACCACCCCGGCCGTCGAGGTTCCCGCCGTGACGACCCGACTGGCCATCGCCACGGTGGCCGTGGGCCTGCCCATGGGCCAACAGGTCTACGAATCCGAGCTCGGCCGGCGGGCATCAGCCGAGCTCGGACCGGACTGGCGGGTGGACCGGATCGTGGTGCGGACCCTTCGTTCACCGCTCCCGGGCACGGTGCGCATCCCCTCCCGGCTGCTCATCGGCGCGTCGCCCGCCCTCCGGCGCGGCGCCGGCCGGGTCATCTACCGCGGCCAGGGAATCGTCCATCGGATGGACCTGCGCCTGCCGCCGGCCCCGGGCCCCGAGGTGCTGACCGTGCACGACATCGTGCCGTTCCGGTTCCCCGACGAGGGCCGGATGCCGTCCGATGCCGTGACCACCGCCCGGCGGGCGGCGGCAGTCATCTGCCCGTCGCAATTCGCGGCCGACGAGGTCGCCGCCGGGCTCGGCGTGGCCTCTCCTGTGGCCATCCACAACGGGGTCGACGAGCGGTTCTTCGGAGCCTCGCCGCTGCCCGGGGCGGAGCTCGCGGCCAGAGGTATCAGCTCGGCGTTCGTCGTCCACGCCGGCGGGTGCACGGAGCGCAAGAACCTGACCGGCCTGGCCGATGCCTGGCCGCGGGTTCGATCGGCCCGACCCGACGCCACGCTGGTCCTCATCGGCCCCGAAGACGACCGCCGGAACCGCCTGTTCGACCCGCTGGCCGGAACCGTGCGCCTCGGGCGGGTGGACGATGCCACCGTGCAGGGGTTGATGGCCGCGGCAGCCGCCGTCGTCGTCCCCTCGACCTACGAGGGCTTCGGCCTGCCCGCCCTCGAGGCCATGGCCGTGGGCGTACCCGTCGTGGCCGCGGCCCGCAGCGCACTGCCCGAGGTGTGCGGCGATGCCGCCTACCTGGTGGAGCCGGACGGACCCGGTCTGGCCGAAGGGTTGGTGGCCGCCCTGGAGGGCGGACCCGACACCCAGACGATGGTGGAGCGCGGCCGGGCGCGGGCCAAGACCTTCACCTGGGAGGCCAGCGTGGCCGCCCATGCCGCGGTGTGGAGGTCCTGTGCGTCGTGATCCGGCCGCCCGGACCGGGCGGCTGTCGTGTGGCCGCCTGGCCCCCCACCCCGGAAGAGCCGCCCGATGAGGTTGGTGACCAGCGTCCACAGCACCGTTCCCATGGGTGGCGTGGAGTGGAACGTGTACCAGGTGAGCCGCGAGCTCGCCCGCCGTGGTCACCAGGTCAACCTCATCTATCGCGAGCCCGGTTCACTTGTCCCCGACTACCGCAGGTTCTGCCAGTCGGTGACCAAGGTGCCCGAGGTCGACTACTGGTACCCCACCGGCCGGAGGGGACGACCCAAGCAGTTGGCCATGGTGCTCCCCGCCGCGGCGGTCACCGTCCGCCACAGGCCGGACCTCATCTACGGGAGCCGGATGATGTCCACCGGTTGGGCCATACCGGCCGGGAAGGTGGCGCGCGCTCCCATCGTGTGCCACGAGCACGGGTACGACGGCCGCCTCAGCCAGCGCCGGATCGAGAGGTTCCGGCGTCACGTCGATCGGTTCGTCGTGGTCTCCCGGTTCGTCGCCGACCAGTGGCTCTCCATGGGACTGGACCCCGACAAGGTCGACGTGGTCTTCAACGGTATCGACCCGGCCGAGTACCCCTTCGGTGGAGCCGAGGAGCGATCGGCGGCACGACAGGCACTCGGCATCGACGAGGATCTCTTCGTCGTCACCTGCGTCGGTCGTCTCGACCGCGAGAAGGGGGTGCACGTCCTGCTCGACGCGTGGCGCCGGCTCGGTCTGGGTCCCGACGAGGGCGCGCTGGTGGTGATGGGCTCGTCCACCGTCCACCGCGACGCCGCCGCCTACGAGGCCGAGCTGCGGGCCATGGCCACCGACAGCGTGCGGTTGGTCCCGGGACAGCGCGACGTGGTCACTCCACTGCACGCCGCCGACGTGGCCGTGGTGCCGTCGGTGGTACAGGAGTCCTTCGGCCGGACGGTCATCGAGGCGCTCTCCACCGGTCGACCCGTGCTGGCCTCCCGGGTCGGCGGCATTCCCGAGATCATGACCGGACCCCTGCAGCGCTTCCTGTTCGAGCAGGAGGACGCCGAGGAGCTGGCCGAAGGATTGCGCGGCCTCATGCACTGGCGGGACCGCCAACCCGAGCTGGCCGGCGTGTGCCGATCGCGGGTGCTCGAGCAGTTCACGCTGGCCCGCATGGTGGACGGGATCGAGTCCTCCTTCCGGTCGGCGCTGTCCTCCTTCCGGTCGGCGCCGTAGTCCCGCTGTCCTCCTTCCGGTCGGCGCTGTCTCAGCGGCGGAGGCGGCGGGCCCGGCGATCGGCGCCGGCCAGTCGCACCCCCGCCCAGACCCCCGACAGCGTCGCCGCGACCACCACCCCGGCCCGGAGGATGGCCCCCCCGGCGGAACGGAGGGCGCCGGCGGGGTCATGGCCCCCGGCGCGCTCCCTGGCCGTCGACATCCGCTCGGCGATGGAGGACGCGGCACCGCCGATCGAGGTCGACAGGTAGCGCCGGACGATGGGCTCGGTCAGCCCGAAGTTGCGGATGAGCACGATGAGGTGGTTCTTCTGGGCCCAGTAGACGTAGCGGAGGTCGAACCTCCTGCCCTTGGCGTACGGCGCGGCGAGATGCTCGACGACGGCGTCGGGTGTGTAGACGAGCCGGAACCCGGCATGGGCCACCCGGAGGCAGAGGTCTGTCTCCTCGCGGACGCAGGTCCCGCCGTAGCCTTCGTGGATCCCGCCGATCTGGTCGAGGACCGAGCGCCGGAACGACATGTTGGCCCCCAGGAGATGGTCGACGGGCACGGGCCCGCCCGGGTCGGCGGCAAAATTTCCGGTGATGGTGCCGTCGGGTTGGAGCTGTCCGATGGCATCGACTCCCTCTTCGAGCTCCCCGGGCTGCCGACGGATCTGGCGACCACCGACGGCCCCGACCGTCGGGTCCTCGTAGAAGGGCAGGAGGTGCTCCAGCCATCCGGGTTCGGCAAAGGCGTCGTCGTCGATGAAGGCGAGGATCTCACCGGAGGTCAGCCGATAGCCGAGGTTGCGGGCGGTGGCCATGGCGCCCATGCCCGCCGAGCACACCGCGTAGGTGACCGCGGGGAACCGGTTGCGCACCAGCCGCTCGGTCTCGTCGTCGGACGACGAGTCGACCACCACGATCTCCAGCGGGACCCGGGTCTGGGCCGACAGGTGCTCGATGCAGCGGGCAACGTACTCGGGGCGCTCGTAGGTGATGATGACCACCGAGGCGGTGGGGGCGCTCATCCGACGTCGGCGACAACCGAGTCCGGCACCCGGGCCGTGCGCAACCAGGTCGGTGCTCCGACGATGGCAGGGGGTCTGCGGACCGGGGTCAACAGGGTGGTCAGCCGGGGATGCCGGCACCGCCCGAGCCAGCGGTCGATCTCCTTCCCCCAGTTGACCTCGTCCACGTGGCCCGAGGATGCAGCCTTGTTCCGCCGGGCCGGACCGACTCGTCGACCCGTGCGTCGCGTGGATGGGCGGGGTCGGTGTTGCGGCGCCGGAAGTCGACCCGCCAGATGGGCACGTCGCACTGGCGGGCCAGCCTGAGGGTGGTGCCGGCCTTCACGGCCACCGGCCCCGGGTAGCCGGCGGCGATCCCCCAGGTCCGGCGGCACCGTTCGAGGTAGATCTGGCCTCCGACGTGCCCGTAGAGCCATCGGGCCGGATAGTCGAGGGCGGACCTGCCTTCGGCGTGGGCGCGGGCGATGGCCGCCACGAAGCGGTCGGGGTCTCCGAGTACCTCGTCGGTGTCGATCTGCACGACCCAGTCGACGTCGTGACCCAGCGCGGCGATACCGGCGTTGCGCTCCAGTGTCTCGGCCTCGAGCGGCAGGAGCCCGGTGTCGTGGAAGTTCCCCGGGAGCAGGGTCACCTTCCCGTCGGTGTCCATCCGGTCGACCACCTCGAGGCAGTGCCCGATGGGCAGTGCCCTGTTGGTCCAGCTCAGCCCGGCCTCGTCATAGACCACCACGATGCGTTCAGCGATAGCGTAGATGGAGCGGATGCTCTGCTCGAGAAAGGCGGGGTCGCCGAGCAGAAGGTAGGCGCCGAGCCGGAGTGAGGTCGGCCTTCTCGGCGATCCGGCTGGGGAAGCGCTGGCGGAAGGGGAGAATTCGGTCATTGCCTCACAGAACGTACACGTCCCCCACCACCCAGCCGTTCCTCAATACTCACCTCTTTCCTGCCGATGGGGACGGGTATGCACGCGGCGCGCCGTTCGAGCATCAGGATCTGACATGAACGCCGTGCCGACCTGGTTCGGGCCGCCCGGACGCCCGCTGTTCGGATGCGTCCATGGCCCGGACGGCGGCACGGCCCGAGGAACGGTGGTGATGTGCGGCCCCCTGGGACGGGAGATGGCCAACGCCCAGCCGGCCATGCAGGCGCTCTCCGATCAGCTGGCCGGCACCGGGGTGGCGGCGTTGCGGTTCGCCTATGCGGGCACCGGCGATTCGGCCGGTGACCTCGACGGACCCGGCAGGGTGCCCGACTGGCTGGCCAGTGTGGACGAGGCCGTGTCGTTCGCCCGGCGGTGCTCGGAAGGTCCGGTGGTCCTGCTCGGGATGCGGATGGGGGCCCTCCTGGCCATCGAGGCCGTCACCCGCGGCACGACCGTCGACCACCTCATCGCGTGGGACCCGTGGGCGACAGGACGCGAGTTCCTCCGTGTCGAGCGCACGCTGTTGGCCACCGGCTACGGGGCCCCACAGGCCGATGACGGTTCGGTGACCGGCCCGGGCTTCACCTACTCGGCGGAGACGGTGGGCGAACTGTCGGCGCTCAAGCTGGCCGACGCCGACTTCTCGAAGGTACGCGGCGCGCTGGTGGCCGTACGAAGCGAGGGGCGGGGACTGGCCCCGGGACAGGACGGTTCCCCGGCCCACGTCGATTGGATCGAGGTGGACGGTCAGCCCGACCTGTTGGACGTCCCGCCCCAGATGATCACCCTGCCGACCACCACGATCAAGACCATCGCCGACTGGGCTTCCCACGTCCTCGCCGGGCCCGCGACCCCGTTGGCGGTGGAACCCGTGGACTCGGCCCAGGTGGCGCACACTCCCGACGGCCGGGCCATCACCGAACGGGCCGTCCGGCTGGGCCCGAATTCCCTGTTCGCAATGGTCACCGAGCCGGCCGCAGGCAAGGGGGCGTCGACACCGACGGTGGTGTTCTTGTCCGCCGGGGCTCTCGACCACACCGGAGCGGGCCGGATGTGGGTCGAGCTGGCCCGCCGGTTCGCGGGCCACGGCCTCCGGAGCGTGCGCTTCGACATCGACGGCGTCGGGGAGACGTTCGGGCGTCCGGGCCTCCCCCGCCAGGAGCCCAAGCCTCCCGAGGCCATCGACGACCTGTGCGACCTGGCCGCGGCGCTCGGCGATCCGGAGGCGCGTGACCTCATCTTCGTGGGTCTGTCCTCGGGCGGCTACCACGCCATCGAAGGCGGCCTCCGTCTGCACCCCCTGGCCGTCTGCGCCATCAATCCGGGGATCACCGGTTGGGTCCCCGACATCGAGCTGGGAGCCATCGACGCCCGCCGGTCGGCCTACCGCGCCATGCCCCCCACGTTGCGCGACCTGTCCGTCAAGCATTCGCGGGTGGCCCGGTGGATGTGGCGGGCGCTGTGCCAGGTGCGGGTCTCATGGTCCCCCATCCACCCCGTGGCCGAGGTCAGCAGGCGCGGCATCCCGGTGCTGGTCATCGTCAGCGAGGTCGACGCCCACGAGTTCGAGCCCTCGCTCTACTGGTCGGTGGTCCGGCGGCGGCTGCGCCGGCGACGGACGTTGGACGTCGAGGTGGTGCCCGGCGACGACCACTCGCTGTACACCGTCGACGGCCGGGCCGATGCCTATCCCCGGTTGACCCGGTGGATCCTCAGCCGGTTCGGCGACAGCGGCACCTCCTGAGACCGCCCGACGATCCGTTCCGATCAGATCCCCCTGGCCGAGCCGCGCTCCCTGTCAGCTAGCGGTTGGCTCAGATGGCGTCGGCGAAGCCACGCTCCATCTGCTCGAAGATGACCGCCCCGGCGACGAACGCGGCGATGGGCACCACGATCGACAGGACCGTCTCCCACAGGTGTGGGGCCGGCTGGCGCACGAGCGACCACTGGAACTCCTGGAGCAGCCAGGTGAGCGGGTTGAGGTCGTAGATGACGCGGTACTTGGAGGGCACGTTCTGGATGGCGTAGGCGATGGGGCTGGCGAAGAGGAGGAACTGCAGGAAGAACGGGACGAAGTAGTTGACGTCGCGGAAGCGGACGGTCAGCGCCGACGTGACCAGGCCCACGCCGCTGGCCAGGAGGACGAACATGAACGTCCACAGCGGAGCGAGGACCACGGCCACCCCCGGATTGACCCCGTAGACGACCATGAGGACGATCAGGAACGCGATCGACACCAGGAAATCGACCAGGCACGAGTAGACCACGGCCAGGGGCACCAGCATCCGGGGGAAGAAGACCTTGGACACAAGGTCCCGGTTGGACACCAGGGATCCCTGGGCCCGGATGATGATCCCGCTGAACAGGTTCCAGGCCGACACCCCGGCGAAGATGAAGACGATGGGCTTCGTCCCCCCGTAGTGGAGATGGGCCACCTTGGAAAAGACGAGGACGAAGACCAGGGCGGTGAGCAGCGGTTGGAGTATCACCCAGACCACCCCGAGGAGGGTCTGGCGGTAGCGCAGGGTGACGTCGCGGGCCCCGAAGCGGTAGAGGACCTCGCGGGCCTCCCACAGCTCGGAGACCCTGGGGATGGCGAACTTCTTGGGCGGGGTGATGACGATGGTGGCCATGGGTCCTCAGCGCTGCGAGAAGTCGAAGTCGGGAAAGACGATGCCGCGGTCGGTCCCGTCGGGCGTGGTCGGCTGCGGATAGGGGGTGACCGGCAGGACCTGGAAGTGACAGGCCTGCTCCCAGATGTCGGTCGGGTGCCCGCCGGCGTGGATCATCATGTCGACGGTGTAGGCACCGGGCTTCAGCCACGGCGTGCGCACCACCACGCGGCCCCCGTTGTCGGTGGCCGGGTCGAGCCAGAAGTCGACGACCCGGGAGTCGCACTGGGCGATCACCATGCCGTCATCGTTGTTGACGAAGCACGAGACGTGGTAGCGGCTTCCGAAGGCCGGATTAGCCCCCACCGAGAATTCGACGACCACCTCCTCACCGGGCTTGGTGATGTCGTTGGCCACGCTCACCTCGTCGAACCGGAGCTCGCCGGTGCCCGGACGGAAGGACGCCTCCTTGAGCATCGGCGCCGTGCGGGCGAAGCTTCGCTTGTACTCCTCCATGGCCTGCTCGACGGTGCCGTGGAGGACGAGACGGCCGCTGTCGAGATACAGGGCCGAGCTGCACAGGTCGGACACCGTCTGCAGCTGGTGGCTGACCAGCAACACGGTGCGACCGTCGCGGGCCACCTCCCGCATCTTGCGCAGGCATTTGGCCTGGAAGTCCGAGTCGCCGACGGCCAGGACCTCGTCGACGACCAGGATCTCGCTCTCCAGATGGGCGGCCACGGCGAAGGCCAGGCGGATGTACATGCCGGTCGAGTACCGCTTGACCTGGGTGTCGAGGAACTTCTCCGTCCCGGCGAAGTCGACGATGGCGTCGAAGCGCTCCTTGATCTCCTTGCGGCGCATCCCGAGCAGCGTCCCGTTGAGGTAGACGTTCTCCCGCCCGGTGAGCTCGGGATGGAACCCGGTCCCCACCTCGAGCAGGCTCCCCACCCGGCCCCCGAGCTCGAGCCGGCCGGTGGTGGGGGCGGTGATCCGGTTGATGATCTTGAGCAGCGTGGACTTCCCGGCCCCGTTGCGGCCGATGATCCCGACCACCTCCCCCCAGGACACCTCGAAGCTGACGTCGTGGAGGGCCTCGAATTGCTCGACGACCTTCTTGGACTTGGCCTGTTTGACCTTCTTGATCACCGCCTCGGCTGCCGTGGTCGAGCGGTCCTCGCGGGTGTAGATCCGGTACGTCTTCGAGAGGCCGGATACAGCGATAGAGGTACCCTTGGACACTGCCGACACGTTAGACGTCAGTTGTTGGAGCACCGGAGGAACCTCGTTCGAACAGCTTTGCCGTGCCCTTCCGAATCGACCGTTCAGTCGTCCAGCTTGAGCGCGGAGACGAACGCCTCCTGTGGAACCTCCACCCTTCCGATGTTCTTCATCTTCTTCTTGCCCTCCTTCTGCTTCTCCAGAAGCTTGCGCTTCCGGGTGATGTCACCGCCATAGCACTTGGCCAGAACGTCCTTCCGCCTGGCCTTGACCGTCTCGCGGGCGAGCACCCGCCCGCCGATGGCGGCCTGGATGGGGACGTCGAACATCTGGCGGGGAATCAATTCGCGCAGCTTCTCGGTCATTCGCCGGCCGTAGAAGTCGGCCTGTGACCGGTGGACGATGGTGGAGAAGGCATCGACCGGCGTGTGGTTGATCAACAGGTCCACCTTGACCAGGTCGGCGGTGGCGTACCCCTCGGGCTCGTAGTCGAGGCTGGCATAGCCCTTGGTCCGGCTCTTCAGCTGGTCGAAGAAGTTCACCACCACCTCGGCCAGCGGGATGGCGTAGACGAACTCGACCCGTTCGGGCGACAGGTACTCCATCTTGACCATCTCGGCCCGCCGGCTCTGGCACAGATCCATCACCGTCCCGGTGTACTCGGCCGGGGTGAGGATGGTGGCCCTGAGCATGGGTTCGTCGACGTGGTCAAGCGCGGTGGGCTCGGGTAACTCGCTCGGGTTGTCCACGTCCACCTGGGTGCCGTCGTTCAGGTAGGCGCGGTAGGCCACGGACGGGGCCGTGGCGATGAGGGAGAGGTCGAATTCGCGTTCGAGGCGCTCGCGCACGATCTCCATGTGCAGCAATCCCAGGAAGCCGCACCGGAATCCGAAGCCGAGGGCCCGCGACGACTCGGGCTCGTAGGTGAAGCTGGCATCGTTGAGCCGGAGCTTCTCCAGCGCGTCGCGCAGGTCGGGGAGCTCGTCGCCGTCGATGGGGAAGAGCCCGCAGAACACCATCGGCTTGGGGTCGCGGTAGCCGGCCAGTGCGGCCTGGGCCGGGTGGGCGGTGGTGGTGACCGTCTCACCGGAACGGGCCCCGGCCACGTCTTTGATCCCCGCGATGAGATAGCCCACCTCGCCGGGACCGAGCTCGTCGACCGGCACGGTGACCGGGGTGCGGATACCGATCTCTTCGATCTCGTGGTTGCTGGCCGCCTGCATGAACCGCAGCTTGTCCGTCCCGACCAGCGTGCCCTCCATCACCCGGATCGAGCTGACCACACCCCGGTACTGGTCGTAGGCCGAGTCGAAGATGAGGGCCTGCAGGGGGGCGGCGGGGTCCCCGGTGGGGGCCGGGATCCGGTCCACGATGGCGTCCAGCAGTTCGGGGACGCCCTCGCCCGTCTTGGCCGAGATGTGCATGATGGTCGCCGCCTCGATCCCGAGGACCTGTTCGATCTCCGCCGCGCACCGCTCGGGATCGGCGGCGGGCAGATCGATCTTGTTGAGCACGGCCACGATCTCGAGGTCGTTGTCGAGCGCCTGGTAGCAGTTGGCTAGGGTCTGGGCCTGGATGCCCTGGGAGGCGTCGACCAGCAGGACCGCTCCCTCGCAGGCGGCCAGCGATCGGCTGACCTCGTAGCCGAAATCGACGTGGCCGGGCGTGTCGATGAGGTGGAGGGTGTGGTCACGCCACGGCACCCGCACGTTCTGGGCCTTGATGGTGATCCCGCGTTCGCGTTCGATATCCATCGAGTCGAGGTACTGCTCGCGCATCAGGCGCGGGTCGACGGCTCCGGTCAGCTCCAGGATCCTGTCCGACAGGGTCGATTTGCCGTGATCGACGTGGCTGATGATGGAGAAGTTGCGGATGCGGTCGATGGGAAGCACGGAACGGCCAGCGTACCCAAGCCGTCGAACCGGCCGTCCGCCCTTCCCCGCCGGCGCGGGCACCGGCGGCCCGGTCGGGTGCGGATGGATGGCGGTGGATGGGAGGGGGCCGGGAGGGCTGCTATCCTCGGGGGCCTCCGGAATTGAGCCCTTGCCGGCCAGCCGGGGTCAGATCTCCGAACCGGTGGTGGCCGCGGCACGGCCCACCATACCGGCAGCACCCACCATGCCGGCAGCACCCACCATGCCGACGGCGCCGACCGTGCCGACCGCACCGACGGCACCAGGACGACAAGGACCACTCGTGGCAAACATCAAGAGCCAGATCAAGAGGAACCGCCAGACCATCAAGCGCCAGGCCCGCAACAAGGCGGTGCGGTCCGAGTTGCGGACCCGCACCAAGCGGGCCATCCATGCCATCGACACCGGCGCCGAGGACACCGACGAGTCGCTGCGGCTGGCCATCAAGCGGATCGACAAGGCGGCGGCCAAGGGTGTGATCCACAAGAACCAGGCGGCCAACCGCAAGTCGCGCCTCATGAGCCGGGCCGCCCGGGCCGCGCAGGGCTGACCGCAGGCCGGGGGCCGACCCCGGTCCGATCAGCCCGGGTGTGCGATCAGGCCGAGTGGTAGTAGAAGGGCTGGTCGCAGCGGTAGCCGTGGGTCGGGCCGTCCAGCGGAGGGTCGTCGAGCCGCTGGTACTGCCCGTTCTCGATTCGGGCGATGATGTAGCAGTTGGTCGGGACCTTGTCCGCCGGGTTGGCCGGGCCGGTGAGATAGTCCCCGGAGAACGACGTGATGTGGCGCAGTGCCTCGAGCACCGACCCCCGGCTCGGATCGGGTCCCGCCGCCTTCAACGCCTGGCTGAACAGCTCCGCCGACAACCAGCCGTACAGCGTGTACAGGTCGGCATGGAAGCCGGGCGAGGCCGTCTGCACCCACTTGAGGAAGGTGTTCACCGCCGGAAGCCCGGAGGCGTCCTCACCGAGGTAGAGGGCGGTGTTCTGCTCCATGTAGGCACCGTCGATGGCGGCCGCTCCCCCCGAGTTGGGCACCAGCTCCTCGCTGTAGGTGGAACCTCCGAACACGAGCACCGGGTGGAAGTCCTGCTGGTTGAGCGCCTGGACGACGGCGGCGGCGTAGTTCTCGGGCATCTGCTCCATGAAGAGGATCTTCACCCCGGCGTTCTTCATGCTGACCACGTACTGGGTGAAGTTGGTGGTGGAGATGTCGAAGGTGGGGTCGTAGATCACCTTGTACCCCAGATGTTCCATGGCCGCCTTCTCGGCCGTCCATTTGACCTCGGCCGAGGGCTCGTCGGCCACCAGCGCGCCGGCGTCCTTGACGTCAGCCGGGAACTTCTTCTGGAAGTAGACGAGGGGCCCGAGGATCCACCCGTTGGGCGTCGGGGCCGGGCTGAACGAGTTGGGGAGCTCGGCGGTGGTCAGGTCGAGCGACACGGTGACGTTGGGCACCTGCGGGTTGGCCTTGAGCACGACACCGCCGAAGCTGTCGAACAGGGAGAAGCTGCCCACCATGGCGAAGTCCTTCCCGACGTCCTCTTGGGTCTCGTTCCGGTTGGGGGCTCCGGCATACTGGTCATCGCTGCTGTCCACGACGATCCGGCGGCCGTTGATGCCGCCCGTCGAATTCACGTAGTCGGCGTAGGCCTCGGTGCCGACGGCGGCACCCTTGAAGATCCCTTCCAGCAGGGTCGACACGTTGCCCACCGTCACCGTCGTGGCCGTGAGGCCGGTGTGGTCGCTGAAGGCCGACTTCGGGATGGCCGACTTGGTCGACGACGAGTTGTCGGCGGTGACACTGTCGGTCGACGAGCAGGCAGCCAGGGTGGCGGCCAGGACCACCACACCCACCACTGCCACCAGCCCTGATTGCCGGCGCCGGGTGTGCCCGACCACCGGAACCCTTGCCTTCTCGAAGCTGGAATGCATGGTGTCCTCTCCCCCTGTGTCGTGCAGTCCTCCGGCGAATGCTCGATCCGTCCCCTCCGGCCGACCCGATCGATATGACTCTAGAGACTGTCGGCCCCTTCTGCCCGGCAGGCACTCACGTGGCACCGGACCCGCTCGGTCCGGGCCCGTCATCCCGCTTGTGCATGGCGGCGATGCGGGCGCGCTCCATGTTGACGAACTCGCCCACGGCCTCGACGGTGACGACCCCGTTCTGGATGAGGTGCCCCCGGCTGTGGGTCCGACGATGGTCCTGTTCGGTGACCCAGGCCTCGAACAACGCCGGCTGGGCGATGAGGGTGGGCTTCAGGTACCTGATGGAGAGGGTGACCGTGGGACCGGCGCCGGCGGCGATGACGTTGGCGGCGGTCAACATCATGTCGAACGCCCCGGCCAGCACGGCGCCGTGCACGCAGCCGGGCGCACCCTCATAGGCGGCGGTGAACTCGGCCCGCCCGATGGCCTTGGGCGGGTCGAACTCGATGACGACCGGCACCGCCACCGGATTGCAGGCGCCGATGACCACGTCGAAGGGCATGGCTGCGGCCAGGGTTCCGGCGTCCCCGGGCCCGACCGAGTGCTCGGAGAAGCGGGCCACCGGCACCTCGCCGTCGGGGGGCACGAAGCCCTCGAGCTCGTCGGCCAGCGCCGCCGCCCGCCGGGCTGCGTCGGCCAGCAACCCGGAGGGCGCCACGGACGCCACGGTGACCGTCGTGAGCCGGCGGACGGCCGCGGCCAGCTCCTCGCGCCCGACACTGCTCCACGGCTTGTCCACCGGACGGGACCCGACGGGATCAGCCATCGTCGCCCCCGAAACGCCCGAGGTAGGCCGAGTGCCCGTCGAGGGACGACAGCATGGCGTCCGCGCTTCCCGACGGCACCCGGAGCACCACCTCTGTGACTCCCTGGGCCTCGAAGTGGGCCAGCTTCTCGTCACTGGGCACGGTACCGAACGGGACCACCCGGACCCGGTCGGGGTCGCGGCCCCGGTCCTCGACGGCCCGGCGGAGCCTGGGCAGCGCCTCGGCCAGACCCGACCCCCCGATGGGCATCCATCCGTCGGCGTACTCGGCCACGGCGGCAAAGACCGAGGGGTTGGGCCCGCCGCCGACCAGCGTGGCGATCCGAGGCTGCTGGATGGGCTTGGGCCAGCTCCAACACGGATCGAGCGAGACGTGGGCGCCGTGGAACTCGGCCTGGTCCTGCGACCAGAGGGCCTGCATGCACAGCGCGTGCTCGCGGGCGATGTCGCGCCGGTCCTCGAAGGGCACCCCGTGGTCGGCTGCCTCCTCGCGGTTCCATCCGAACCCGATGCCGAGGACCACCCTTCCGCCGCTCAGGTGATCGAGCGTGGCCAGTTGCTTGCCCAGCACGATCGGGTCGTGCTGGGCCACGAGCACCACGCCCGTTCCGAGCAGGATGCGCCGGGTGACCGAGGCCGCGGTGGCCAGGGCGACGATGGGATCGAGGCTGCGCCGGTAGTCGTCGACGGACACGCCTTCGACCAAGGCCGGTGGCCGGTCGGCCCGCACCGGGAGGTGGGTGTGCTCCGGCAGGTACAGCGAGTGGAAGCCGCGGTCCTCCACCTCGCGGGCCAGGTCTGCCGGCGGCATGGCCAGATCGGTGAGGAAGGCGGTGATCCCGAGGTGCACCGGCGTCAGCCGTCCAATCCGGCGGTCAGCTGCGCCCCCGGATTGTTGTCGGGATGGGCGAACAGCGCGGCGAAAGCAGCCTCTTCGCGGGCCCTGGCCTCAGCGATCTGGTCCCGGCGCGAGGCCATCATCAACCGCTTGACCTCACGGGTGGCGTGGGGTGGGAACGAGGCGATCCGGCGGGCCAGGTCCAAGGTCTCGGCCACCACCGTCCCCTCGGGGCACACCCGGAGGGCCAACCCCGCCTCCACGGCCTGGCCGGCATCGATCCACTCCGACGCCAGCAGCAATGCCGAGGCCCGCTGCCAACCCATCCGCTCGGGAAGCAGCCAGCTGCTGGCCGCCTCGGGCGGTACCCCGAGCTCGGTGAAGGGGGCTCGCAGCCGGGCCCGTTCGTCCATCAGGACCAGGTCCACATGGGCGAGCAGGGTGCAGCCGAGTCCCACTCCCACGCCGTTGACTGCAGCCAGCAGCGGCTTGTCGAAGGACACGATGAGGTCCATCAGGCCCTGGAAGCCCGAACCCGCGGCCGGACCCCCGTCACCGGTGGCCATGGCGGCCATCTCGCGCAGGTCCTGGCCGGCTGTGAACGCCTTCCCCCGGCCGGTCAGGACCACCGACCGGATCCCGTCGTCGGCCAGGGCGGACGAGAGTGCCTCGGTCACCGCCACGTACATGGCGGTATCGAAGGCGTTGCGGACCTCGGGCCGGTCGAAGGCGATCAACCTGACGCCGGCATCGTCCTCGACGTCGATCCGGCTTCCGCTCACGGCCGGACCACCTGACCGCCGTCGACGTTGAAGACGTGGCCGGTGATCCACGAGGCCTCGTCGGACAGCAGGAACAGGCACATCCCGACCAGATCCGAGGTCTGGCCCTGCCGTTTGAGGGCCAGGGAGGCGAGGATCGGTTTCATGAAGGCGTCCGGGACCACCGTGCGGGACGCCTCGGTGTCGATGGGGCCGGGCGCGATGGCGTTGGTGCGGATGTTCTGGCCGCCGAGTTCGTGGGCCAACTGCTGGGTGATCGAGTTGACGCCGGCCTTGGCCAGCCCGTAGAAGCCTGCGTACATGTACGCGGCCGTGGAGGACTGGTTGACGATGGCGCCGCCCCCGCGGGCCTGCATGGCCGGATAGCAGGCGCGCACGCAGCTGAGAGCCCCGAGCATGTTGACCGAGAGGAACCGGTTGAGGTACGCCCAGTCGACCGTGAGCAGCAGGTCGAGCTGCATCTCACCGAAGATGGCCGCGTTGTTGACCAGGTAGTCGATGCCGCCGAACCGCTCGACGGTGCGTTGGGCCATGGCCTGTGCCGACTCGGGGTCGGCCACGTCCACCCGTATCGACTCGGCCCTCCCCCCCGACGCCACGATGGCCGCCGCCACCTCGGCCGCGTTGGCCTCGGCGATGTCCGCCACCATCACCGAGGCGCCCGCTGCGGCCAGCGCCTCGGCGTAGGCCTGCCCGATACCCCCACCGGAGCCCGTCACGATGGCCACCTTGCCGGTGAAGTCGAAACGGACCATGGGGTCGGCGGTGTCCTCCGACCCGACTGGGCCAGCGCTCACGGGCTCTCGGTCCGATGGCGCTTGGCGATCACCTTCTCGGCCACGGCGTTGACCCCTGTCGACAGCGGCCAGCCGATGTAGTGGGCCAGATGGACCACCGTCTCCCGCACCTGTTCCTCGGTCAGCTCGTCCCGGTCGAGAGCCGACTGGAACTGGATCTCCACCAGTTGCGGCTGACCCAGGGCGGCCAGCACGCCGATGGTCATCAACCGGCGGTCGCGGGTGTCGAGCTGCGGCCTGGTCCAGACCGCCCCGAAGAGATGGTCGACGGTGAAGTCCACGTAGGGTCCGGCGATCTCGTCGGGGTCGACGGAGAAGCCGTAGACCTCTTCCATCTTGGCGATGCCCCGCGCCCTGGGGGACTCGGGGTCACGCCCGCCCCCGTCTCCTGGTTGACCCGGTTGCTGCTCGCTCACGGCTGTCACCTTCCCCTTCACGCCGGTTCGGCGATGGACTTGGTCTCGAGGTACTCCTCGAAACCGGCGACGCCGGACTCGCGTCCCACGCCGGACTGCTTGTAACCCCCGAAGGGCACGTCGGGGCTGAACCACAGGCCACCGTTGATGCCGATGGTGCCGGTCCGGATGCGATCGGCCACGCCCACGGCGCGCTCCCGGTCGGCAGACCACACCGAGCCGGACAACCCGTAGGCGGAGTCGTTGGCCAGGGCCACCGCGTGGTCGTCGCCGTCGTGAGGGATGACCACCAGGACCGGGCCGAAGATCTCCTCCTGGGCCACCCGGGCACCGTTGTCGACGCCCACGATCAGCGTCGGCTCCACGAAGTAGCCGCGGTCGAGGTCGGCCGGACGGCCGCCGCCGGTGACGAAGGTCCCACCTTCCTCGACAGCCAGCCGGAGGTAGCCCTCCACCCGCTCACGCTGGCGGGCACTGATCAGTGGCCCGCAGATGGTGCCGGGGTCGGTGGGGTCGCCGGCCGGCAGCTTGGCCATCACCTTGGCCGCCGACTCGACGGCCTCGTCGAACAGGCGCCGCGGGACGAGCAGCCGGGTGGTGATGGCGCAGCCCTGGCCGGCATGGGTGCACACGGTGAATGCGGCCGTGGCCACGGCCCCCCGCAGGTCGGCATCGTCCAGGATGACGAAGGCCGACTTGCCCCCGAGCTCGAGGAAGACCTTCTTGAGCGAGTCGGCCGCCGAGATCATCACCTGCTTGCCGGTGGCGGTGGAGCCGGTGAAGCTGATCTGGTCGACCCGGGGATCGCCTGAGAGCAACGCGCCGACCGTGTGCTCGGAGGACGGGACGATGTTGACCACACCGGCGGGGATGTCGGTCTCCTCGGCGATGAGCCGGCCGAGCACGGTGGCGCACCACGGGGTGTCCGGCGCCGGCTTGAGCACCACGGTATTGCCGGCGGCCAGGGCCGGACCCAGCTTGGCCAGGTTGATCTGGTGGGGGACGTTCCACGGCGTGATCGCCCCCACCACCCCGGTGGCCTCACGCCGCACCCATCGGTGGGAGGGGATGCCCATGGGCGACGCATCGCCGAGGTCGGTCTCCCACTCGTAGCCCTCGGCCAGATCGGACACCCAGCCGAGGGACTCGACCGGCGCGTCGAGCTGGGCCGAGTAGGTGAACGAGAGGGGAGAGCCCGTCTCGGCCACGGTCATGGCCCGGATGTCCTCGGCATGGGCGACGAAGGCCGCCTGCAGCTGGCGCAGCCCCCGGACGCGCCGTTCCACATCGGTCGACCAGCCCGACTCGTCGAAGGCCCGGCGGGCCGCGGCCACAGCGTCGTCGAGGTCCTCGGGGCCACCGTCGGCCACCACCCCGATCGTCTCCTCGGTGGCCGGGTTGACCACGTCGAAGGTCCGCCCCGACCGCGCCGTCCGGAGCCGGCCGTCGATGAGCATGCGCTCCTCACCCGTCGATGGGTCCTGCGAGCTCACGTGGGCATCCCTCCTACGCCGAAGATGTCGTCGCACTCCTGTTCGGCGAGCGTGGCCATGGGCAGCTCGACCTTCAGCGACTCGGCCAACTCGAGGGCGGCCCGAATGTCCTTGTGGGCCAGTGACGCCCCCGCCTGCATGGCGCCCACCAGGCCCTCGTCGTCCTCGTCCGTGAACGGTGCCACCGTCGAGCGGAACATGAGCCGGGACGCACCTCCGATGTGCACGTCGCTGGCCTTGACCACCTCGGCCAGTTGCAGGAGCGAGATGCCGGCCGCCTCGGCCAGCCGCTGGCCCTCGTAGGCGGCCAGCCACGACCCGTAGGTGATCAGGTTCCGGGCCAGTTTGGCGGCCAGGCCGGTGCCGAAGGGCCCCATGGTCACGGTCAGCGAGCTGACGGCGGCGAAGAACGGGGCGAGCCGCTCGATGGCGGCGGGATCGCCGCCCACCATGCACACCAGGTCGCCGGAGGCCGCCGCCGCGGGCCCGCCGGTCACCCCGCAGTCCAGCACCGTGACCCCGAGGGCGGCGGCCTCGGCCCCGACGGCCTGGACACACGGAGCCGAGATGGTGCTCACGACGACGAACACGGTGCCGTCGCCCGCCGCGACCAGGCCTCCGCCCCGTCCGCTGAGCACATCGTGGACCTGGTCGTCGTCGACCACCGCCACCACCACCACGTCGGAGCGGCCGGACAGGTCCGCCGGCGAGGACGCCACCGCCGCCGTCTCCGCGTACCGGGCCGTGGCCTCGGGCCGGACGTCACACACCACCAGGGGGAACCCTTCACGGAGCACGCTGGTGGCCACCCCGTCGCCGATGGCGCCGAGGCCGATGACCCCGACCGTCGGCAGGGAGGAGGTCGGCTCTCCACCTGAGTTCTGGTTCGCCACGTTGGTCCCCCTGTCGGTCGTTCGCTCAGCCAGTCCCGCACCTGCGGCCCTGTACTTGGACAGTTGTCCAGACTATAGTCCAATGACATGACCGACACCATCGCCGTCCTCAACGGCGGATCCGGCGGCGTCGACGACGGACACGGGATCGAGGCCACCCGACGGCGTCTCTCCCCGCGTCAGGCGGAGGTGGTGGCCCAGCTGGTCCAGGCCACCGTGGACGAGGTCGAAGAGGTCGGCTACACCGGGTTGACGGTGCGCAACGTGGCCCGTCGTGCCGGGGTGGCCCCGGCCACGGCGTACAACTACTTCAGTTCGAAGGACCATCTGTTGGCCGAGGTGCTGTGGCGCGGCATGCAGGCCCTGCCGGCCGTGGACGCCGACGCCGGGCGGTCGGTGCACGACCGGGTGGCCGACGCGGTGCGGGCCATGGTGCTCCTGACCACCGAGAGCGCAGCCCTGGTCGACGCATCCACCCAGGCGCTGTTGAGCAGCAATCCCGACGTCAAGCACCTTCGCGACCTGATCGGCAACCAGATCCACCGCCGGTTGGCCGCGGCCGTCGGTCCCGGAGTCGATCCGATGGTGGTGCGGGTGCTGCAGACCTCCTTTTCGGGGGCGCTCCTCGAGGCCGGGACGGGCCACATGTCGTCCATGGACATCCCCGAGTTCCTGGCCGCGGCGACCACGCTGATGATCGGGTCGGGGACCAGAGGGAGACGGGGCCGGCGATGACCCTGGCCGAGCCCGTCACCTACAGCCCGTACGCCTACCAGATTCACGAGGACCCCTATCCGGTCTATGCCCGACTGCGGGCCGAGGCCCCGGTGTACCGGAACGACGAGCTCGACTTCTGGGCGCTCTCCCGCCACGAGGACGTCCTGGCCGCCTTCCGCAATCTCGACGGGTTCTCGAACGCCAGCGGGGTCTCGCTCGAGCCCAGCGCCTTCGGGCCCGAGGCCCACAAGTTCATGTCGTTCCTGGCCCTCGACCCTCCCCGCCACACCCGCATGCGCTCACTGGTGGGCAAGGGCTTCACCCCGTCCAAGGTCGCCGAAATGGAGGAGCACATCCGGGCCATCGCCCTCGAGCACCTCGAGCTGGCGCTGGAACAGGGATCGTTCGACTTCATCGCCGATTTCGCCGGCAAGCTCCCGATGGACGTGATCTCGGAGCTGGTCGGCGTCCCCCGCGCCGACCGGGTCGAGATCCGCAGGTTGGCCGATCTGGTCGTGCACCGCGAGGACGGACTGCTCGACGTCCCGCCGGCGGGGATGGAGGCCGCCTTCGCCCTGGTCGGTTACTACCAGGGCATGGTCGACGAACGACGGAGGTCGCGCACCGACGACCTCACCTCGGCACTGCTCGACGCCGAGATCGACGGGGACAAGCTCAGCGACGACGAGATCATCGCCTTCCTCTTCCTCATGGTGGTGGCCGGCAACGAGACCACCACCAAGCTGCTCGGAAACGCGTGGTACTGGGGCTGGCGCAATCCCGACGAGCGGGCCAAGCCGTTCGCCGACCGGGAGCGGGTGGTGAGCTGGATCGAAGAGACCCTCCGCTAC